>CAZJSY010000298.1:0-3746 GCA_964548555.1 uncultured Burkholderiales bacterium
TGCGTGCGTGCGTGGGGCTAGGTGGAATCGAACCACCGACCTCACCCTTATCAGGGGTGCGCTCTAACCGACTGAGCTATAGCCCCGCAGAATCGCCAAGATTACCAAGCCGCCCTGCTGCGAACCCAGGCGACGGCGAGCGCCATCAGACGCGAGGGCCGACGTCTTCTTCGACGATGGTCACCTCGATACCGCCGACCATCTCGCCGAACAGGTTGTAGAACGCCGCGCCGATGACGGTGATGATCGTCAGCAGCGCCACCACCACCAGACCGATCAACACGGTGCCTTCGAGGATCTGGGCCGACAGGAACTTGAAGTCCTTCGAGCTCAGGAGGTCGCCCATGAATCGCTCGACGTCGTGAATCACGTTGAAGGCATCGGCGATGACCCAGAGCACCACGCCGGCGACGATCGTGACCACGAGACCGCTCAGGTAGAAGCACAACGAGATCTTCAGCACCGACCAGAGGTCGAGCTTCTGGATCGTCTGGCGGTACCGCCGTTGTGGCAGGTGCGAGGTCAGCGCTGCGGTGGTGCCGCGGGCGGGCTTCCGTCCCTTGCCCTTCGGAGAGGAGTCGGCGGTCGACCGCTCCGCGGCTGTGTCCACTGGGGTCTACTCCCCCTCGGCTTCGGCCTCCAGGACCGGCGCGACTGCGACGATCGCCTCACCCTCACCGAGTCGGGCTACACGCACGCCGGTTGCGTCCCGACCCTGCGACGAGATCTCGTTCGCTCCCATGCGGATGATATTGCCAGCAGACGAGAACACCAGGATCTCGTCGTCGGCGCCGACCATGAACGCCGCCACCACTTCACCCCGGCTCGCAGTCACTCGCATGCCGCGCACACCCTGACCGCCCCGGCCCTGCCGGTTGAACCGGTCCAGCTTCGTGCGCTTGCCGTGACCGCTGGAGCTGACGAACAGCATGACGGCGTCGTCGCGTGCGACATCGCAACTGACGACCGCGTCGGCCTCGTTGCGCAGCTTCATGCCCCGCACACCGGCGGTCGCCCGTCCCATCGGACGCACGTCGTCTTCGTTGAAGCGGATGGTCATGCCCGCCCTCGAGACCATGAAGATGTCGTCGTTGCCGCGGGTCTGCACGACGCGCACGAGCTCGTCGTCGTCGCGCAGATTGATCGCGATGAGCCCGGTGCGCAGTGACGAGTCGTACTCCGACATCCGCGTCTTCTTGACCATTCCCTTCTTCGTCGCGAAGAAGAGGTACGCGCCCTCCTCGTAGGTGCGCGTGTCGATGACGGCCTGGATGCGCTCGTCGGGTTGGAGCGCAATGAGGTTGACGAGCGCGGTGCCGCGTGCCGTCCGCTCCTTCATCGGGATCTCGTGCGCACGGAGTCGGTACACACGACCCTTGTTCGAGAAGAACAACAGGTACGAGTGTGCGGTCGTCATCAGCAGGTGCTCGACGTAGTCCTCGTCGCGCAGGTTCCCGCCCTTCACACCCTTCCCACCGCGGCCCTGGCGACGGAAAGCATCGACCGAGACGGTCTTGACGTACCCGCGGTGCGACAAGACGACGACGACCTCCTCGTCCTCGATGAGGTCGAGATCATCGATGTCGCCGCTGTCGTAGGTGATCTGTGTGCGGCGCTCGTCGGCGTAGTCGTTGCGGACCTCGGCGAGCTCGTCCTTGATGACCCCGCGCAGCTTCGCCTGGTCGGCGAGGATCGACTCCAGCTCGGCAATCGTCGCGGTGAGCTCGGCGAACTCATCGCGCAGCTTCTGACCCTCGAGCTGGGCCAGACGGCGAAGCTGCATGTCGAGGATGTGGCTGGCCTGGATCTCGGTGAACGAGAACGGCGCGGCCATGAGACCCTCGCGTGCCGCGGCGACGTCCTCGGAACCGCGAATCAACGCCACGATCGCGTCGATCATGTCGAGGGCACGGATGAGGCCTTCGACGATGTGGGCACGGTCGCGTGCTTTGCGCAACCGGTATTCGGTGCGCCGGCGGACGACCTCGACCTGATGGTCGACGTAGACCTGCAATGCCTGTGCCAGGTTGAGCAGCCGCGGAACACCGTCGACCAGAGCGAGCATGTGGCAGGGGAAGTTGGTTTGCATCGGTGTGTGCTTCCACAGCTGATTCAGCACCACCTGCGCGTTGGCGTCGCGCTTGAGATCCACCACGAGCCGCACCGTGTCACCCGAGGACTCGTTACGAACGTCGCGCACGCCTTCGATGCGCCGCTCGTTGACGAGCTCTGCGATCTTCTGGCCGATGACCTCGACCGACGTCTGGTAAGGCACCGCGCTCACGACGATGCGCTGACCTCCACGACGGTCTTCGTCGATCTCCGCGACCGCGCGCATCTTCACCGACCCGCGGCCGGTGCGGTACGCGTCGAGAATGCCGGACCGACCGAGGATCAACGCGCCCGTGGGGAAGTCGGGGCCCTGCACGAACTGCATCAAGTCGTCGGGCGTCGCACCGGGATTGTCGATCAGGTGGACGACCGCGTCGATGATCTCGCCGAGGTTGTGCGGCGGGATGTTGGTTGCCATACCGACCGCGATGCCGCCGACCCCGTTGACAAGCATGTTGGGGAAGCGCGCCGGCAACACGACGGGTTCGGTGTTCTGACCGTCGTAGGTGTCGGCGAAGTCGACCGTGTCCTCGTCGATCTCACCCAACAGCTGCATCGCCAGCGGCGCCAACCGCGCTTCGGTGTACCTCATGGCCGCCGGGCGGTCGTTCGGATCGGGGGAACCGAAGTTGCCGTGACCGTCGATCAGCGGGTAGCGCAGCGAGAAGTCTTGCGCCATGCGCGCGAGCGCGTCGTAGATCGCGGTGTCGCCGTGCGGGTGGTACTTGCCCATCACGTCGCCGACTGCCGACGCGCTCTTCTTGAAGTTCCGGTCGGGACGGAGCCCGCCTTCGTACATCCCGTAGAGAATGCGGCGGTGCACCGGCTTGAGCCCGTCACGCGCGTCGGGAAGAGCGCGAGCGGTGATGACCGACATCGCGTAATCCAGGAAGGAGCGTTCCATCTCCTCCTGGATCTCGACCGGTTCGATGTTTCCTAGCGTCTGCTGGTCGTCGGGCATGCGACGACACCTCTTCTTTCTCGGATCAATTACCGTGCGTGCTCGACATCACGTCAGATGTCGAGGAAGCGCACGTCCTTCGCGTTCTCCTGGATGAATCCACGCCGGCTCTCGACGTCGTCGCCCATGAGGGTGGAGAAGATCTCGTCGGCGATCGCGGCGTCTTCGACCGACACCCGCAGCAGCGTGCGCGTGGCGGGGTTCATGGTCGTCTCGCCGAGCTCCTGCCAATCCATCTCGCCGAGACCCTTGAACCGGTTGATCTCGATCTTGCGGCCTTCGTGCTCAGCCTCGAAGCGGCGAAGTGCCGCTTCGTCCTTGAGGTACGTGCGGTCGTTTCGACCGAGGTCGGCGCGGTACAGCGGCGGCTGCGCGATGTAGACGTAGCCCCGCTTCACCAAGTCGGCGAGCTGGCGGTAGAAGAACGTCAGCAGCAGCGTGCGGATGTGCGCGCCGTCGACGTCGGCGTCGGTCATCAGGACGACCTTGTGGTACCGGATCTTGTCGGCATCGAACTCTTCACCGACCCCGGCGCCGATCGCCGTGATGAGCGCCTGGATCTCCTCGTTCTTGAGCATGCGGTCGATGCGGGCGCGCTCGACGTTGAGGATCTTGCCACGCAGCGGCAGGATCGCCTGGAAGCTCGGGTCACGAGCTTTCTTCGCGCTTCCGC
>CAZJSY010000299.1:0-3732 GCA_964548555.1 uncultured Burkholderiales bacterium
CCGACCGCACACAGCTGGAGGAACGTCTTCCACTTGCCGAGCTGCCGGGCCGGTACGGAGACGCCGCGTCGCGCGGCCAGCGACCGGTAGGTGGAGATCGACAGCTCGCGCCCCACGACCAGCACGACGGGAAACCATCCGAAGTCGCCCCGCACCGCCAACGCGAGGAAGCCCCCGACGACGAGGAACTTGTCGGCCAGCGGATCGAGGAACGCTCCCGAGCGCGTCGTGCCGTCGCGGCGGGCGAGCCAGCCGTCGAGCCCGTCGGTGCACGCGAGCACGGTCCACATCGCGAACGTCGACCACGATGCGCCGACCCGGACGACGAGAACCAGCGTCGGAACCGCGAGCAACAGCCTGATCGCCGTGACCGCGTTCGCCGGCGTCGCGATCGCACCCGGCCCGAAGCGGCGAACCGGCGTCGCGGACGCGCTCACGAGGCCCATTCCAGCGTGCTGATCGCGTCGGCGATGAGGTCGGGGCCACACGCCTCGGTGACCCGCGCCCGCACCAGCGACCCGGGACGCGCGAAGCACTCGCGGAGCGTGATGCGCCCGTCGATCTCGGGCGCCTCGTGTGGCGAGCGCCCCGTCACGGCACCGGAACCGGCGTCGAAGTTCTCCACGAGCACTTCGACCTCGCGACCCACGATCGCGTCACGTGCCGCGGCCGTGATCGGATCCTGGAGCTCGCTGCACTCGCGCAGCCGCTCCCCCATGGTGCGCGGGTCGACACGGTCGGGCAGCGACACCGCGGCCGTGCCGTCTTCGGGCGAGAACGGGAAGAAGCCGGCCCAGTCGAGCTCGACGTCGGCGAGGAACCGGATGAGCTCGTCGTGGTCGCTCTCCGTCTCCCCCGGGAAGCCGACGATGAACGACGAGCGGAACGTCGAGTGGGGCTCGCGCTCGCGGATCCGGCCGATGATCTCGCGGAAGCGGTCGCCGTTGCCCCAACGCTTCATGGACCGCAGCAACGGTGCGGACGCGTGCTGCAACGACAGGTCGAAGTACGGCACGACACTCGGAAGCTCCAGCATCGTCGAGACGAGCGGCTCTCGCACCTCGCTCGGATAGAGATAGAGCAGGCGCACCCGCGCGAGACCGTCGGCACGCAGCGCGTCGAGCGTGTGCAGGAGCGGCACGAGCGCGCCGGGCTGACCCGCATCGCGCCCGTACCACGCGAGATCCTGCGCGACGAGCACGAGCTCGCGAACACCACCTTCGACGAGCAGCCGTGCCTCCGCCTCGATCAACTCCGGTAGACGCGACCGTTGCTCGCCGCGAAACGAGGGGATCGCACAGAACGCGCACGCGCGGTCGCATCCTTCCGCGACCTTCACATACGCCCAGGGAACGCTCGGTGCCGCACGCGGGAGGTCGAGGAGATCGCGCACGCCTTCGGGCTTGCGACGGAAGGCGACCGGCGCGATCGACGCTTCCTGTGCGAAGCCGACCACGGCATCGACCTCCGGCAGCGCGGCCGCGAGCTCGTCGCCGTACCGCTCGGCCATGCACCCGGTGACGACGAGCCGCGCGCCGTCCTTGCGTTCGTCGGCCAGTGCCAGGATCGTCTCGATCGACTCCTGACGCGCGGCCTCGACGAACGCACACGTGTTGACCACGACGACATCGGCGTCGGAAGCGTCGGGCGCGGCGACGAGCCCGTCGGCGAGCAACGACGCCACCACCTTGTCGGAATCCACCGCGTTCTTCGGGCAGCCGAGCGTCTCGACGTAGAAGCGCGGCGCGCGAGCGCGAGGAGAGGTGGTCACGTGGCCATCCTACAAGGGCTCCGCGAGGCGCCCTTCGGCTCGCCGGGCCTGCCTACACCCGTTCGCGCGACTGCTCGAGCTCCTCGACGGTCATGAGCACGGCCCGCGCCTTCGAGCCTTCGGACGGGCCCACGACACCCTTGCGCTCCATGAGGTCCATCAGCCGACCGGCACGCGCGAAGCCCACCCGCAGCTTGCGCTGCAACATGCTCGTCGAGCCGAGTCCGCTGCGGACCACGAGCTCCATCGCCTCACCGAGCAGCTCGTCGTCGTCGTCGATGTCGCCGCCGGCGCCGCCTCCCGAGGCGTTCTCGTCGCCCTGCAGGCCCTCGACATAGCTGGGAGCACTCACCTGACGGCGCCAATGGGCGACGACCTTGCGGACGCACTCCTCGTCGACCCAGGAACCCTGCACGCGCTGGGGCCGGTTCGACGACGCGGAGAGCACGAGCATGTCGCCCTGACCGATGAGCTTCTCCGCGCCGGGCTGGTCGAGAATCACCCGCGAGTCGGCGAGGCTGCTCACCGAGAACGCGAGACGGCTCGGCACGTTGGCCTTGATGACGCCGGTGATGACATCGACCGACGGGCGCTGCGTCGCGATCACGAGATGGATGCCGACAGCCCGTGCCATCTGCGCGATGCGACAGATGCTCGCTTCCACGTCGCGCGCCGCCACCATCATGAGGTCGTTGAGCTCGTCGACGACCACGAGGATGAACGGCAGTCGCTCGTAGGTCTTGCCGCCGACCGGATCGGGGTTGGACGCCGTCGGGAGATCGCCGCGGTCGTACATCGCGTTGTAGCCCGTGATATCGCGTACGCCGACCTCCGCGAGCAGCTCGTAGCGCAGGTCCATCTCGCGCACTGCCCACTCGAGCGCGTTCGCCGCGCGCTTGGGGTTCGTGACCACCTCGGTGAGCAGGTGCGGCAAGCCGTTGTAGACACCGAGCTCGACGCGCTTGGGGTCGACGAGGATCAAGCGCACCTGATCCGGCGTCGAGCGCATGAGAATCGACGTGATGATGCTGTTGATGCAGCTCGACTTCCCCGCGCCCGTCGCCCCGGCGATCAGCACGTGCGGGAATGTTGCAAGATTGGCCATCAGGCTGCGCCCCGCGATGTCGCGCCCGAGCCCGACCTCGAGCGGATGCGACGCCTTCACCGCTTCCTCGCTCGCGAGGATGTCGCCGAGGGTCACGAGCTGACGCTGCTTGTTGGGCACCTCCACCCCGATCGCGCTGCGCCCCGGGATCGGCGCCAGGATGCGCACGTCGTGGCTCGCCATCGAATAGGCGATCTCCTTGCTGAGCCCGGTGACCCGGCTCACCTTCACGCCTGCGCCGAGCTCGAGCTCGTAACGCGTGACCGTAGGGCCGATCGTCCGGCCCACCAGACGCGCGTCCACACCGAACTCCTGCAGCGTCGCCTCCAGCACGCGGCCGCCTTCGTCGACGAGACGGGGGTCGACGGCCTTGCCGTTGCTGCGACGGAGAACATTCGACGGCGGCAGCTTCCACGCACCCGGTGATTGCAACGCCGCGGGATCGATCATCGGCGCGACCATCGACGCCTTCGCCGGCGCGGGCTCGTCGTCGACCTCTTCCTCTTCGAGATCGACGACCTCCGCTTCCTCCGGCTCGCGTTCGGGCTCGGTCTCGAAGCTCACCGGATCCTGCGACTGGTCGTAGAGCGCCGGACGCCGCGGCGCAGCGGCGTCGTCGCGCGCGCTCGCGTCACCCAGTGAGTCGTCGCCGATCGCGTGCAGCTCGAACGCCCGGTGCAACATGCGCGCGAAGGCGACCGTGCCGGACACGATCGCGTGGATCGCGCGGCGCACACCGACGCCGGGAGCGAGCAGCACGCCGAGGACGATCGCGGCGAGCAGGACGATGACGGCGCCCAACGCGCCGAGCCCGGCCTCGAGCGGACCACCGACGAAGGCGCCCGCGAAGCCACCC
>CAZJSY010000300.1:0-3725 GCA_964548555.1 uncultured Burkholderiales bacterium
TAGAGGAGCGTCGCGTCGCCGGCGAGCTGCTGGATCCCGGCGAGCCCGTCGTCGGCGGCATTGAAGCTCGCCTTCAGCATGCGTAACGCGAGCGGACTGTGCCGCAACATGTCACGGCACCACGCGACCGTTTCCTCTTCGAGGGTCTCGAGCGGAACCACGGTGTTGACGAGGCCCATGCGGAGTGCCTCCTGCGCGTCGTACTGACGGCACAGGAACCAGATCTCGCGCGCCTTTTTCTGACCGACCGAACGGGCGAGCAGTCCCGATCCGTAGCCGCCGTCGAACGAACCGACCTTCGGACCGGTCTGGCCGAAACGCGCGTTGTCGGCTGCGATCGTGAGGTCGCACACGACGTGCAGCACGTGGCCGCCACCGATCGCGTACCCCGCGACCATCGCGACGACGGGCTTCGGCAGACGGCGGATCTGGATCTGCAGATCGAGCACGTTGAGCCGCCCGACGCCGTCGTCACCGACGTAGCCGTCGTCGCCGCGCACGCGCTGGTCGCCGCCGGAGCAGAACGCGTCGGGACCTTCACCGGTGAGGAGGATGACGCCGATGTCCGAGTCGTTGCGCGCCTTCTCGAACGCGTCCTGCAACTCGTAGAGGGTGCGCGGCCGGAACGCGTTGCGCACCTCCGGCCGGTTGATCGTGATCTTGGCGATGCCCTCGGCATGCTCGGCCCGAATGTCCGTGTAGTCGGTACCGGTGGGCTTCCAGTCGAGTGCGGGCCGGATCGGATTCGCCACGACGATCCTCCAGTGAACAACGCTCTCGGGGGAACAACGCTCTCGGAGGAACAACTCTCCGGGGAACACATCTCCGGGGAACACATCTCCGGGGAGCAACTCTGGGAGCAGTCACTCCAACGGTTACGGTACCTCCCGATGGCCCGGAGCGACGAAGCGGACCTGGTCGCGGTCGTAGCCCGCGGTGCACAGGCGGCGAACGCCATCGCCCGGGCCTGGGACCGCGGCCAGGCGGTGGCTCCGCTGGACCCCCGCGCTCCCGACGAACGGCTGCGGGCCAGGCTTGCGCATCTTCGCCCCACGCATCTGGACCGCGGTGACGGCCCTCGCCTGCTCGACGGCGGCGCCCGCGTGCCGGCGGCGGTCGGCGCGGTCATGGCGACGTCGGGTACGACGGGCGAGCCCAAGGCCGTCCAGCTCGGCCACGACGCCCTCGCGGCGTCCGCCCGCGCGGTTCACGCGGTGATCGGGATCGAACCCCACGACGCGTGGCTGTGCTGCGTACCTGTACACAGCGTCGCGGGCCTCGCCATCCTCGCCCGTTCGCGCGCGTTGGACGTCCCCGTCACAGTGCACGAACGCTTCGACCCGGACGCCGTCGCGCACGCGCCCGACCACGGCGCCACACTCGTCTCCGTCGTCGCGACGATGCTCGGCCGGCTACTCGAGCGCGACGCGGCGATGGAGCGCTTCAGGGTCGTGCTGCTCGGTGGTGGCCCCGCGCCGCCCCGCCTCGTGCAGGCCGCGTCGCGGCGCGGCGTGCCCGTTGCCACGACGTACGGCCAGACCGAGACCGGTGGTGGTTGCGTGCACGACGGTCGTGCGCTTCCCGGAGTCGACGTAACGCTCGCCCACGACGGTGAGATCCTGGTGCGCGGGCCGGTCGTGATGCGCGGCTACCACCGTGACGCCGCGGCCACGCGTGCCGCGTTCACTCCGGACGGCCGGCTGCGAACGGGAGACGTCGGAACGTTCGACGTGGACGGCCGGCTGCGGGTCGTCGACCGGCTGCGCGACATCGTCATCACGGGGGGCGTCAACGTGAGCCCCACCGCGGTCGAGGACGTGTTGCTGGAGCATCCTGCAGTACGGGACGTGTGCATCGCCGGCACGCTGGATCCCGAGTGGGGTGAACGCATCGTTGCGTATGTGGTGCCCACGGAAGGGTGCGCACCGCCGTCACTGCAGGCGTTGCGTGACTTCGGCCGCGACCGTCTGGTCGCGGCCGAGTTGCCCCGCGAGCTCAGGCTCGTGACGGAGATCCCGCGCACACCGGGCGGCAAGCCGCGCCGCGCCGCGCTGCGCGCCCTGGAGTCACGAGAAGATTCGAACGCCTGAGCGCGCTCAGCGTCGCCCCGGTGCGACGCGCACGTCGATCGGCTCGGCGTGTTCCAGCGCGCGACGCGCCTTCTCGACGACGCTCGCATCGGGAGCGCGAACTGCGACCCACACCGGACCGTCGTCGACGTCTTGGAACGTGACGGTCCACGCGTCGGAGTCGCTGATCGATCGTTCGGCGCCGATCATCCCCGCGGCGGTGGAGACGATGAAGCCTCCGACGATCGCGGCGACGAAGAGCCACACCCAGGAGTCGAGGGACCCGGCGGCCGCGAGGACGATCGCCCCGACGCCGGCCCCCACGACGGCGCCGACGATGCCCCACACAACACTCGCCTTCGTCACGTTCCAGAGGACGTGTCGGACCGCCCGCTCGTCCGCACCGGTCTTGGCCGGCGCGGTGGCCGCCTGCTGCGCGGCCGGTCCGAGCAGTTTGATGTCATCGCCGTCGACGCCGCTGTTCTCGAGGGCCTCGATCGCGGCACGCGCGTGCTCGAGATCCGAGAACCGGGCCGCGATGTCGGGCGCAGGCTGTCGACCCGTCGGCATGATCCTCCTTTCGTGGTCCGAAAGAACCGGTACCCGAAAAGGGGGCCGTGCCATACCCGTGCGGACGGAACTGCGGCCCGTGGCGGACAGCCGGGTGGGCGCAGTCGAGGGAGCCAACAACGCCTCACACCCTCATGGGTAGGGTCGGGACGTGGGCGCGAGGGCCGTAGGCGGGAACGGGGCCCGCGAACCGATGCCGGAGGGCGTGCTGCCGATGCTGGCCACCAACAGCACGCTGCCACACGACGACGACCACTGGTCGTTCGAGATGAAATGGGACGGCGTACGCGCGCTCGCTGCTGTCGAAAGTGGCCGCGTCCGTCTGACGTCACGTCGAGGAAACGACGTCACCGACCGTTACCCGGAGCTGCACGCGCTCGGCGAAGCGGCCGGATCGACGGCGATGCTGCTCGACGGCGAGATCGTGGCGCTGGACGAGACCGGGCGCCCGAGCTTCGAGCGCTTGCAACCACGCATGCACCTGGGCTCGTCCGACGTCGCCCGGCGGCTCGCAGCCCGGGCGCCCGTGGTGTACATGCTCTTCGACGTGCTCTGGGTCGACGGGGAAACGTTGATGGACCGCCCGTACACGCAGCGGCGCGGGCGGTTGGAAGCACTCGCGCTGGCCGGCCCGACCTGGCAGACGCCGCCCGCGCACGTCGGTGACGGCGAGATGGTGCTCGCCGCAAGCCGCCGGCTGGGGCTCGAAGGGGTGGTGGCGAAGCGGCTCGACAGCCGCTACGAGCCGGGCCGCCGCTCGCAGGCCTGGCGCAAGGTGAAGGTCACGTGTGAGCAGGAGTTCGTCGTGGGCGGCTGGCTCCCCGGAAACGGACGGCTCGCGTCGCACCTGGGATCACTCCTGGTCGGCTACCACGACGAGACCGGTGCGTTCCGGTACGCGGGCCGGGTCGGATCGGGCATCGACGAGCGGGGCCGCAGGCAGCTCGAAGCCCTGCTCGCGCCGCTGGCACGGGTCGACAGCCCCTTCGTCGACCCGCCACGACTCAACGACGCACGCTGGGTCGAACCGGTGCTCGTCGTGCAGGTGCGGTTCTACGAGTGGACCCAGGCCGGCATCCTGCGCCA
>CAZJSY010000301.1:0-3715 GCA_964548555.1 uncultured Burkholderiales bacterium
ACGACGCGGCCCTTGCCGCCCGCATCGGCCTTCTCCATGTGGGGCTCGAGGTACGCCACCGAGGCCTTCATCGTCTCGGCGCTCTGCAGCACGAACGGCAGCTGCATCTCGCCGGTGGCGAACAGCTCGCCGACGACCTTCATGCCCTCGAGCAGCACGTCGTTGATGATCGAGAGCGCGGGCCGGCTGGTCAGCTGCTCTTCGAGGTCGGTCTCCAGGCCGTCGCGGTCGCCGTCGATGATGCGGTGCTTGAGCCGCTCCTCGACCGGCCACCCGGAACGGTCCTCCTTCTCGATGGAGCCGGCCTCGACACCCTCGAACAAGGACATCAGTTCCGTGAGCGGGTCGTACCCTTCACGGCGACGGTCGTAGATCAGGTCGAGCGCGACCTCGCGTGCGTGTTCGTCGATCTTGTGCATCGGCATGATGCGCGCCGCATGGACGATCGCCGCGTCGAGGCCTGCCTGCATGCATTCGTGCAGGAACACGCTGTTGAGCACGTGGCGGATCGCGGGCTTCAAACCGAAGCTCACGTTGGACAGGCCGAGAACGGTCGACGCGCCCGGCAGCTCCGTCGGCGCCCGCCGGATCGCTTCGATCGTCTCGATGGCGTCACGGCGCAGGTCTTCCTGGCCCGACCCGAGGGGGAACGTGAGCATGTCGAAGATCAGATCGGTGGGGTCGAGGCCGTACCGCTCGACCGCGATGTCGTAGATACGGCGGCACACACGCAGCTTCCAGTTGGCGTCGCGCGCCTGCCCTTCCTCGTCGATGGCGAGGCAGATCACCGCCGCGCCGTATTCGCGCGCGAGGGAGAGCACCCGGTCGAGCCGCGATCCTTCCGCCTCGCCATCTTCGAGGTTTGCCGAGTTCAGGACGGCCTTGCCGCCCGAGTGCTGCAGGCCCACCTCGATCACCTGTGGCTCGGTGGAGTCGAACACCAGCGGCAGCGACGCCTGTGTGGCGAAGCGCGCCGCGACCTCGTTCATGTCGCGTCTTCCGTCGCGCCCGACGTAGTCGACGCACACGTCGAGCACGTGCGCGCCTTCCTTCACCTGTTCCCGTGCCATCTGCACGCATGTGTCCCAGTCGTCGGCGAGCATCGCCTCCCGGAACTTCTTCGATCCGTTCGCGTTGGTGCGCTCACCGATCGCGAGGTACGCGAGGTCCTGCTTGAACGGGACGTGCGAATAGATCGAGGAGCAGCCCGGCTCGAACACCGGGTTGCGCGTGGCGGGTGCGCGCCCACTCACTCGTTCGACCACCTGACGCAGGTGCTCGGGTGTGGTGCCGCAGCAGCCGCCCACCACGTTGACGCCGAACTCGCGCGTGAAGCGGTCGTGCGCCTCGGCGAGTTGTTCCGGCGTGAGGTCGTAGTGCGTGCGGCCTTCGACCACCGACGGCAGTCCGGCGTTGGGCAGGCACGAGATGAACGTGCGCGCCCGCTGCGACAGGTAGCGCAGGTGCTCGGTCATCTCCGCCGGCCCGGTGGCGCAGTTGAGTCCGATGACGTCGGGCCGCATGGCCTCGAGCGCGGTGAGCGCGGCACCGATCTCGGAACCGACGAGCATCCGGCCCGTCGTCTCCATGGTCACCTGCACCATGATCGGCACCTCGCGCCCGGCGCGCGACATGGCGCGACGGCACGCGATCAATGCCGCCTTGGCCTGGAGGAGGTCGTAGACGGTCTCGACGAGCACGACGTCGATACCGCCGGCGAGGAGCCCGTCGACCTGCGCCTCGTATCCGTCGCGCAGCTCGGCGAAGCCGATAGCTCCGAGCGAGGGGAGCCGGGTACCCGGGCCGATGGAACCCACGACCCAGCGGGGCCGGTCGGCGGTGGAGTACCCGGAAGCGACCTCCTTGGCGATCCGGGCCGCGGCCTCGTTGATGGCGAAGGTCTGCTCCGCGATGTCGTACTCGTTGAGCACGAGTGGGAAGGCACCGAACGTCGCGGTCTCGACCGCGTCGCAGCCGACCTCGAAGAAGCTCGCGTGGAGTTCGCCGATGACGTCGGGTCGGGTGAGCACGAGGTTCTCGTTGCAGCCCTCGAGGCTCGGTCCGCCGAAGTCGTCGGGGCCGAGGTCGCGGGCCTGTACCCACGTGCCGAACGCTCCGTCGAACACCAGCACGCGGTCGCGGAGCGTCTCGAGGAAGTTCGGCATGGTCTGACCAGGCTAATGGAGGCCGGCTCGCATGCCCGAGCCCTATTCGCGGGTCGGGAGGCTCGCGGCGATCGGGCCGTACACTCGACCGGAATGAAGGTGTACACGCGCACGGGTGACGACGGGACGACTGGTCTGCTCTACGGCGGACGGGTCGCCAAGGACGGCGCCGGTCCGGCCGCATACGGCGCCGTCGACGAGGCCGTCGCCGCATTGGGCGTGGCGCGGGCGGAGTGCCCGCCGGGGTCCGAGCTGTTCGAACTGCTGCTGCGGCTGCAACGGGAGATGTTCGTCGTCGGGGCCGAGCTCGCGACGGAGCAGGCGAACCGCAAGAAGCTCACACCCGCGGTCTCGCTGGTCACGGCCGACATGGTCACGGCACTCGAGCCCCTGATCGACGACATCACCTCCCGGTTCGAACCGCCGCGGGAGTTCGTCGTCCCGGGCGAGAACCGGGTCGCCGCCGCCCTCGACCTCGCACGCGCCGTCGTGCGCCGGGCCGAACGCGAAACCGTGGGTGCGACCCGCACCGGCTGGCTCGACGCCGACAGCCACGTGGTGCCGTACCTCAACCGTCTCGCGGATCTCGTGTGGACGCTGGCGCGTTGGCAGGAAGGCGAGTTCCGTCCGTCGCGTCCCGACCGTGATCGCTCGCACTGACCGGAGGACCTGTTGCCCATCTCATTTCGAGCCACCAAGACCGACGCCGATCGAGTGAAGACGGATCTGCTCGCGGTGCCCGTGTTCGCCGAGCGGGCGCTCGGGCCCGGGGCGGACGCCGTCGACGCCGCGCTCGGCGGAACGCTGGACGACTTCATGACCGAGGTCGGCTTCGAAGGCTCTGCCTGCGAAGCGCTCGCCGTCCCGACGGGGCGCCGGCTCGGCGCCAAGGCGGTCGTGCTCGTCGGCATGGGACCGCGCGACAAGCTCGACCTCGACGGCATTCGAAACGCGGGCGCCACGCTCGCGCGGCGCGCGTCCAAGGTGCAGTCTGCCGCCACGACGCTCGTCGACGCGGTTCCCGACGGTGTCGACCGCGCCGCGGCGGCGCAGGCGTTGGCCGAAGGTGTCGCGCTCGGGTCGTACCAGTTCCTCAAGTACAAGGGTGAGGCCAAGGCGTCTCGTCTCACCAAGGTCACGGCCGTCACACAGGGCGGTGCGCCGGTGCAGGCCGCACTGGAGCGTGGCGCGCGCATCGCCGACGCGGTGATGTGGGCGCGCGACGCGGTCAACGAGCCGAGCGCGGCGAAGTCACCCGCTGCCCTCGCGGACGCGATCCGGAAGTTGCTGCGCGGCAAGGGTGTCACGGTCAAAGTCCTCGACCCGGCCCAGATCGTGCGCGAGCGCATGGGCGGTGTCGCCGGCGTCGGTCAGGGTTCGCACCAGGAACCGCGCTTCGTGCAGGTGACCTACTCGCCGCCGCGGCCACAGGGCTCGATCGCTCTGGTCGGCAAGGGCGTGGTCTTCGACTCCGGTGGCCTGTCGATCAAGACGGCGAGCGGGATGGAGACGATGAAGACCGACATGTCGGGCGCGGCGGCCGTCGCGGC
>CAZJSY010000302.1:0-3712 GCA_964548555.1 uncultured Burkholderiales bacterium
GCTCGCTCGACGGATGCACGAAGTGCTCGGCCGCGGCGCGCGTGTGGTGTGCATGGTGAACCGCAAGGGACGGGCCCGGCTGCTCGCCTGCACGTCGTGCGGTGAGCTCGTGCGCTGTGAGGCGTGTGGCGCGGCAGTGGTCGAGCGCGACGAGGGACTGATGTGCCCACGTTGTGATCTGGTGAGAGCGCACGTGTGCGCACGTTGCGGAGGCTCGCGCCTGCGCGTCGTGCGTGCCGGTGTGACGCGACTACGCGACGATCTCGCCGCGTTGTTGCCGCGGGCCACGGTCGCCGAGGTCGACGCGTCCACGGGCGAGCTTCCCGACGCCGACGTCCTCGTGGGAACCGAGGCGGTGTTGCACCGGGTCCGTCGATCGTCGGCCCGCCCCGTCGGTCTCGTCGCGTACCTCGAGTTCGACCAGGAGCTGCTTGCGTTGCGCTACCGCGCAACAGAGCAGGCGTTGTGGCTCCTCGTCCGAGGCGCCCGTGCCGTCGGCGCCGACGGCTGGCTCCTCGTGCAGACGCGGATGCCCGACCACGAGGTGCTCAGGGCGGTCGCGGCGCGCGATCCGCAACTCGCGCTCGATCCGGAGATGGAACGTCGGCGGGCCGCGGGCTTCCCCCCGTTCGGCGGTCTGGCTGAGCTCACCGGTGTGACCGAGGCGGTCGAGGCCGCCGGCGTCGCGCTCGCCGAGCGCGCGGTCAGCGTGCTCGGACCGTCACCGTGGCGCAGCGGCGCGCGCTCCCTCGCGGTCGCGACGACGCCCGAGACGCTGGCCGACGCGCTCGCGGGAGCGGCACCGCAGGGCCGGCGTCACGGCCGTCTTCGTGTGGAAGTGGATCCGCTCCGCGTCTGACGAGACTTGGCGTTGGTAGCGCGCTGGTACCCTGGAGTCGTGCCCGGCTACACCATCCGTACCTTCGGCGACCCCGTGCTGAAGCAGCGCGCCCGTGAGGTGGAAGAGCTCGACGACAACGTGGCGCGGCTCGTCGACGCGATGTACATCACCATGTACGACGCGTCCGGTGTAGGTCTGGCCGCGCCCCAGGTCGGTGTGCAGCGACGCATCTTCACCTACGACGTGGGGGAGGGGCCGGAGGTCATCGTCAACCCCGAGGTGGTCGAGAGCGGCGGCGACTGGACCTTCGAAGAAGGGTGTCTGTCGATCCCCGGGCTGTCGTTCGAGATCGTCCGCCCGAAGTACGTCACGCTGCGCGGCCTCGACCTCGACGGCAACGAGAAGACGATCGAGGCCGACGAGTACCTCGCCCGCGTCTTCCAGCACGAGCTCGATCACCTCGACGGCGTCCTCATGCTCGACCGGCTCGAGCCCGACGTCCGCAAGCAGGCACTGCGCGCCCTGCGCGAGCGTGACCTGCTAACCGTCCCGACGTCCCCGCGCGACGGCAAGCCGCGTCTCTGACGCGCGCCGCGGTCCCGATGCGGATCGTCTTCTTCGGTACGCCCGACGATGCGGTGCCGATGCTGCGCGCGCTGCACGCCGTCGGGCACGACGTCGCGCTGGTGGTCACACAGCCCGACCGGCGCCGGAGCCGGCGCGGCACGCCGGAACCCAGCCCGGTGAAGCGGGCTGCGACCGAGCTCGGGCTCCCCGTCCGGACGCCGGAGAAGGCCCGCGAGGTTGCGGCCGAAGTGGCCGGGTCGGGCGCCGCGCTGGGCGTCGTGGTCGCGTTCGGTCAGCTGCTGCCCGCCTCGGTGTTCGATGCGTTGCCCCACGGTCTCGTGAACGTGCACTTCTCCCTGTTGCCGCGCTGGCGCGGTGCGGCACCGGTCGAGCGCGCGGTGCTCGCGGGCGATCATGAGACGGGCGTCTGTCTCATGCGGATCGAGGCCGGCCTCGACACCGGGCCGGTGTTCGCCTGCCGCAGCACGCCGATCGCTCCCGACGAGACCGCGGGGGAGCTGCGCAGCCGCCTCGTCGATCTTGGCACCCGGCTGCTGCTCGACGAGCTCGCAGGTGTTCCCGAACGCGAACCGGTACCGCAATCGGGCGAACCCACCTACGCCGAGAAGTTGCAGCCGGACGAGTTCCATCTCGACACCGCGCGTCCCGCGTCCGATCTCGCGCGTGTGGTTCGTGCCGGCAACCCTCGACCGGGCGCGTGGCTCATCGTCGACGGCGAACGTCTCAAGGTGCTGCGCGCGCACGCCGAGCCCGGCATCGCCGGCGTGGCGCGCGACCACATCGACCAACACTCGCGCGTCGGCACGGTCGACGGCGCGCTCGTGCTCGACGAGGTGCAGCCCCAGGGGAAGCGCCCGATGAGCGCGCGTGCCTGGCTCGCCGGCCGGCGCGGCGCCGCGCTCCAGGTAGGGTGACCGAATCGGCGCGAGTGCTCGCGCTCGACGCGCTCGTGCGTGTGGAGCAGGGCGCATACTCGAATGCCGTGCTCCCGGCGATGTTGCGCGCGTCGCCGTTACCGGCGCGCGACCGCGCCTTCGTGACGTCGCTCGTGTACGGGACGCTCCGCCGCCAGCGGGCGCTCGATCATCTCGTCGGCATCGTGACCGATCGCCCGATCGACCGGCTCGATCCCGCGGTACGTGCCGCGGTGCGTCTCGGCGCGTATCAGCTCGTCGAGGGGGTCGCTCCGCACGCGGCCGTCTCGGAGACGGTCGACGCGGTCGCACGGCGGGCCCGGCGTGCCAAGGGATTCGTCAACGCAGTGCTGCGTCGTGTCGCTGCGCTCGGACCACCGTGGCCGTGGCCCCAGGGTGATTCCGTCGACGCAATCGCGGTCCGCACGTCACATCCCGAGTGGATCGTCGACCGGTTGACCGGCGACCTCGGCGTCGAGGACGCCCTCGGGGTGCTGGAGGCCGACAACGTCGCGCCCGCGGTCACACTGCGCCCCAATCCCCGCCGCACCACGGCCGGCGAGCTCGCCGCGGAGCTTGCGGCGGCGGGCATCGAGGTGTCGGCCGGCGGCTTGGTGCCCGACGCACTGATCGTGACGGGGATCGGCGATCCGGCCACGCTGCCCGCCGTGGCGGAGGGACGGGCCACGCCACAGGACCAGGCCAGTCAGGCGGTCGTGACCGTGCTCGACCCGCAGCCGTCCGAGCGCGTGCTCGACGTGTCTGCGGGTCCGGGCGGCAAGGCCGCCGCGGCGGCCGAGCGCGTGGGCGACACGGGTCTCGTCGTGGGCACCGATCTGTATCCCGCCCGTGCCGGCCTGGTGGCTCGGGCCGCGGAACGCCTCGGCCTTGCCTCCCTCCACGCGGTCGCGGCCGACGCGCGCGCATTGCCGCTGCGCGATGGCACCGGCTTCGACCGTGTGCTCGTCGATGCTCCGTGCACCGGTCTGGGGGTGCTGCGGCGGCGGCCCGAAGCCCGCTTCCGTGTGGGCCCCGCCGACGTCGACGACCTCGCCGCGCTCCAGCGGCACCTCATCAGCGCGGCGGCGCCGCTCGTGCGCCCCGGGGGAGTGCTCGTCTACTCGGTGTGCACGCTGACGCGCGCCGAGACCGTCGATGTCGACACCTGGATGGCCGAGACGTTCCCCAACCTGGTTGCCGTCGCCCCCCCGGGGGATCCGTGGCGATCGTGGGGGCGCGGAGCCCTGCTGCTTCCTCAGGCTGCGGGTAGCGACGGAATGTTCGTGCTCGCCACGAGGTCGGTAGGGTCAGGATCATGAAGCTGGCCCCGTCGATCCTGTCCGCCGACTTCGCCCGACTGGCCGACGAC
>CAZJSY010000303.1:0-3703 GCA_964548555.1 uncultured Burkholderiales bacterium
ACGCCACATAGGGCCAGTAGATGTACGGGCAGCCGACACCGTTGCACAGCGCACCCAAACTGCCGAACATGTTCGAGGGGCCGATCCACTCGTGGTTGATCCCCCAGCCGAACGTCGGGACGTCGTTCTGGATGAGCAGCGTCGCGCCGGTGAAGAAGACCGTCGCGACTGGCAAGACGGCGAACGCGTTGTCCTGGTCGACGATCGCCTGGACCTCGCGCTTGTTGTTCCCGATCTGATCGTCGTGGCGCGCGACGAGGACCAGCTTGCGGCCGTAGATGCCGCCGTGACTGTTGATCATGTCGAAGTAGGCTTGGACGCCGTCGAACGCCGTGCCATAGAGACCGCCGACGGGGTTCGTCGTCGACGCCACGCCGCTGACCCGGATCTCGGTGGGCGTCACACCGGGCTCGTTCACCGGCGGGAAGCTGCCGCCCTTGATCAACGTCGCGCTGCTGCCTCCCGACGTCGTGGTGGTCGCATTCTTCGTCCCAGAGCTCGAATTCGCGCACGCGGCGGCCGCCAGTGCCGCGACGGCCACGATCGCGATCCGACGAGCAAGCATCCGCAGACCCCGTTCCTTCTGGTCGATCTCGAAGCCCACCCGTAGCCGAACGGCGACCTGCAAGATAGCCGGTCGGCCAGGGGGAAACAAGCCGTTCGGCTATTCAGGCCGTTTCCGTGTCGCACCTTGCGACGCCGTCACCGAAGTCCTCGCGAATCTCCTGAGTACACGCGGCCTGGGCCCCCCGTAGCGGTCGCCGGAGCGCGTTGGTTTAGCGCTCGGCGATTGCCTCCGCCGGCGACAGGAGCTGGTGAGCGACGTAGAGGAGTTCGCTTCGCAGCGTCTTGTCATCGAGGTCGGCGAGAAATGGGTGTGTCGCCGCGCCGTTGACCGCCGCGTGAAGGTCGCGTTGCGTATGCGTGCGTTCTGTGTGGTGTCGTGCCCATGAGCACGCGGCGTATGCGTCGCATGAGATTGCGGGACGGCCACCGTCACGCCGAGCTCACCAGGCGATCATTCGTACTGACGTACCGGCGAGGCCGCGCTCGGCGAACACGTGAGCGCAGTGTCGATGACTCGCCCGTGAGCCGCAGTCGGCTGCGCACGCTGTCTCTTCACGGGCGTCGTCGGACTCACGCCGTGAGCGTACGCACCGCGTTGCGCCTGAGTAGTCATTTGGCTACCCTCCGCCCGTGCGGCGAGCAACCGGCGAACGAGTCATCTTCTGGATGCTGCCCGCGGTGGCAATCATCTGGATCGCCGCGTTCTTCCTGTTCCCGGGCTTCGTACCGCCCATGTCTCCCAGAGCGTCTGCCGCGCAGGTGGCTGCGTTCTATCGCGACCACACCGCCCGCGTGCAGTACAGCATGATCCTCTTCAACTGGTTCTGCGTTGCGTTGATCCCGATCCTGATGCTGATCGTCGAGCGCATGCGTGGGATGGCGCATCGAACACCGGTCCTGCGCTACTGCGTCATCGGCGTCGCCGGAGCCGCCCCGATCGCCTTCCTCACCGCAACGGTCTTCTGGCTCATCGCCGCGTTCCGGCCGGATCGCGCGCCCGAGATCACCCAGATGTGCAACGACCTCGCCTGGGTCACCTTCACCTGCGGTGTGCCTTTCCTGATCGCACTGTGCCTCTTCCTGGCGATCGCGATCTCCTTCGATGTGCAGGACCAGCCTGTGTTCCCGCGCTGGGTCGCGTACTTCAACGTCGCGATCGCGGTCGCGCTTCTTCCCGCATGCTTCGCCGGATTTACCCTCAGCGGAGCGTTCGCGTGGAACGGCTTCCTGTCGTTCTGGGTCCGGAATTTCGCCATCGCGCTGTGGATCGTGGCGATGGCGATTGCGTTGGGGACAGCGATGGAACGTGGTCGCGAAGCGGTCGGAACCGTGACGTGAAGCGTCCCGCCAGGCTCGACGACCCGAAGCGCGAGCTGTGGTTCACGTGGTACGTAACCATCGCCTTTTACAGCCTCTACAGCGTCGTCTTCTTCGCGCTGACGCGCACGCAGCCCCCGGGCAAGCCCTGGCTCGAACCCGATCAGGTCGTCGGATGGTTCGCCGACCGTCACACCGGCTTGCTCTTCGGGTTCGCGCTCATCTTTGCGCTCGGGGGGTTCTCTGCGACCGCGCTCGCGTTGATCACGTACACGATCCGACGGATGTCAGTCAGCCGCGCGTTCGCATACTCCTATCTGATCCTCTACGCGATCGCCGCGATACCGGGGTTTCTGTTCATCTGCGTCGCGCTGACCGCCGGTACCATGCGACCCGATCGGGCGCCGGCACTCCAGCAATGGCTGTACGACTTTGGCTTCCTGTCGTTCTCCGGCACGATGGGCGTCTTCCTCGTCGGGTCGTTGATATGGATGACGGCGATCCTGCTCGACAAGAACCGCGTATTCCCGCGGTGGTTCGCCTACCTAAATCTGTGCAACGCCCTGACCGAGGTCGTGATCGCTCCTTCTTGGATCTTCCACCGCGGCGTGCTCGCATGGAACGGCGTGATCGCTTGGTGGATCGACGTGGCGGTCTTCGGCTTCTACACCGTCACGTTCATCTACCTCCTGAGGAACGTGATCCTGCGCGAGGACTTCGGCACTGGACCACTGCCCGACCTTCCGGCAAAGCCACCGCGACCCGCACCTGCCGCATCCGAACCCGCAACCGCATCATGACCGCGACCGAGAACACCGTTCCCGCGCCATCGAAAGACTCGAGACGAGTCCCCGGCGAACCCGACATGTGGTTCTTCGTCTTCTTCGAGTCAGCGATCTTCGTCTCGTACTTCTGCGTTTACCTGTACTTCCGCACCCAGCACCAGAAGGCCTTCCTCCAAGCCCAGTCTCACCTCTCGCTGGGGCTCGGCGTGCTCGACACCATCATCCTGCTGACCAGCTCGCTCGTGATCGCGCTCAGCGTGCAATACGCGCGTGCCGGACGACATCAAAGCGCGTTGCGGCTCGTCTACCTCACCGTCGGCCTCGGCCTCGCGTTCCTCACGGTCAAGCTCGTTGAATGGGTGAGGCTCATCCACGATGGGCAGACGTTCACGAAGAACGACTTCACGCAGTACTACTTCTTCCTCACCGGCATTCACGGCCTCCACCTCCTGATCGGCTTCGTGGTGCTCGGCGTCCTCGCGTACCAGCTCTCGGATCCGGCACGGCGATCTCAACAAGCGATCGAAACGTGCGCCACCTACTGGCACACCGTCGACGTCTACTGGGTGATGATCTTCGCCATGCTCTACGTCATGAGGTGACCGTGGCGACCTCGACAAACAATCGGCTCTTCATCGTCTGGCTCGTCCTCACCGCCATCACCTTGCTCTACTTCTGGATCGACCACTCCGCGAACAGCAACGGAGCGCTAACGGCGAGCATCGCCGTGACGGTCTCGGCGATCTGCCTTGCTCTCCTCAAGGTGCGGATCATCATGCGACAGTTCATGGAAGTCCGCGACGCGCCCCCACTCCTGCGCCGCCTCACAGACGCTTGGATCGCATGCATGGCCGTCGCGCTCCTCGTCACCTACGTCGCCGGGAGAACCCTGGCCCAGTGATCCGGGGCCCGTCCCGGGGCCGTGGGCCAAAGCGGGCCGGCCGCACCGAAGACGTCTGCGGACGTGTACGGACGGACGCACCGTTGACGCCGCCGACACCGTTTTCGAGTTTCGCGACCGGACTAAGCGCGCT
>CAZJSY010000304.1:0-3636 GCA_964548555.1 uncultured Burkholderiales bacterium
TTCCACGAGGGCAACAAGAGCCATGAACGTGCTGCCCTCCGGCAAACCGGTGTTGCGGGCCATCTCCCCGTGCGCGATCGAACCCGCGTCGCCCGGGTGCGCTGTCGGATACCAGGCGTTGAGCGGAATTCATCGCCACCGAGCTGGACTCCCGGATTCCAGTTCCGCCGGACGACTCGACGACGTCGACGAGCACGGCGACCACGACGAGCTCGAGTACGACCACGTCGTCACGAGGACCTCGTCGACCACCACGCCGACCACGACCACCACGACCACCGCGAGCACCGCGACGACACTTCTCCCGGGTCCCCTGACCGGAGCCGCCTCCGGTGTGATTGGCGGAGGCGGAGCTGGACCATCGGGTTTCCGTCGCACGCCTGAGAGTCGGCCGCTTCGGGTAAAGGCCCTCCGAAGGGGTTCTCGAACGGACCGCACCGGGCCGTTCGGGCGTCGTGGAATCTTCCCTGCGACGCCGGGCCAAGTCTGGTGCGGCGCGGCTACGTTGCAGGTGGCATGGATGCATTGGGGCTGGGCGTGAGAACGCCCGAATCGGGTCGCGTCCATCGTGGGGTCACGGGGCACAGGAGCGGTTCTCCGAGCCGGCTCCGGATCGGCCGCGCGAGCCGCCGGAACCGGCAGGGAGTGGGATGCGGATCGTCCTGATCTCCTCCGAGTACCCGGGAACGCCCACGATGGGCGGCATCGGGACGAACACGGCCGCCGTGGCGGGCGGGCTCGCCCGTCGCGGCCACGACGTCCACGTGGTGACGAAGGGCGGAGGGGGGCACGAGCGTGACGGCGACGTCACCGTGTGGCGCACCCGGCCCAGACCCCGGCTCACGCGCCTCATCATGTCGATCCGGGCGCTGATGCTGCGTCCCGACGTCGTGCATGCGGCCGAGTTCGGAGCGGATGCTTGGTGGATTGCGCGCTTCACCCGCATTCCCGTGGTGACGCGCCTCGCCACACCGACATATCTCGTCGACCGGCTGAACGATCGCGAGCCGACACGCCGATCCAAATTCATCGATTTTCTGGAACGGGGCCAGGTTCGACGCAGCGTTGCGGTCTATGCGCCGAGTCGGGCGATCAGCGATCTCGTCGCGCACGACTGGCGCCTCCCCCGGGATCACACGCAGTACATCCCCAACCCCCTCGACATCGAGGCGGTTCGCCGCGCCGGCGCAACACCGACCGACCTCGAGCTTCCCGAGCGCTACATCGCGTTCTCCGGCGGTTTCGAACGCCGGAAAGGATTGGTCGACCTCGGTGTCGCGGCACGCGAGGTCCTGCTCGCGAATCCCGATCTCGATCTGGTCTGCGTCGGCCGCCCGGGGGATCCCGAGGTGCTCGAAACGTTCCGGCGCTCGCTGGCCGGCGTCGCGGACCGCGTGCACGTGCTCGGTGAGCTCCCGCGTGACGAGGCGCTGTCGGTGGTGGCCGGCTCGGCCGTCGCCGTGTGCCCGTCCCGGTGGGAGAGCTTCGGTTATACGTGCCTCGAGGCCCTTGCCCTCGGGAAGCCGGTCGTCGCCACGCGAACGGGAGCGTTCGTCGAGATCGTCGAAGACGAGGTCAACGGTTTGCTCGTCCCGGTGGAGAACCCGGCCGTCCTGGCCGCGTCGCTGATGCGCGTGCTGAGCGAACCTGGGCTGGCATCCCGTCTCGCGGAGGCAGGGCGGATCCGCGCCAAGGACTTCGACATCGAGAACGTCGTCGACGACATCGTGACGCTGTTCGAGCGCGCGACCGCATCACGCAATCGGTCGTTCACGTCGTCGGTGTACCGACGCGACTACCGACGTCATTTCAACCCCGACGGCAAGGGCGACGTCTTTCGTGAGCTCTACGCGCGCAAGCGTGCCGCGGTCGTGGATCGGCTCGGCCAACGCCCGCGCACCAACCTCCTCGATGCCGGCGGCGGATACGGCCGTTTCGCCGAGATGCTCGAGTCGTCCCACGACGTGACGCTGTGCGACGTGTCGGAATCCATGGTGAAGGAGGCGCACAACCGCCTTCACACCAGTCGCGTCGAGCAGGCCGACGCGATGGCGCTGCCGCATCCCGACGGCGCGTTCGGCATCGCGCTGGCGATGGACCTCGCGGTGCACCTCATCGATCTCGACGCCGGGCTGCGTGAGCTCGCGCGTGTCGTCCGTCCGGGCGGTGAGCTCGTCGTCGACACCACCAACGCGAACGCCTGGTGGGTGCTCGCGTACCCCGGCTACTGGGCCTGGCGGCCCGACCGGCTGGTCCGCACGTTGATCGCCGGCGGGGTGGCGCCTGCGTGGCGTCACACGGTGCGTCATCAGCACGCGCGTGAAGTCCGCAGCCTCGCGTCCGCGGTCGGTCTCGAAGTCGTCGACATGACGCCGATCGGTCCGCGGTGGTGCCCCAAGTGGCACGTCTGGTGGCTGCGGAAGCCCGCATGACACGGCGGCCGCTCCTCTTCCTTCTCGCGCACGCGGGTGATCGCCAGACGCCGGCGCTGGCCGCCTCGCTCGCCGGGCTCGCCGCCCGTGCCGGCTGGACCTTCGACTGCTACCTCGACCGGCGCCGCAGCGGCCGCCACTTCGGAGGTGGCGACCCCGACGAGATGAGCGCGGAAGCGTGGGGTGGAAGCCTCGTCGCGGGCGCTCACCATGCCGAGCACGTCCTCTGGCTTGCGACGCGCTACGACATCGCGGTCGTCGGAGACGGGCGGTCTCCGTTGTGGCCGGCCTTCGACGCCGTCGGGGCCGAGGTCGTCGCGCGTACGAGCGATCCGGTCGACGTGTACCGCGGCGTGCTCGGGCGCCTGGGGCTCGACACACCTGCCGACGTCTTCGTGCTCGATGCCGCTCCGCAGGGCCCGCACCGCATCGTCACCGCGCCGTACGTCGCGCCTGCGTTTCTCGTGGACGCACCGGCGCTCGGTCTCGACGCGTCGAGCGACCAGGCGCTCCGGGCGCGCATCGAAGAGCTCGGCGCGAAGCGGTTTCGTGCGTGGTCGGTGGAAGCCACACGCGCCGCCGCGTTCCCCGGCGGTGTCGACGATCACGCGGCCGACGCAGCAGCGGACGACTATGCGACCTACACGGCTCGCATGGCGGACCGCCATCGCGACTGGGGGCAGGGAGTGCTCCTCGGTGGGCCCGATCTCGTCACCGCACAGATCGCGAAGCTCGCCCGTCTGCGTCTGTTGCCCATTCACAGCCGTCCGCAGACCGATTGTCTCGCCCGGTGCGAGACCATCGTGCGCTCCGCGCGTGAACCGGTCTACGGGGTGCAGTACGACGATCACGATTTCTTCGCCCTCGGCCGGTTGGGACACGGTCTGCAGGTGATCGATCCCGACCCGCCGTTCGACGCCGCGGTCGCGCTCGACGCAATGCTCCCGGAGCCGCGCGCGTCCCTGGACGAGCTGGAGCCGGCCGACGACGAGCTCGAGCGCTGGGCCGACGAGGGACGCGTCCTCGTCTCGCTCCTCTTCTGGGCCGGCATGATCCGGGAGCTCGACTGCATCACGCGCATCCTCGACCTCGTCACCGCGACGGGGTTGCGTGGCGGCCTGCTGATCACCGCCGAGACGGTCGAGCACGGTGGTGCGTACCCGCTGTCGCTGCTCAGCGTCGACAGCGACCGGGGCGGCGCGTT
>CAZJSY010000305.1:0-3598 GCA_964548555.1 uncultured Burkholderiales bacterium
GGCGTCCGGCTGCGTCAACGGTCGCGCTCGCTGCGGGCCGGGATACCCGGCCCGCGCACGCTCGCCGCTCCGGGGCGCAGCGTCGTCCGCACGGTCATTTCGCGGAGCGTACGTTCCGCCGCTGAAGCTGCGCGAAACTGCGAGCCCGTGTCTGCCGACGCCCGCGAGCCGGAACACCCGAGAGGTGACACCCCCGACGAACACTCGAGCGCGCGCGAACGTGACGGCACCGCGACTCGTGGCGGCAAGCTCGGGCTCGGGCACTTTCATCTCGACGACCTGCTCTACGAGCTGCAGGACCGCGCCCGCGAGATCCAGTCGACCGCGGACAGCCTCCGTGTGTTGCTCGAGGCGGTGCTCGCCATCAGCAGTGAGCTCGCGCTGCCGCCGCTGCTGCACCGGATCGTCGAGGGCGCATGCGAGCTCGTCGACGCGCGGTACGGGGCGCTCGGTGTCGTGGGTCCAGACCGGACGATCGTGCAATGGGTGACCGCCGGCGTCGACGGCGAGACACGCGCCCGCATCGGCACGGAGCCGCGAGGGGCGGGCATTCTCGGCCTGCTTATCCAGGACCCGAAGCCGCTCGTGCTCGACGACCTGACGGAGCATCCGGAGTCCTACGGTTTTCCTCCGGAGCACCCGGAGATGCACACCTTCCTCGGCGTCCCGGTGCGGGTGCGCGACGACGTGTTCGGGCATCTCTATCTCACCGAGAAGCGCGACGGGCGACCGTTCACCACCATCGACCGCGACTTCGCCGCCGCGCTCGCGGTCGCGGCCGGCGTCGCCATCGAGAACGCAAACCTCTATGAGATGCAGCAGCGCCGCGAGCGGTGGCTCGACGCGATCGCCGAGATCAACCACGTGCTCCTCGCTGGGCATCCGGTCGAGCGGGTGCTCGAGCTCATCGGTTCCTACGCGGCGTCGCTCGCGGAGGCGGACCACGCGCGTGTGATGCTCGCCGAACACGGACGTCTGCGAGTCGTGGCGGCGAGCGGCGACGCGGCGGACTCCCTCATCGGCATGACGGTGCCGACGGTCGCCACCGTGGCAGGTGACGTGCTGGCGAGCGGTGAAGGCGCGATCGTCGACGACGCATCAGTACATCCCCGCATCCACCGCGCCGCCATCGATCCGCTCCACGCTGGTCCGGTGATCTTCGTCCCGCTGTCGAGCGAAGCCGACAGCATCGGTGTGCTGTCGATCAGCAACAGCAAGGGCGGGCGCAGCTTCGACGCCGACGATCTCAGGGTCGTGGAGAGCTTCGCCCGGCAGGCGGCCGTCGCCGTAGACCTCGCACGCACGCGCGCCGAGGTCGATCGGCTCCAGCTCATCGACGACCGCGAGCGGATCGCGCGTGATCTGCACGACACCGTCGTGCAGCGGCTGTTCGCCACGGGCATGACGCTGCAAGCGGCGACTCCCGGCGCCGACACCGCGACCGCGGCGCGTCTGTCGTCCGCGGTCGACGAGATCGACGGAGTCATCCGTGACATCCGGTCGACGATCTTCGCGTTGGCGGCCCAACAGACACGTGGGGTGCGGGCCGAGCTGCTCTCGCTGGTGTTCGACGCCGCGGAGCACTCGTCGTTCGAGCCCCGGGTGCACTTCGACGGCGCCATCGATCACAGCCTCAGCAACGAGCTCGCGGCGCAGGTGCTCGCAGTCGCGCGCGAGATGCTGTCGAACGCGGCCCGCCATTCCCGTGCGACGAGCGTCGACGTGCGGCTGACCGCGAACGAACAGGTCACGCTCCAGGTCGCCGACGACGGCGTCGGTATCCCGGCCGACGAGGCCCGTCGCAGCGGCCTCGCGAACCTGGCGCACCGAGCCGAGTCGCTGGGGGGATCGCTCGAGATCGAGTCGGAGCCGGGCCACGGCACCCGCCTCACCTGGCGGGTTCCCCTCTGATCGCACGGAACCATGCGCGGGAGTTGCGCGCTTGACTGAGTCAAGTACGCGGCCATACCTTGGCAAACCGGTCAATCGAAGGGTGGCTGCATGGTGATGCCCCGAGATCTCGGGATCGTCGACTTGATGATCGGGTTCCCGAGCGCGAACGCGCGCCGTCACTACGACTTCATGCAGTCACAACTGCGCGACGCCGAGAGCCGCGACATGGAATTCCCGGCGGAATACATGTTCAAGCAGGTGCCGAACCGTCTCGACGACGGTGCCGACCCGATCGACGTCACGCTCCAGCAGATGGACACGTACGGGATCGAGATCGGCCTCGTCGGCCTCGGCGGGAAGATGACCGAGCGTGCTCTGAAGGAGTATCCCGATCGGTTCGCGGCGAGCATCGAGATCGATCCCAACGACATCACCGGTGCGGTCCGCAAGATCCGTCAGGCGCACGACGAGCACGGCATCAAGGCGGTCACGACGTTCCCCGCCGGCTGCAACCCGCAGGTGCCGGTCAGCGACCGCCGGTACTACCCGATCTACCAGACCTGCATCGACCTCGACATCCCGATCGTCGCCAACGCCGGTATCGCGGGTCCGCGCCTGCCGTCGGCATGTCAGGACGTCATGCATTTCGACCAGGTCTGTTACGACTTCCCGGAGCTGCGGATCGTGATGCGCCACGGCGCGGAGCCGTGGGAGGCGCTGGCCGTGAAGCTCATGCTCAAGTGGCCCGGGCTCTACTACATGACGAGCGCGTTCGCGCCGAAGTACTACCCGCGTGCAGTGATCGACTACGCGAACACGCGTGGCGCCGACAAGGTGATGTACGCGGGCTACTACCCGATGGGCCTGAGCCTGGAGCGCATCTTCTCGGAGCTTCCCGACGTGCCGTTCCGCGACCACGTCTGGCCCAAGTTCCTGCGCGAGAACGCGATGCGGGTGTTCGAGCTCGGAGACGGCGCGTAGTCGCCGGCGATGCGCCGCCTCTTCCCGAACCCGTCGTCGGACGTCGATCTGGTGGAGGCGTATGCCCCCGACATGACAATCGGCGCTCCGTTCCTCCGCGTCAACATGATCGCGAGCCTCGACGGCGCGATCAGCGTCGACGGACGGTCCGGCCCGCTCGGCGGCGCGGCGGACAAGCGCGTCTTCGCCGCGGTGCGGTCCCACGCGGACGTGATTCTCGTGGGCGCGGGCACGGTGCGTTCGGAGGGCTACGGCAAGGTCGGGCTCGACGACGATCTCCAGCGTGCACGCGTCGCGCGTGGCCAGCAGCCGTTGCCGTCGATCGCCGTGATCACCGGCTCGCTCGAACTCGACTGGGCGTCGCCGTTCTTCACCGGTCCGGGGCCGCGGCCGCTCGTGATCACGAGCGCGCAGGGTGCGACCCGGGCGCCCGCAGCGGTCGATGCCGTCGCCGACGTCGTCGCGACCGGCGATCAGCATGTCGATCTGGCAGCCGCGATCAGCGTGCTCCACGACCGTGGAGCGCACACGGTCCTGGTCGAGGGCGGCCCGGGAGTCAACGGCGACCTGGCGCGGGCCAAGCTGATCGACGAGTTGTGCCTCACCGTGTCGCCGCGCATCGTCGGCGGTCAGGGGCCTCGCATCATGACCGGCGCGCCGCTCCAGCCGCCGTACGAGCCGGTCGTGCGGCACCTGCTGGAAGACGACGGCTTCCTGTTCCTTC
>CAZJSY010000306.1:0-3553 GCA_964548555.1 uncultured Burkholderiales bacterium
CGTGCGATGCTGGCCGTTCGGGTCGTGCTGGCCGGGGCGCGATCGCCAGGCGACGAGATGACACTCGTGTTCGACGAAGTTGACGCTGGGATCGGGGGCGAAGCGGGCGTCGCGGTAGGCCGCGCGCTGAGCGCACTCGCCGCACACCAGCAGGTTCTCTGTGTGACGCACCTCGCACAGGTCGCCGCGTTCGCCGACACGCAGGTGGTCGTCTCGAAGGGCACCGCCCGGCGCCGCACGGTGGCGAGCGCCGAAGTACCCGACGACGCGGGACGCGTCACCGAGCTGTCGCGGATGCTCGCGGGCGCCCGCGACTCCGCCCACGCGCGCAACCACGCGGAGGAGCTCATCGTGCAAGCGCGCCGCGTCCGAGCCGAAGCGCGTCCCGGACGGCGCCGATGACCGGTCGCTCCAGATCCGCGCCCCGTCGTGTGCCCCCGTCGCCCGTTGTCGGGGCGGTGCGCGTCGACCGGCGTACCAAGAACCTGGTGAAGCGGCTGCTGCCCGGAGAGATCGCGGTGATCGACCATGCCGACCTCGACCGCGTCGCGGCCGACGCGCTCATCGACGCCGGTGTGGCGGCGGTCGTCAACGCGTCGCCGTCGCTGACCGGCCGCTATCCCAACGGCGGCCCGATCGCGCTGGTCGAGGCCGGTGTTCCACTCGTCGACGATGTCGGCGAGGAGGTGTTCGCTCAACTCGTCGAGGGCTCGATTGCCCGCGTCGACGACGGTGAGATCTGGCTCGACGACGCGCTCGTCGGAAAGGGCCTCGTCCTGACCCGCCACGAGGTCGAGTCGCGCATGGAAGCCGCGCGCGCGGCCATCGGTGTCGAACTGCAACGGTTCGCGGAGAACACCCTCGAGTTCATCCGGCGCGAAGCGCCCGGCGCGTTCGAGCCGGTCGAGCTGCCACCGCTGCGGACGAAGTTCAAGGGCCGGCACGCGCTCGTCGTCGTTCGCGGGCACGACTACCGCAGCGATCTGCGCGCGCTGCGCCATTACATCCGCGAGTACCGGCCGGTCCTGATCGGTGTCGACGGCGGCGCCGACGCGCTCCTCGAGATGGGACTGCAGCCCGAACTGATCATCGGCGACTTCGACTCGGTGTCGAAGCGAGCGATCGACACGGGCGCCGAGCTCGTACACCACGTGCACCTCGACGGGAGGGCGCCCGGCCGTGATGCGCTCCAGCGTTGGGGCCTGCCGTACCACGAGTTCGTCATGGACGGCACGAGTGAAGACGTCGCGATGATCCTCGCCTATGAGGCCGGTGCGCAGCTGATCGTCGCGGTCGGCACCCATGCGACCATGGTCGAGTTCCTCGACAAGGGCCGCAAGGGCATGTCCTCGACGTTCCTCACCCGTCTGCGTCTCGGTCCATTACTGGTCGACGCGAAGGGTGTGAACCGGCTGTACGAGGGACGGATGCGTCGCCGAGACGTCGCCATGCTGGTGCTGGCCGCGCTCATCGCGGTCGTGGCGATGGTGTGGGTGTCGCCGTCACTGCACGTCTTCCTCGACGGGATCCGCTTCACGTTGCGCGACATCTGGTCATCGATCGCCGGTCAGCTCTAGCGGACCGTCGTCGATGATCAACTTTCGGTTCCATCTCGCCTCGTTGATCGCGGTGTTCCTCGCCCTCGCGATCGGCATCGTCATGGGGTCCACCGTGGTGAAGGAGGCGACGGTGAAGGGCCTACGGGCGGAGATCCACCGCGTCGAGCGCAGCTCCAACGCGCGCCAGCGTGAGAACAGCGCGCTCAAGAACCAGGTCGGTGATCTGCAGGCGTACGTACGTCAGTCGGTGCCGCACATCGTGTCCGGGAGTCTGAGCGGTGCGACGGTCGCGATCGTCGCCGTGCGCGGGGCGGACGGCGGGATCGTGAAGAGCACCGCGGACCTCGTGCAGCAGGCGGGCGGGTCGAACGCCGGCGTGCTGTGGCTCGAGAACGCGTGGTCGTCGAAGAGCCCCGACGACGCGCGCCGGCTCGGCACCGTCATCGGAGAACCCACTGCCGCACCCAAGAAGATCCGCGATGACGCGATCGCCGCGCTGGCGTCCCGCCTCGCCGGGACCGCACCGACCGCGCCGGCGGCGAGCGACACCGCGGCCCCCGCGGCACCCAACGGCGACCTGCTGAGCGAACTGATGGCGGCCGGCTTCGCGACGCTCGAACCGGTTGCCCAGCGCGTCGGCGACACGTCGAGCATTGCAGGCTTTCCGGGCGCGGGGACGCGCCTGCTCGTGGTGAACGCGACCGACGCGTCGCCCGATCAACAGAGCCTCGTCCCGCCGTTCGCCCACGCGCTCGCCGGGAAAGCGCCGACCGTCGTCGCGAACGTGTACCACGAGCAACGGGGTAGGGGCGGTCGGGGCGCGGGCGTCTCCGCCGTTCGCGACGACACGACCGTGTCGAAGCAGGTGTCCACCGTCGACGACCTCGATCTCGTCGAAGGACAGGTCGCCGCCGTGCTCGCGCTGGCCGACCTGGGCCGTCGTGTCGGGCACTACGGCTACGGCGACGGCGCGACCACAGTGGTGCCGGCCGTCACGCGACCGTGAGGCGGAGCCGGGCGGTCGCCCGCGCCGCAACCGGGATGGGTGCCGCCACCGCGTTGTCGCGAGCGCTCGGGTTTCTGCGCGTCCTCGTGGTGGCCGCGGTGCTCGGCACGACCTATCTCGGCAACACGTTCCAGGCCTCCAACGCGGTGTCGAACGTGTTGTTCGACCTCGTTGCCGCGGGTGCGCTGTCGGAGGTCCTCGTTCCGACGTTCGTCCGTCTGTTCGACGGCAACGAGCCGGGCGAGGCGGAGCGCCTCGCCGGCGAGATCCTCGGCCTCGCGCTCGTCGTGCTGGGTGCGATCACGGTGGTGGGCGTGATCGCGGCGCCGTGGTTGGCGCGCCTGTTGAGCACCGGGTCGCACGGCGTGCGCATCGCCGCGGGCCAGCAGCAACTCGCGACGTTCCTTCTTCGCTTCTTCGTTCCCCAGGTCTTGTTGTACGCGCTCGGTACCGTCGCGATCGCGGTGCTCTACGCGAAGCGCCGCTTCGTGGTCACCGCGCTGGCACCCATCGGGAACACGGTCGTCATGGTGGCCGCGCTCGTAGCGTTCCGGTCGGTGCACGGAACGGGTGGCGCGTCGCTGAGCCTCGGAACGGGGGAGAAGCTGTTGCTCGCCGGGGCCGGCACACTGGGTGTTGCGGCGTTCGTCGGCATTCCCGTCGTCGCGGTGGCGCGGACCGGATTTCGGCTCCGTCCGCGACTCGCGCCCCGCGACCCGGCCGTTTCGAGGCTCCTTCGGCTCTCGGGCTGGACGGTGTTGCAACACGCCGGCGAGGGCCTGCTGCTCGGCGCGGCGATCATCCTCGGGAACGCCGTCGCCGGTGGCGTCGTCGCGTACCAGGTCGGGTTCGTCTTCTTCCTCGCGCCGTACGCCGTGCTCGCGCAGCCCATCCACACCGCGATACTCCCGGAGCTCGGGAAGGATGCACACGACGATCCCGACGAGTTCGCCCGATCGGTGCGATGGGGTCTCGACAGCATCGCGAT
>CAZJSY010000307.1:0-3550 GCA_964548555.1 uncultured Burkholderiales bacterium
GCCTCGATCAGGTGGTGCCGCGAGGCCCCGGTGTCGTTCGCGCCGGTGCCCATTCGGAAGCGACCCTTCGTCGCGATCAGCGCCTGGTCGCGGCGGCCCGCCAGCACGTGCCCAAGGATCTCCTCGGCCGCTCCATAGGAGTAGACGTCGGCGGTATCGAACAGGTTGATCCCGGCATCCAAGGCCATGTCGACCTGGCGGCGCGCCTCCGCGAGATCCGTCGCCCCGACCGCGTCGAACATGCCGCGGCCGCCGAACGTCATCGTGCCGAACGTGAGTTGCGAGACCCGCAAGCCGGAGCGACCCAGCTGTCGATACTCCACTTCGCTATTTGCTGCAGTTGTCGGCTACTGCAGGACTCGTTTCGGTCACCAGCTCGGCCAGCGTGGCCGCCACCCGGCGCGGCCCATGACCACCTCCCAGGACGATCGTGAAGTGGTTGACGTCGGGGACCGTTTCGACGGACACGTGCGGGTTGTCGCGTAGGAATCGCTCCAGCTCCGGCTGTGGCACGAGGGGATCGTCGTCGTACATGCCGCGCTCCGCGCGCATCAGCCGGACGGGCACGCCCGCGTCCGAGACCGAGTGCCAGGTCCGGCCGTCGAAGATCAGGTCTTGGACGTCGGTCAGCAACGCGTCCAGGTTCGCGACGCAGCGCACGCCGCTCTCGTCCTGGACGTAGTCGGAGTTGGCGAACGCTTCGATGTCCTCATCCCAGAATTTCGCGAGCGCGGGATGGTCGCGCCAGTACTGGAGGTACTCGTCGACCGTGGCGCAGTTCAGCTCGAACCGGTCGAACAAGCCCGGCGGCTCATCCTCGTCGGGCTCGGGATCGGGCAACTCACGCTCCGTGACCATCGGCAGCCCGCCGTCGAACAGGACGATCGCGGCGATGCGGTCGGGATGCTCGAGCGCGAACCGCGACGAGAAGCTGCAGCCCATGGAGTGACCCGCGAGGATCACACGCTCCGCTCCGACGTGGTCCAGCACCGTGACGAGGTCGACGATGTGCTGGGCGATGCCGAATGGGGGCGGCAGTTTCGCGCTGCGGCCACGGCCCCTCAGGTCCGGCGCGATCACGGATATGTGCGGCGCGCAGCGGCCGAGCTCGCGCGCGACGCTGCGGTAGGCCACGTGCGACGTGGACATGCTGTGCACGGCGAGCACGACTGGCCCTCCCGAGTCGGGAGGCGGTCCGGCCAGCGCGACCGTGAGCGCACCCCCGGACACCGGAACCTGAATACGGGTCCGGAAGGGATCGCCCATCGACGACAGGCCTCGTGAGTGCTGTCCGTCGAGGGCGGGAATCAATTCGGGCATCTCGCAATCGCCTCCGGTCGTGTTTGACCGTTCGCGAGTCTGTCGTGCCGGCGCTGCCGCCGGTGCTGCTCACGGGAACAGAGTCGCCGCTGTTCCCGACGCGGCCGGGCGTTTACGTACGAACGGAACGCGTACGCGCCAAAGGACCGCCGGGCGGAGGGGTCGGCACCGGACGGTCCGACCGGCCAGCCGTCGTGCGATGCGGTTGTACGGAGCATCTGCGGGCAGCTCAAAGTTCCCGGATGAAGGCGGTAGGCGCGGTGGAGTCGCAAGACGCGGTGTGGCAAGATCGTGAGTTCACGTTTGATCAGCGGTCGATCTGGGCGCTGGGCGACTATCACGAGTTCGCGCGCCGTTCACTGTGGGGATTTGGACAGCAACTCGTCGAGGCATGTGGCATCGGACCGGGGCAGCGCGTGCTGGATGTGGGCGCGGGGACCGGCAACGTGGCGATCCGCGCCGCGCTCACGGGCGCTGAGGTGGTGGCGTCAGATCTGACGCCGGAGAACTTCGAGGCCGGACGACGCGAGGCGGCCGCGCAGGGAGCTCGCCTCGAGTGGGTGCAGGCCGACGCCGAGGCGTTGCCGTTCGCCGATGGCGAGTTCGACGCAGTCACCTCGGCGTTCGGGGCGATTTTCGCGGGGAATCACCAGGCGGTAGCCGATGAGCTGCTGCGAGTCTGCCGGCCGGGCGGCACGATCGGGCTGACGGCGCCGGCCCTGCCCGCCGGAAAGGCGGGCCTCAGCCGGATGTTCGCGGACCTGCCGTCGGTGTTCGGCACGGTATCGCCGTTGCAGTGGGGCGACGAGCACCACGTGTCGAGACTGTTCGGCGAACGCATCGAGTCGCTCGACATGCACCGTCGGCGTACGGAGCTGACGGGTTTCGCCGGCGAGACCGAGCTGCGCGACTTTCTGAAGGCGAACCACCCCGTCACGGTCGCGGCCTACCGCGATGCAGGCGACGACCCAGACGCTGTGGAGATGCTCGATGACGCGCTTCTCGGCACGATCAACCTGTGGTACGCCCGGGACGGCGAGTCTGGGAGCTTGGTCCAGGAGGCGATGTTCGTCGTAGCGCGCAAGCGCAGCCACGGGTCCGCGTGAACTAGACACGGCCCGGTATGGGCCCGTACATGTAGACCCGGGCCTCGTTTCGGGGCCCACCCCGGGGGTACGTTCCCGGGGCAGATCCTGGAAGTCGTTGGCGATTTCGCCCCATCGGGGGTCCGGGGGTTTCAGGCCTAGTGCACGAGCTTTCGATCGCGCAGGCAATCGTGGCGATCGCCGAGGAACACGCCGGGGCTCGGCGCGTCGTGCGCGTCGATGTGGAGATCGGGCAGCTGCGCCAGGTAGTGCCGGATGCGCTCCGGTTCGCGTTCAAGGTCGTGGCGAGCGGGACCGTGGTTGAGGGCGCCGAGCTCGGCATCGAGCAGGTGCCCGTAGAGGGGTTATGCCGGCGCTGCGCCGCGCGCACGACGCTCGAGCGCTTCCCGTTCGCCTGCGCGGAGTGCGGGGCGCTCGACCTCGAAATAGTCAATGGAGAGCAGCTGTCCGTCGAGGCGCTCGAGCTGATCGACGAACGGCCGGCCTACGCGGAGGCAACATGAGCACGCCGGGTCAGAAGAGCGAATTCAAGTACTCGCCGACGCCGGGCTTCGACGAGATCCACATCCTCTGGACCTCGGAAGGGATGAGCTGCGACGGCGACTCGGTCTCGATGACGAACAGCGCGGCGCCGGCGATCGAGGATGTCCTCAACGGGCTGATCCCCGGGACTCCCAAGGTGCACCTGCACAACAAGGTGCTCTCACCCACGCTCGGGGGCTACGAGTTCCTCGAGCCGTTCTTCCAAGCGGCCAACGACCAGCTCGGGGCGCCGTTCATCTTCGTGGTCGAGGGTTCGATTCCCAACGAGAACATCAACGGCGAGGGTTACTGGACCTCGATGGGAAACGACCCCGACACGGGCGAGCCGCTGACGCTCAATTGGTGGATCGACCGGTTGGCGCCAAAGGCCTGGGCGGTTGTCGCCGCCGGCACGTGCGCCACCTACGGCGGCATCCACGCCATGGCCGGCAACCCCACCGGCTGCATGGGTCTCGCCGACTACCTGGGCTGGGATTTCCGCTCCGCGGGCGGCCTGCCGATCATCAACGTACCCGGCTGTCCGGTGCAGCCGGAGAACATGATGGAGACGCTGACCTGGGCGTTGCAGCAGGCGGCCGGTA
>CAZJSY010000308.1:0-3544 GCA_964548555.1 uncultured Burkholderiales bacterium
ACTTCAGCAAAGCGGACCAGCCAACCTTGGCGGCGATGGAGCCCACGCTCACATTCGTCGCCGGCGGACCCTCGACCGGGTTCAACAAGGTCAGCATCGTCGCGGCACCGGGGGGTCAGACCTGGTGGGCGACCGCGCTCTCGAACTCGGGCAAGTGCTACGGCATCGAGGACAACGCCGTGCCGGGTACCGGGGGCACGACGTATGCCGGCACCACCACGGTGCTGGCAGCGCCGTGCCAGGCACCGGCCAGCGACCCCAGCTGGACCGACACCCGCTGGTAGTCGAGACGGACACACGCGGATGCGGCAGGCCTCGGGCCTGCCGCACTGCGCGCGTGGAAATGCACTCAACCCGCGCCTTCCATCGACCGACGCGTAGGTGTGGCGTTTCTGACCGCGGTCGTGTGCGGCATCTTCGGCGTGGCCGTCGGCTCATTCCTCAACGTCGTGATCTGGCGGGTGCCCCGCAAGGAGTCCGTCGTACGACCGGCGTCGCACTGCCCCGCGTGCGACGCGGTGTTGCGGCCGTACGACAACGTGCCGGTGGCCTCGTGGCTGGCGCTGCGTGGTCGGTGTCGCGACTGCGGCACGCGCATCCCGGCGCGCTACCCGCTCGTGGAGCTGGCGTGCGGCCTGTTGTGGGCCGGTCTCGGCGCACGCTTCTCCGGTTCGTGGGCGCTGCCAGCGTTCCTCGTGCTCGGCGCGGGACTGCTCGCGCTCTCGGTGATCGATCTCGAGCACTACCTGCTGCCGAACCGCGTCGTGTACCCGCTCGGCATCGCGTGCGCGGTGCTGCTCGGCGTTGCAGCTCTTGCCGACGGCGATGCGTCGCGATGGCTGCGCGCGCTCCTCGCGGCGACTGTGGCCTTCACCGTGTTCTTCGTCATCCACGTCGTCTCGCCCCGCGGCATGGGTTTCGGCGACGTCCGCCTGTCGTTCGTCCTCGGTCTCGCGCTCGGGTGGCTCGGCTGGGGCTACGTCGCCCTCGGATTGTTCCTCGGGTTCGTGTACGGCGCGGTGGTCGGTGTGGGGCTCATCGCGACACGGCTGAAGGGTCGGCGGGAGCACGTTCCCTTCGGGCCCTTCCTCGCGGCCGGTACCCTCACCGCGGCCTTGTGGGGACAGACGATTCTCGACTGGTATCTGCACCGGTAACCGTGGTGGGCGGAGTCCGTTGTCACGCAGCGCGCGCAATTCCTCAAGTTGTGGCGCGCGAAATACCGACGTCTCTCGCGAGAAGTCGCTCGAGCCTTCGACAGCATGTCGGTGGTCGAGGACAGGGTCGAGCGGACTCGGGCCAGAGTGGGGTGTCGTTGAGCATGACTGAATCGGATCGCGGCGGCGCCGCCCGGGAAGGAATCCCGTGCCTCGTCGTGTGATCGGACTCGACATCGGGACCAACGCGGTCCGGGTCGCCGAGATCGAACCGGGCGCGGTACCCACCCTGCGCGCGTTCGGACAGGTCGCGCTGCCGCCGGACGCCATGCGAGAAGGCGAGGTGGTCGACCCGGAGGCGGTGAGCGAGGCGATCGAGCGTCTCTGGCGCGAGCTCGGCCTGCGCAAGGGCGAGGTGCGCGTCGGGATCGCGAGCCCGCGCGTGATCGTGCGACCCGTCGAGCTCCCCGCGATGTCGGACGACGAGCTCGCGGGTGCGCTGCGCTTCCAGGCGCAGGAGCTCATCCCCATCCCGATGGAGGAAGCGGTCTTCGACTTCCAGGTCCTCGAGACGCTGGCTCCGGTCGACGAGAGCGAGGGTGCCGGCACGAGCCGCGTCCTGCTCGCGGCCGCGCATCGTGATGCAGTGCAGCGCGTCGTCGACGCGGTGCGTGGCGCGGGCCTGAAGGTCGGCGCGGTCGACGTGTCGCCGCTCGCGCTCGTGCGCTCGCTCGCCGATACGGATCTCACCGACGAACCCGGTGCCGAGGCGATCGTCTCGATTGGCGGCGGCACGACGGTCATCGTCGTACACGAAGAGGGCCTGCCGCGGTTCGTTCGCATCCTCGGTGTCGGGGGTCGCGCGCTCACCGAGTCCATTGCTCGCGAGCTCGACCTGCCGTTCGACGCCGCGGAGTCGGTGAAGCGCCAGGGCGAGCTCGCTCCCAATGACCTCGATGCACGGGCGCGTACCGCGATGGAGCGGCCGCTGCGCGATCTGCTCGACGAGATCCGCGGCTCGATCGACTACTACCGCACGCAATCGGGTGCAGCGCCGCTTCGCCGGGTGCTCGTCACCGGCGGAACGTCCCGGCTCGCAGGCCTCACCGAGCGTCTCGGTCGTCTCCTCGGCGTCGCAACGGAGGAGGCACGCCCGCGTGATCGCATCGCCGTGGGTGACATCGGCTTCGCGCCCGAAGAGCTCCCGAGCCTCGACCCGTATCTGCCCGCGCCGATCGGCCTCGCCCTCGGGGGACTCGGGCCGATGCGCCGGATCGACCTCACCACGGTCGAGCGTCGTGACGCGGTCGACCGCCGCATCATCGCCGGCATCGCGGCGGCCGCGGTCGTGCTGCTCGCCGCGCTCACCCTGTTGACGGCGAGCAAGGCCAGCCAAGTGGCCGAGGCCCGCGATCAGGTGGCAGCCGTGAAGCAGGCGAACGAGCGGTTGCAGGCTCAGGTGAGCTCGCTCGGTCCGGTGCAGACCGACCAGGTCCAGGTCGACGGCATGAAGGCCCAGGTCACCCAGGTGTTGCAGGGCGACGTGTCGTGGGGCCGGCTGTTGCAGGGGATCGCGCGCACGATCCCGAACGACGTGTGGCTGAGCGGCTTCCAGGCCAGCGCGTCGAAGGGCAGCTCGTCGGCGCCGTCGGCAGCGGCGCAGACCGCAGCCGGAATCTCCGGAGCCGCCGCCACCAACACTCCGGCGGCCGGGTCGGCGGCGACGCCCGCTCTCACCGGCGGTCCGGGCGGCACGATCACGTTCAGCGCGAGCGCAGTCGATTTCACGTCGGTCGCGGCCTGGATCCAGCGCGTCGGCGGGATGCCGTCGTTGAGCAACCTGTGGGTGGCCAGCATGAGCCGGGCTCCGTCGGCGCCCGGCTCGCCCGGACTGGTGACATTCACTTCCAACGCGACGTTCAACTCGTCGGTGCGATCCGACCGGATCAAGCAACTCCAGCGGGACACGGCCGGATGAAGCGCTTCACGCCGTTCATCGCCGCCGGCGTCGCGCTGTTGATCGTCGTGGTGTGGTACGTCGGGCTCTACTCACCGAAGAGCAGCGACCTGTCGAAGGCCCACGACGACCTGACCGCCGCGCAAGCGAATCAGCAGACCCTCAAGGCGCAGCTCAGCAATCTGCGCGGGCTCGAGGCGAACCGCGCGAAGCAACAGGCGGTGCTGCAGAAGCTCTCGGCCGCGGTGCCGCCCACGCCCGACCTTGCGAGCTTCATCCTGCAGGCCAACGACATCGCAACCCAGTCGGGTGTGAGCTGGCTCCAGGTGTCGCCCGGGGTGCCGAGCGCAGGAACCGGCGGTCCGACGACGATCACGCTGTCCATGCAGCTCGAGGGCGGCTTCTACCAGGTGTACGACTACCTGAACCG
>CAZJSY010000309.1:0-3498 GCA_964548555.1 uncultured Burkholderiales bacterium
CGCTCAGTTGGGACACTTTCCCGTCTATAACACGGGAAACCGTCCCAACTGACCAGGGGTAGGGGCTAGAGCCCGGCGAGGTCGGCCATGGCCGCGAGCTGCTCGAGGTAGTGCACCAGCGAGTGGTGGACGAACCGGCAGTTCAGCATCGTCGCACCGATCTCGGTGAAGCGCTCCAGTCGTTCGCGAACGACGTCGGGCTCCTCCAGTGGATCGAGCGGCCGCTCGTTCTGGAGCACGACGTCGAACGGGTGCTCGCGCGCCTGCCACACCTCGGTATCGAAAGCCCGCTTCAACATGGCTTCGAGATCCGCGGTGACGAGACCGAACGGGGCCCAACCGTCGCCCAGTTCCACCGCGCGTCGTAACGACCGGTAGCTCTGTCCGCCGACCCAGATCGGCATTCGGAGTTGCGCGGCCGCGGGGTCGACCACGAAGCCGTCGTAGTCGTAGTACGAGCCGTGGTACTCGGGTTGGCGCTCCGACAACGACGCTCGTAACGCCCGCATTGCGTCGTCGGCGACGTCGCCCCGCCCGTCGAAGCGGGCACCCACGAGCTCGAACTCCTCCTGCAGCGAACCCACGCCCACACCGAGGACGAGCCGGCCGCCGCACACGCGGTCGAGCGTGCCATAGCGCTTCGCGATCTCCAGCGGGTGGTGGTACCCGAGCACGAGCACGTGCGTGGCGAGGCGAATCGACCGGGTCTTCGCCGCGAGATAACCGAACGTGGCGAGCGGATCCCAGTAGCGCGCGCCCCGTACCTCCGCGACCTCGACCGGAATTGCGACGTGCTCGCTACATGTCACGTGGTGATAGCCAAGACGCTCGGCCTCCACCACGACGCGTTCGACCTCCGCGATGCCGGCCGTCTCCTCCCAGCGCGCGTGCGCGCGCGGGAGCATCGTCAGTACGGGGGTGATGATGCCGAGCCGCATCCGACGGGCGGGCGACTGCTACTTGCGGGTCATCAGCGCACGGTCGGCGATGATGTTCTTCTGCACCTCGGTGGCGCCGGCGCCGATCGACGTGTACCGCTGGAAGCTGTAGAGGCGGGTCCAGCTCCCGCCGTCGACCGCGTCGGGACCGCCGCGTGCGAGCAGGCCGTTCGGACCGAGCATGTCGACCGCCAGCTCCGCGAGGTACTGCGCGAGATGGCTCCACTGCAGCTTCGCGAGGGGCACTTCGGGCCAGTTCTTCTGACCCTTGATGATCTTCGTGAGGGCCCGGTAGTTGAGGAGCTTCGTGAGCTCGATCTGCGTCCAGGCGCGGGCGATGCGGTCGCGGATCTCGGGATCCTCGAGCGCGTCGGGATTGACGGCCCGCGCGGCGGAGATCATCGAGCGCAGATCGGCGGCCATCGTGATGGCGAGGCCGGCGGTGCCCACGCGCTCGCGCCCGAGCGTGCCCATCGCGACCTGCCACCCCTGACCCTCCTCGCCGAGGCGGTGCGCGGCGGGGATGCGGGCGTCGGTGAAGAACACCTCGTTGAACATCTCGTCGCCGACGATGTCGCGGATCGGCCGGCACTCGATGCCGGGCGTCTCCATGTCGATGATGAACGCGGTGATGCCGTCGTGCTTGCGCTTCTCCTCGATGGCGTGAGGATCGGTGCGCAGCAGGAACAGCCCCCACTTCGCGAGATGCGCGGTGGAGATCCAGATCTTCTGCCCGTTGACGACGTATTCGTCGCCGTCGCGGATCGCGGTCGTGCGCAGGTTCGCCAGATCCGAGCCGGCCTGCGGTTCGCTGAAGCCCTGACACCAGTGCTCGCTCGCGTCGAGGATGCACGGAAGCCACTGCTGCTTCTGCTCCTCCGTTCCCCACGCGATGATCATCGGGCCGATCTGCCAGATCCCGTTCGCGTTGTAGATGCCCGGCGCGCGGACGCGCGCCATCTCCTCGGAGTAGATGACGTTCTGCACCGGCGTGGCCTCGCGGCCACCCCAATCCTTGGGCCAGTTGATCGCGGCCCAGCGCCCTTCGTTGAGTCGGCGCTGCCAGTCGCGCCGGCGCTCCTGCGTCCGCTGGATGCCTCCCTGCCGTCCGCCACCGGGATCCTCGTCGCCACCCCAGTCGGCGAGGAACTTGGGCAGGTTCTCGTCGAGCCACTCCCGCAACTCGTCGCGAAACGCGAGATCCTCCGCGGTGTGAGCAAAATCCATGTCGCGGACGTTAGCGCCTGCCCACCACCCGACACTAACGTGCGTGTCAGGTTTCTTCGGCGCCTCAGATAGGCCCTGACCAGCCGCGCGGCGAGCCGAAGCGAAGCGCAGGCGAGCACGCGGAGCGAGCGGAGCGGATGAGGCACAGCCGAAGTAGCGGAGCGGGAGCGAAGCAATAGATATGGACTTCCAATTCTCTGAAGAACAAGACGCGCTACGGGACGCCGTCCGTGGCTTTCTCGCCACCGAGGCGCCGAGCGCGTACGTGCGGTCGATGGCCGACGACGAACGCGGGTTCACCGACGAGTTCTGGTCGAAGATCGCAGCGCTGGGCTGGCCCGGGCTGCTGGTGCCCGAGGCGCACGGTGGCCTGGGCCTCGGGCTCGTCGACATGGCAGTCGTGCTCGAGGAGATGGGCCGGCTTCCACTTCCCGGCCCCTTCTTCTCGTCGGCCGTGCTCGCCACACTCGCGGCGCGACGGCTCGGCGCAGGGGATCTGTTGAGTCAACTCGCGTCTGGTGAGTTGCGCGGCACGGTCGCGCTCGAGGAGTCGGGGCACGGTGACCCGGTCGACCGCGTGCGCACACGCGCGCGCCGCAAGGGCGCCGACTGGGTGCTCACCGGGACAAAGCCGCTCGTGCTCGACGGCCACACCGCCGACTGGGCGATTGTCGTGGCGCGTATCGAGGAAGGGCTGGGTTCCTTCCTGGTCGACGGGCTCTCCGATGCGCAGCCCGTCCCCACGCTCGACCCGACCCGCAAGGCGGCACGCCTCGACATGCACGAACGCCGCGCGGTGCCGATCGGCCCGGTCGGCGACCACACCGCGGTCTGGCGTCGTGTCGCCGACGACGCCGCGGTCGCGCTCGCGGCCGAGCTGGTCGGCTCGTGCGAGCAGTCACTCGAGGAGGCGGTCGAGTACGCGAAGGTGCGCGTCCAATTCGACCGGCCGCTCGCGAGCTTCCAGGCCATCCGGCACAAGGCTGTCGACATGCTCCACCATCTCGAGCTCGCGCGTGTCGGCACGCACTACGCCGCGTGGACGTCCGATGTGGACGAGCCGGCGCGCGAACGTGCGGCCGCGATGTGCAAGGGGTTTGTCGGCGAGGCCGCGGTCTTCATCACGGGTGAGGACATCCAGATCCACGGCGGCGTCGGCTTCACGTGGGACTGCGACGCGCACTTCTTCTACAAGCGTGCGAAGCAGAACGACCTGATGCTCGGGTACCAGGGGCACCAGCGGCAGCGTCTCGCCGATCTCGTGCTCGACTCCGCGTAACGCCGCGGTGGTCGACAAGCGCGCGTCGCTCCACGACGCCGTCGCCGAGCACGT
>CAZJSY010000310.1:0-3479 GCA_964548555.1 uncultured Burkholderiales bacterium
GTGGCGAGCCACGGCCCGCCGGTCACGTTGAGCGCGACGCGTCCGTCGGGCGCCGCGACCACGGTCGTGGAACCCTTCAGGAGCACGACGGCACCCGAATCGCCGGCGAGCTGCCGGGCCGCTCCGATGCGGTCGTCGCCGACGGGATGGCCGGCGAGACGTGCGAACTCGCCCTCGTGCGGGGTGAGCACCGTTGCGGCGGTGCGGGCGCGCAGCGCTCCGAGGTCCCCCTCCAGCGCGTTCAGGCCGTCTGCGTCGAGGACCAGCGGTCTTCCCGACGCCTCCACCAACTGGCGTACCGCGTGTTTCGTCGCGACCGCCGTACCGAGCCCAGGCCCCACGACGAGCGCGTGGAACCGGTCGAGGGTCGACAGCACCACCCCGGCCGCGTCTGCGTCGAGCGAGCCGTCGCCCGTCGCCGGCAACGGCTTCGTGATGACCTCGGTGCCCGACGCTCGAACCGCGGCGTCGTATCCCGGTACGCCGCACCACACGATGCCCGCGCCGGCGCGCAGCGCCGCGCGGCTCACGAGGAGCGGTGCTCCGGTCATGCCGCCCGAACCACCGACGACGTAGAGGCCGCCGACGGCCCACTTGTGCGTGCGCACGTCGCGGGGCGGAAGCCACGCGCGTACGTCGTCGGACTCGACGAGCCCGATGTTCGCGGCGCCGGGATCGACGCCGATGTCGACGACCTCGACCTCGCCCGCGAGGAATCGCCCCGGCTCGAGGAGCAGTCCCGGCTTCAGCGCGGCGAAACAGACCGTGCGATGAGCGCGCACCGCGGGACCGTTGACCACGCCCGTGAGGCCGTCGACGCCCGACGGGATGTCGACCGCGAGCACGGGGACGCGCGAGGCGCCGAACGCGTCCGCGACCGCGGCCGCGTCGCCTTCGAGCGCGCCCCGGAACCCGGTGCCGTACATCGCGTCGACCGCAACATCGGCGCGGCGAAGGGCGCGCGCGAGCGCGCCCCGCTCGACACCATCGGCGAGCATGAAGACGTCGACCCGGACGCCGAGCCCGCGCAGCACGCGCGCGGCCACGAGGCCGTCGCCCCCGTTGTTCCCTTTCCCACAGACCACGACCACGCGCTTCGAGTAGACGCCGCCCGCCGTCCGCACGGCGGCGCGCGCAACGGCCCGGCCCGCCCGTTCCATGAGCACCTCGACGGGCGTGCCGGCGGCGATCGTCCGGCGATCGGCCTCGCCCATCTCCGCCGGCGTGAGGACCGGTTTCATCAGCTGAGCGCGAGCACCACGGCGATCGCGGTGTCGTCGGTGTGCGAGAGCGACAGCAACCACGATCCGACACCGCGGTCGACCGCGAGCTCGGCCGCTCTGCCGCGCACAGCGATGCCCGGCGCGCCGCTCGGGGCGCGCATCACCTCGACATCGCGGAACGCGAACTTCCACAACCCGACGCCCATCGCCTTCATCACCGCTTCCTTGGCCGCGAACCGGGCCGCGAGACGCGGTGCGGGGTCGCGATGACGGTCGGCGTACCGGCGTTCCTCGTCGCTGAACAAGCGTTGCGTGAAGCGATCGCCGCGGCGCTTCATCGCCAGACGGAACCGATCGATCTCCACGAGGTCGGTGCCGAGACCGACGACCATGCCCGCGATCGGTTGGTTCACGACCCGTTCCGCCAGTGCTCCGCGAGCACCGCGACGGGTCGGGTCAGCAGCTCCACGACGTCGACGTCGCCGAGCACCGCGTCGGCGAACGTCGGCTCAACCTCGGTGACGGCACCCTTGAGCGCGGCGTAGCGGTGGCGGTAGCCCATCAGCACGGCGCGGGCGACGTCGGGTGCGAGCCGGCGACGGAACTGGACGTGGAGCAGGGTCATCCCGATCGTCTGGTTGCCCTTCACCTCGGGCACGAGGATCACGGTGCGGCCGTCGCTGCGACCCACTGCGACCGTGACCTCGCGCTCCACGGCCGCGAGCTGCTTCGTGCCACGCAGCCGCGGGTCGCTCTCGGTGCGCGAGCGCAGGTTCGCGCCGAGTCCGCCACGGTCGACGACATGGATCGTGGCGTCGTCTCGCCCGGGGTCGCCCTCGATCCGGTAGCGGGTGAAGCCGGCGACCCGCTCGATCGCAGCGTCGAGATCGACGAGCGTGCGCAACGTCCGGTACGTCACGTTGTCGCGGGCCACTCCGGCGCCGAGCACCTCCTGCACGAGCGGCACCTGGAGCAGCGTCTCGTCGGATCGGGAGATCCCCACCGTGACGGTCTTCGCCTGGTGCTTGATCGCGTCGATCGGGCGCGTGAGCTCCTCGATCGCTCGCGTCAGTGCGGCGATGAGGTCTTCGACCATGGTGCTCGGCGTACCCACCTTGCCGAACTCGACCTGGTACGCGTCGAGAGGCAGGATCCCTGACGCGTAGCGCAAGAGCCCGGCAAGCCGAACAGCGGTCGCAGCCTCGAGCGCGCCGTCGTAGCTGCCACTGCGCAACCCGTCGAAGAACCGCGCCGCGGGCGCCTGGAGCGCACTGGCCATCCGCGCGAGCACGTCGTCGTCACCACCGGCGGAGGCCGCCACCGTTTCGATCGCCGCCCGCGCTTCGCGCAACGGACGGGCCGAGAAGTCGATCGCGAGCGCGGCCTCGTATCCGAAGAGGTGGCCCGCCATCGCCGACAGAACGAACGCCAGTGCCGGATGGACGGCGGGCACCGGAATCGTCTCGAGCGCGGTGTGAAACCGAATCTCGTCCTCGTCCGCGATCACGATCGGTGCGGCCTTGTGGGCGCGGTAGATCGCGAGCTCCTTCGCCACGTCGTCGGCGTTCGACCCGGAGAGTCCGGCCGCGCACACGAGGACGAGCGGCTCGGCGGACAGGTCGATGTGCTTCTTGTCTTCGGTCGCGTCGCAGGCGATCGACTTGTAACAGAGCTCCGAGAGCTTGATCCGCACCTCGTTCGCAGCGATGCGGTTGGCTCCGTTGCCCACCACCGCCCAGTAGCGGCGGGCCGGCGCGTGGCGCTGCGCGGCATCGGCGATCGAGGCCCGCCGCTGGAGCACCCGTTCCATCGCTGCGGGCAGCTCTCGCAGCCCGTGCAACACCGCCTCGTGGCTGCCGGAATCGACCCCCAGCTCCGCCGCGATCGCGAAAGCGAGGAGGAACCCGGCCGCGATCTGCGCGTAGAACGCCTTGGTGGACGCGACACTCATCTCGACGTCGCGACCGTCGGACGTGTACAGGACACCGTCACACCGATCGGTGAGATCGCTGTTCCGCCGGTTCACGATCGCGATGACCGCGCCACCGCGGGCGCGCACGAGGTCGACCGTGCGATTGGTGTCGGTCGTCGTACCGCTCTGGCTGATGGCCACCACGAGGGTGTCGGCCATGTCGGCCGTGAGGCCGAACCCGGACAGCTCGGTCGCAGGGAGGGATCGCACGTCGATGCCGGGCCGGTTCCCGAGCGCGTCGCGCAGCGCGGCCGCGAGGCTCTGACCCGCAACTGCGGCGGTGC
>CAZJSY010000311.1:0-3466 GCA_964548555.1 uncultured Burkholderiales bacterium
AGAAGTTCGTGCTGCTCGGCGACGAGTGGCTGCCGGATTCCGCGGAGCTCACGCCCACCATGAAGCTCAAACGGCGGGCGATCCATCACAAGTACGCCGCGGAGATCGCGTCGCTGTACGGCCGTTCCTGACGCGCCCGGTTCGCCGGTTCAGTCGGCTTGCGCGACCTCGACGTGGTCGCGGCCCCTGGCGCGTGCCGACGCGAGGGCCTGTCCCGCCATCGAGACGAGCTCGGGCGCGCCGAGCGCGTGCGACGGATAGCACGCGATGCCGGCCGAGATGGTGAGCGACTCGCCGACCGGGCTGCCGTGCAGGTTGCCCCGGACGCGTTCGGCCGCCCACACCGCACCGGACTCTGCAGTGTCCTCGAGCACCACACCCGCGAGCACCTCACCGAGGCGGCACGCGACGTCGCACTCGCGCAACGTGCGTCGGACGACGTCGCCGAGGACGGCGACCGCCTGGTCGCGCACGTCGTTCGTCAAGTGCTCGAAGTGGTCGAGCTCGAAGAGCACGACCGAGACGGGCTGCAGCTGGCGGCGCGCGGCGGCGACGCGTTGCTGGACGGTGGCCGCGAAGAAGCGCTCGTCGAGCAGACCGGAGATTTCGTCGAAGACGAGCTCCTGCGGCGCCGGAGGCATCTCGGCTTCGAGCTGACGTCGTGTCGCCTCCTCGGCGAAGATCGCCGCGAGGGCGTCGAGCTCACGGCGCGAGCGCCGAAGCTCGGCGCCGACCGTGCTGAGCTCGTGCTCGGACGTCTTCAGCCGCCCGGCGATGGCCGCGGCTGCGAGCCCGCTCACGATGCCGCCCATCCCGGCCACCACGCCCAGCAGCGGCTGATCCACGACCACCGCGGCGACGCCGGCCGTCAGCGCGCCGACAGCCGCGCACACGGAGATCACGAGACGGCGGTCCATCACGTCCGTTCCATCGGCCGAGAGCCCGTCGAGATTGACGAGTTCCGGTGCTTTTCTTCACCGCCGGTCGCGCGGAACGTGGCCCGTCGATGGTCGATGGCGAGGTCCGCCAGGTCACGGATGATGTCGACGAGACGAAAGTCCTTCGGTGTGTACACCCGAGCGACGCCCGCGCTCGTGAGCCGATGCTGGTCGGTGTCGGGGATGATCCCTCCGACGACGACAGGCGCGTCGACCCCGGCGTCGCGCAGCAGGCGGATCGTCTCGGGCACGAGCTCGAGATGCGAACCCGACAGCACCGAGAGCCCGACGACGTCGACGTCCTCGTCGCGGGCGGCCGCCGCGATCTGCTCCGGCGTCAGGCGGATGCCCTGGTACACGACCTCCATCCCCGCGTCCCGTGCCGCGACCGCGATCTGCTCGGCACCGTTGGAGTGACCGTCGAGACCCGGTTTGCCGACGAGCAGGCGCACCGGGCCACCGAGCTCGGAGGCGGCCGACTGCACCCGCTCGCGCACCGGCACCATGTCATCGACCGGTGCCGCAGTCACCGACGCGACGCCCGTGGGTGCGCGGTACTCGCCGAACACCTCACGTAACGCGCCGGCCCACTCGCCGACGGTGCCACCGGCGCGCGCCAGCTCGAGCGTCGCGGGGAACAGGTTGTCGGTCGTGGCTGCGGTCTCGCGCACACGATCGAGCGCGCGCTGCACCCGGTCGTCGTCTCGCTGCTCACGCCAACGGGCGAGCGCCTCGATCTGCTCGACCTCGGCGCGCTCGTCGGGGGTGAGGATCGCAGCCTCGCCGTCGAGGCTCGCGACCAAGGGTGAGGGCTCCGACTCGGTGAAGACGTTGACGCCAACGACCGGGATGTCACCGCTCTCGATGTGACGGACCCGCTGCGCGTTCGACTGCACCAGGCGACCCTTCACCTGATCGATCATCGCGAACGCGCCACCGCCGTCGAGGACCCACTGGAGCTCTGCGGTCGCAGCCTCCACGAGCTCGGCGACCTTGGCCTCGACGACCTTCGATCCCTCGAAGAGGTCCCCGTACTCCAACAGGTCGGACTCGTACGCCAGCACCTGCTGCATGCGAAGCGACCACTGCTGGTCCCATGGGCGGGGCAGTCCGAGCGCCTCGTTCCAGCACGGGAGCTGGATGGCACGTGCGCGAGCGTCGCGAGACAGCGTGACACCGAGCATCTCGAGCACGATGCGCTGCACGTTGTTCTCGGGCTGACTCTCGGTGAGCCCGAGCGAGTTCACCTGGACGCCGTAGCGGAAGCGCCGCTTCTTCTCGTCGCGCACTCCGTAGCGCTCGAGGCAGATGCGGTCCCACATCCGCGTGAAAGCCCGCATCTTGCACATCTCCTCGACGAACCGGATGCCCGAGTCGATGAAGAAGGAGATCCGCCCGACGACGTCGGCGAACTCGTCTTCGGGGACCTGACCCGACTCGCGGACCGCGTCGAGCACCGCCACCGCGGTGGCCAACCCGTACGCGAGCTCCTGAACCGGCGTGGCCCCCGCCTCCTGCAGGTGGTACGGGCACACGTTGATCGGGTTCCACTTGGGGATGTTCTTCACCGCGTATGCGATGAGGTCGACCGTAAGGCGCTTCGACGGCTCGGGCCCGAAGATGTAGGTGCCCCGCGACAGGTATTCCTTCACGATGTCGTTCTGCGTTGTGCCCTGGAGCACCGCGGGGTCGACGCCTTGTTCCTCGGCCATCGCGACGTACATTGCGAGGAGCCACATCGCCGTCGCGTTGATGGTCATCGACGTGTTCATCTCGCCCAGCGGGATCTGGTCGAAGAGCACGTGCATCTCACCGAGATGCGGGACGGGTACGCCGACCTTGCCGACCTCACCCCGTGCGAGCGGGTGGTCGGGGTCGTATCCGGTCTGGGTGGGCAGGTCGAAGGCCACCGACAGCCCGGTCTGGCCTTTCGCAAGGTTGGACCGGTAGAGCTCGTTCGATGCCCGGGCCGAGGAGTGCCCGGAGTACGTCCGCATCATCCACGGTCTGTCGCGCGTCATGGCTCCATTCTCCACGTACGACCCGACGCGCGACCCACGGCGCGCCTACTTCTTGTAGTCGTAGAAGCCCTGCCGTGTCTTGCGACCCAGTTTCTCCGCGCTCACCATCCGCTTGAGCAGGGGCGCGGGGGCGTAGTTCGGGTCACGGAACTCCGCGTAGAGGGCTTCGAGGATCGCGAGGCTCGTGTCGAGGCCGACCAGGTCGAGCAGCTCGAGCGGACCCATCGGGAAGTTGCAGCCGCCCTTCATCGCGGTGTCGATGTCGTCGCGCGACGCGACGCCCGCGTCGAGCAGCTTCACCGCGTTGTTGAGGTAGGGGAACAACAGCGCATTGACGATGAACCCGGCCTGGTCCTTCACGAGCACCGGTGTCTTGCCACACGCCTCGGCGAATCCGCGGGCCGCGTCGCGCGTCTCGTCGCTCGTGGTGATCGAGCTGACCACCTCGACGAGAGGCATCGCGGGCGCGGGGTTGAAGAAGTGGATGCCGCACACCTGCGAAGGCCG
>CAZJSY010000312.1:0-3465 GCA_964548555.1 uncultured Burkholderiales bacterium
CGGTGGCGTGTCACTTCGCCGAGGAGCTCAAGGCGATCTGATGCGGACCCCGATTGGAGCGCCTCGCCGGCCGAGCCGGCGGGCGACCCGGCGACTCGCATCCAGAGCCGTGTGCCTGGCCGTGGTGATCGCGCTCATCGGTCCGACGATCGCGGCCTGCTCCAGTGGGAGTGGGTCCGCGAGCACGCGTCCGCAACGGGGCGGAACCTTGCGCGTCGGCGTGCTCGGGGTCGACACGCTCGACCCGGTGCGTTCCGACCTGCCCGGACCGGCGTTGGTGTCGTCGCTGTTGTTCGACTCGCTGACCACCATCGACTCGGTCACCGCGCTGCCCCGACCGGCCTTGGCCCGGCGGTGGGAGGCCGACCCGACCCAGACGCGCTTCACGTTCTTCCTGGCGCCGACCGCTCGCTTCCACGACGGTTCGCCGGTGACGTCGGCCGACGTCGTCGCGAGCCTGCAACGGGTGCAGGCACCGGAGACGAAGTCGGTGTTCGCCGGGATCCTGTCCCGTGTGCAGAGCATTGCGGCCCCGGACCCACACACGGTCGTGATCACCTTGAACAGTCCGTTGTCGGTGCTGCCGGCGGTGCTCGCGCAACCGGGTCTCGGGATCATGCCCCGCGCCTTGGCGGCGGCGCCTGACCGCCTCGGGACGGCGCCCGTCGGCTCGGGCCCGTTCCGGTTCGTGCGTCAGACCGGCACAACGATCGAGCTCGCGGCGGTGCGTCCTCGCGGGGCGAAGAAGAACACGCCGCCGTGGGTCGACAAGGTACGGCTCGTGGAGTTCCCGGACGCGTCGGCTGCGTACGCCGCGTTCCGCGCCGGGCACCTCGACGTCGCTCCGTTGGGACGAGCGGAGTCCGAAGACGTCGACCGCCGTCACGGGCGGCTCGCGGCGGGTCCGTATCTCGCCGTCAGCTTCTACGCGCTGAACTTGAAGAGCCCGAAGCTCGCGGACATCCGGTTCCGGCAGGCGATCATCCGGTCACTCGACGCGTCCGCGCTCGTTCGCGCCGGCTATGGATCCACGGCGCAGGTTGCCGGCGGACTGATCCCGCTCGGCGTCCCCGGTGGTCCGACGGTGTCGTGCCGGGCCCGATGCAGCTTCGATCCGGCAGCAGCGCGGCGGTTGCTCGCGCAGGCGTACCCGAGCGGTCAGGTGCCGGCGATCGCGATCGACTACGACGACGATCCGATTCAACGCGCGATCGCCGACGAGGCGATACACGAGCTCGCCGAGGTCGGAATCCCTGCGCAGGCCCGTCCGCACCCGGTCGACGCGTACGGCGCGTTCCTCGCCTCGGGGGACGCGGAGATGTTCCGGCTCGGGTGGGTCGCGGACTACCCGAGCGCGGAGACGTTCCTGTCGCCGCTGTTCGCGAGTGGCGCGCCCGACAACGTCGCCGGCGTGAACAGCCCGACGTTCGAGGACGCGCTTCGTGCAGCGGAGCGTGAAGCGGATCCGGCCCGACGCATACCCGAGTTCGTCAAGGCCGAGACGGCGGTGCTCGACCAGTTCGCCGTCGCGCCCGTCGTGCAGTTCGAGACGCGTGTCACGGTTGGCAATCCCGTCCATGGCCTGCGTCTCGATCCGTTCGGCACGTTCGACGGCACCGCGGTGTGGTTGACACGCTCCGGATCGGGGAGTGGGTAGCGCGTAGCGGCGAGCCCGCCCGTGCCGGCCGGGGAGCGCCCGTCGACGTCGGGTAATGTGACGGGTCGCCCCCGGGGCAAACCGGGGGTCACGTCGGAGTGGCGGAATCGGCAGACGCGCTAGCTTGAGGGGCTAGTGCCCGTAAGGGCGTGGGGGTTCAAGTCCCCCCTCCGACACGAACCGGCAGTACACGGCCTCCTGCGCCGGCGTGCACTCTCCCGTCCGGGTGGTACGTGAGGTTCACGCCCAGCTCGTCGTAGATCGCGCGCTTGTCGGCGGGGTCGGCGTTGGCCAGCACGGCGACGATGTCCTTGAGCTGGCGCACGAGTGCCTTGATTTCGGCTTTGGTGAGCTTGCGGGCCGTCGGTTTGCGGCCGAGCTCCCGCTCCAGCCGTCTGCGTTCCCGCTCGATCTCGGCGATCCAGGTCGCGGCGACGGTGATGTCGGCGTCCTGTTCGAGAAGTTGCCGGTAGCGGGCGAGCTTGGTGTCGCACTCCTTGAGCTGTCGACGCAGGTCGAGCTCGCGGCCCTCGTCGTCCTCGGGTTCGAGGTCGCTGACCGCAGCCAGCGCCTCGCAGGTGTTGTCGAGATGGTCGTCGTCGAACAGGCCAGCGATCCATGTGTCCAGGCCGGGCACGATCGCGGACTCGCGGACATAGACGGTCTTGCCGTGCTGGCCGTCGGCAACCGCATACTCCGATGGGAACTTGCATCGGTAGTACGCCTGGCCGTGGTTCCACGAGCCCTGCATCCGGCGGCCACACTGCGCGCAGCGGACCATGCCCGACAGGACGTAGGAGTTGCGTGTGCGCTCCTTGCGGAGCGCGGTCCGTTGCGCACCGGCGAAGACGTCTTGTGCCGCTTCGAAGGTCTCGGGATCGATGATGGCCGCGTGGGTTTGGTGTTCGGACCACACCCATTCGCTGCTTGGGTTCCAGCGCATCTTCGTTTCGTGGCCGAGCGCGACGTCCTCGACGTCGACGAGGACCTCGTCGCGGCGCTGCTTGTTCCAGACCTCGCGCCCGGTGTACCGGGGATTCTGCAGGATGGCCCGTACCGCCAGCTTCGACCACGCGCCCCCGCTGCCTTGCCGGTGACGATTCCGTGCCGGGTCGTGCGCCGACGGCGAGGGGATCCTTTCGCGCGTGAGCCCCGCGGCGATCGCGTAGAGGCCGCGACCGCCGATGAACTCGGCGAAGATCCGCTGCACCATCGGCGCTGCAACAGGGTCCGGCTCGAGCCGGTGCCGCCGTTGACCGATCGCGGCCTTCGACGGGTTCGGATGTGGACCCGCGTCGGCGAGGACGTAGCCATACGGAGGCCGGCCACCGAGGAAGCGACCCTCGACCGCGGCTTGCGCGGCCATCGCGGAACGGACGCGCGTCTTGATCCGATTGCGTTCGCCCTTGCTCATGCCGCCGTAGAGGCTCATCACCAAATCATGGGCGTCTGAGCCCGGATCGATCGCGCCACCAACCTCGGGCACCCACAGCTCGATGCTGTAGTGCACGAACACCGGGAACGTCAGTCCGAACTGGTTGCCGTAGAACGCGCGTTGCGGTTCGCCGATGACGACCGCATCCCAGCCGCGGCGGGTGTCCCGGAACGCGTCGAGCAGTCGGGACGCTTCGGGCCGGCGCTTCCACGGGAGCGATCGCGACTGGCCGACATCGAAGTATTCGGTGACGATCTCGCCGCCGTCCTGTTCGATGACCTGGCGCGAGCGTGCGAGTTGCCAGTTGCGCGACGAGGCGGGGTCTTGTTGGTCCTCGGTGCTGACGCGCCCGTAGAAGGCGAACCGTTTCATC
>CAZJSY010000313.1:0-3443 GCA_964548555.1 uncultured Burkholderiales bacterium
TCGAAGATCGCGTCGAGGACCGCGTCGCTGATCTGGTCGCACATCTTGTCGGGATGGCCTTCGGTGACGGACTCCGAGGTGAAGGTGAACGACTTGGTCACGACGATCCTCTCTGCAGTAGCCCCCCGATGCGATCCCAGATGATCCCGGCCAGCTCGACCTTCGTGAGGAGGGGGAGCTCTTCCGAAGCGCCCGAAGAGTCAAGCAAAACGGCACGGTTTGTGTCGACCTCGAAGCCGGCGTCGGCCGCACTCACGTCGTTGGCGACCATGAGGTCGACGTGCTTCGCCGCGAGCTTCTCGGCCGCGTGGTCGCGCAGCCGTTCGGTCTCGGCTGCGAAGCCGACGAGCAGCTGGTCGCGTTTTCCTTTGCCGAGGGCCGCGAGGATGTCGGGCGTCGGCTCCAGCACGATCTCGGGGACGCCCTCACGCTTCTTGAGCTTCTCGGGCGCCGCGAGCTTGGCCCGGAAATCGGCGACGGCCGCCGCCATGACGACCACGTCGACGTCGTCGTAGCGGCCGAGCACCGCGCCGGCCATCTCTTCCGCGGTCTCGACGTCGACGACGGTGACACCCGCGGTCGGCGCGAATCGCTGCGTGGTGACGAGGGTCGTGTCGGCTCCCCGCCCGGCCGCGACGGTTGCGAGCGCGTGGCCCATCTTTCCCGACGAGCGGTTGCCGATGAAACGCACCGGGTCGATCGGCTCGCGTGTCCCGCCCGCGGTCACGAGCACGCGAACGCCGGCGAGATCACGCGCCGCCGGCCGCGCACCTGTGAGCACCTGCACCGCGGCGTCGACGATCGTCGACGGCTCCGCGAGCCGACCGGCACCGACGTCGCCACCGGCGAGCCGCCCGCGCTCGGGCTCCACGACGTGCACGCCCCGCCGGCGCAGCGTCGCGATGTTTTCCTGCACGGCTGCGTGCTCCCACATCTCGGTGTGCATCGCGGGAGCGACGACGACGGGCGCGCGCGTCGCAAGGAGCGTCGCCGTGAGCAGGTCGTCGGAGATCCCGGACGCGTACTTGCCGAGGAGCTTGGCCGTCGCCGGCGCCACGACGAGGAGATCGGCCGACTGCCCCAAGCGCGTGTGCGGGATCGGGTCGTCATCGTCGAACAAGGACGTGCGCACGCGTTCCGACGCGAGCGCAGAGAACGTGGTCGGACCGACGAAACGCGTGGCGCCCGCAGTGAGCACCGGAACCACGTGGGCACCGAGGTCGACGAGACGCCGGCACACGTCGACCGCCTTGTAGGCGGCGATGCCACCCGTCACACCGAGCACGATGGTGCGACCGGCGAGCACCGGATCGTGGCTCCGCTGGGACGTGGGGCCGCCCATCGCCGTGCGCCGGCTCGACGGACTTATTCGGCCGGCTCCTCGACTTCGTCGGGACGGTGGTACTTGATCTTGTCGACCGAGACTTCCTCGAGCGCGATCGACAGCGGCTTGCGCGAGACCGACGTCACCTGCGGCGGGACGATCTTGCCGAGACCCTCGCCGAGCTGGTTGTAGTAGTCGTTGATCTCGCGGGCCCGCTTCGCGGCCAGCGTGACCAGCGTGAACTTCGAGTCGACCTTGTCGAGGAGCCCTTCCATTCGGGGCTCCATCAGGGTGATACGGCGCTCGGCCATCGTGCTCACGCTCTCCTCGGGTCGGGCCGCCGCACGCGCCCGTGATCAGGACAAACGCTGTGGGCGGCGACCGGCAAGGATAGCAGCGACCTCCCGGACCGCCCGGTCCAGATCGTCGTTGACCACGACCGCATCGAACCGATCCGCCAGCTGCTCCTCCCGGTCGGCCTCGGCCAGGCGGCGCTCGAGGTCGGCGGGGTCGAAGTTCGGGTCGTCGCGGTGGCGCTCCAGGAAGCGGGCCCTCTGCACCTCACGTGACGGCGGCTTCACGAAGATCAACAACGCGTCCGGGAACTGCTGCTTCACCGACATGGCGCCGTTCACGTCCAGCTCGAGCAGTACGTCGTTGCCGGCGTCGAGCTCGCGCTCCACTGCGGCGCGAGGCGTGCCCTTCAGATCGCCGTACACCTCGAACCACTCGAGGAAGCCACCTGACTCGCGCGCGCGTAGGAACTCGTCACGGGTGACGAAGTGGTACTCGCGCCCGTCGACCTCACCGGGCCGTGGCGCGCGCGTGGTCATGGAGACGGAGAAGCGAAGCTCGGGATACGACTCGAGCAGTCGTCGGACGATCGTCCCCTTGCCTGCCCCGGACGGACCGGAGACGACGACGAGCTGACCACGCACGCGTGGACGTTATGTCCCGGGGGACGTCTGCGTGCGCAACCTCGACTAGCCGAAGTGTTCGAGCAGCGCGTTGCGCTGGTTCGCGCCGAGTCCACGCAGTCGACGACTCTCGCTGATGTCGAGGTCCTGCATGATGCGACGCGCCCGCACCTTGCCCACGCCGGGAAGCGACTCCAGCACGCTGACCACCTTCAGCTTGGCGACGGTGTCGTCGGTGTCGCTCAGGTCGAAGAGCTCCTTCAGCGACAACGCCCGGTCCTTGAGCTTCTTCTTCACTTCCGCACGCACTCGCCGCGCCTCTGCGGCCTTGTCGAGTGCAGCCTGCCGCTGCTCCGGCGTGAGCGACGGGGGTAGGGGCATGGGGCGGGAACCTCCGTGTCGTGAGGATGCGCGTCCGTGAACGACTGAGGCGAGACGGTCGGACGGGAACGAATGGCCAGTATAGGCAGGCCGGATTGCCAGGCAACCCACGGCCGCCGGGAGGCATCAGGCCTGGTCGCCAGCCATTTCCAGACCTCGCTCGAAAGACATGACGACCGCCGCCGCAGTTTGCTCCGGAGAGGGCGCATGGGTTACGGCGCGCCCGAGCACCGCCCATTCACCGCCGGCGGCCGCGACATCGGCCGGCGTGGCGACACGGGCCTGGTCGTCGCGCGAGTCACCCGCGAGACGGATGCCGGGCACCATCGTGGCGAGGTCGCGGTCGCGCTCCTTCACCTTGACGATCTCGTGGGCCGAGCACACGACCCCGTCGCAACCGGCTTGCACCGTCGCGTCGAGCCGCGCGTCGAACGCGCCGACATCGCGGTCACTCGTCAGGACCGTGACCGCGAGCACGATCGGCGCGTCGTGACCGCGCTCGGCCGCGCCTTCGCGCGCCCCATCCGCGCCCGCGCGCAGCATCGTCACACCTCCGGCCGCGTGCAGGTTGAGGAAGTCGACACCGTGACGACCCGCGGCGCGCGACGCACGCTCGACCGTCGTGGGGATGTCGTGGAACTTCAGGTCCGCGAACACGCGCATGCCGGCATCACGCACGCGCGCGAACGCGTCGGGCCCTGCAACAGTGAACAGCTCGAGGCCCACCTTGGCGATGCCGAACCACGGTGCGAGCCGGCGCGCCAGCGCGACCGCGGTGTCGAGGTCGTCGATGTCGAGGGCGATCGCGAGGCGGTCGCGCA
>CAZJSY010000314.1:0-3433 GCA_964548555.1 uncultured Burkholderiales bacterium
GGTTCAGCCGACGGCGCCTTCCATGTTGAGTTCGATGAGCCGGGACAGTTCGACGGCGTACTCCATGGGCAGCGTTTTGACGACGGGTTCGATGAACCCGTTGACGATCATGGCGGTGGCTTGGTGTTCGGAGAGGCCACGGCTCTTGAGGTAGAAGATCTGATCGTCTCCGACTTTCGACACGGTCGCCTCGTGGGCGATGCTGGCGTCGTTCTGTTCGACCTCCATCGTCGGGTAGGTGTCGGAGCGGCTGTGGTCGTCGAGGATGAGCGCGTCGCAGCGCACGTGGCTTTTCACGCCGTGGGCGCCTTCGTTGACCTTCACGAGCCCGCGGTAGGTGGTGCGTCCGCCGTCTTTGGCGATCGACTTCGAGTCGATGATCGAGGTGGTTTCGGGCGCGGCGTGGGTCATCTTCGCCCCTGCGTCTTGGTGTTGACCCGCGCCGGCGTACGCCACGGACAGGACCTCGCCGTGCGCCTTCGGTCCGGTCATCACGACCGCGGGGTATTTCATGGTCAGCTTCGAGCCGAGGTTCCCGTCGATCCATTCGACCGTGGCCTCGGTTTCCGCTTTGGCCCGCTTCGTGACCAGGTTGTACACGTTGGGTGACCAGTTCTGGATCGTGGTGTAGCGGATGCGGGCACCGGGCTTGGCGATGAGTTCGACCACCGCGCAGTGCAGCGAGTCGCCGGAGTAGACCGGCGCCGAGCATCCCTCCACGTAATGCACCGACGAGCCTTCCTCGGCGATGATCAGGGTCCGTTCGAACTGGCCCGCGTTTTCGGAGTTGATCCGGAAGTAGGCCTGCAGCGGCATGTCGACGTGCACTCCGGCGGGCACGTACACGAATGAGCCGCCCGACCACACCGCGGAGTTCAGCGCGGCGAACTTGTTGTCGCCGGGCGGGATGATCGTCCCCAGGTGCCGACGCACGATGTCGGGATGGTCGCGCACCGCGGTGTCCATGTCGCAGAACAGCACGCCGAGCTGCGCGAGGTCGTCGCGGTTCTTGTGGTAGACGACCTCGGACTCGTACTGCGCGGTGACACCAGCGAGGAACTTGCGTTCCGCCTCGGGGATGCCGAGCTTCTCGTAGGTGGCTTGCATCCGTGCTGGCAGCTCGTCCCACGCGTCGACCTGACGGTCGAGCGGCTTGATGTAGTAGTAGATGTCATCGAAGTCGATGTCGGGCATGTTCTGTGCGAACCACGCGAGCATCGGCTTGCGTTCGAACCGCTGCAATGAGCGCAGCCGGAACCGTGTCATCCATTCAGGCTCCGATTTGTGATGCGAGATGTCGCGCACGACCGTCTCGTTGAGCCCCTTCTTCGGCTTGTACACGAAGGCGTCGCCGTCGTTCCATCCCAGGCGGTACTTGCCCAGGTCGATCCCGCTCACCGATGTGTCGGCCACTGACATTTCCAGCAACTCCTCAACGTAGGGAAGACGACCGAGAGGGCGGTCAATGAGACCGGATCGACACGTCGGCGTCGAACTGATAGGTGCGCCGGCGTCCCGACTCGAATAGGCAGTCGACCGTCCGGCTCCCGTCGTGGCGCGCCACCGACCGCACCGCGTCCACGCGGCGGCCGCGATCCACCTCCAGCTGGTCGCCGATCGCCAGCTCGGACGCCAGCAACTTGTGGGCCGGTGGGCAGGAACGGTCGCGGCGCAGACCGAGACGTGCGAGTCGCATCATCGAAGCACCCCGGGTCGAGTCCTGCGCTTCGGACCGGTTGTGGACTTCGGTCTCGTCTCCTGGTGATCCCCTCGATGACCGACGGCGTCGCCGCAGCGCAGGACCCGGCCCGTGATCGTTGCGCGGACGAAGGCCCCACCAACCGGGTCCCTCGGCTGCATCCCGACCGTGCAGCGTGTCGCGGCCTGCGTGTTCGGGCTGCTCGTCGTCGCATCGTCGCCACGGCGTGATCGGGCAGAGGGCATACCGGTCACGACGAGGCTCGCGTGGGCAGCATCCGCGGCGCGGGAACAGGCGGCGAGTGCCTCGCGCCCGAAGCCGTCGACAACGGCCACACCGGAAAGGTCGATGATGATCCGCCCCGCGCCTTCCGAGAGGCTCCGGGCGACGGAACGCCGCAGTTCAGGCATCGTCGCCGCCGTCAGGTCACCAACTGGACTGATGACTCGCGCCGCCTGAACACGCGTCTCCGATAGGAACGTGTTCCCAACCGTCATACCGATCCTCGGACCGCCACTGAACCACGACCGTTCCGACGGACGAGAGCGGAGGCAGCGCCACGACACGGCGCGTTCCCTTGAGGGTACCAGGTCTCGGCAGCCGAACCAGCAAACAGTTTCTAGTATTCGTCTGCTATAGTTGCCGGGTGGCCTCGGACTGGAGCTTCCTCACCAACCACGGGCGCGCCTTGCTATGTATTGCGCACGACCCGGGCGTGCGCTTGCGTGACATCGCCGCGACCCTCGGTGTCACCGAACGCAGCGCGTACGGCATCGTCGCCGACCTGACCGACGCCGGCTACGTCGTGAAGCAACGGGACGGCCGGCGGAACCGCTACGACATCCAACACGATCTGCCGCTGCGAGAAACAACACCGCGCGAACGGACGATCGGCGACGTGCTCAACCTGCTCGTCGCCCGCCCCGCCCACGGACGGCCGCGGAACCGGGCCGCACCGGGCGGAGCCAGCACGGCGCCGGTTCGCCGACGACGCACACCAGCCCGAAGAACATGAGACCGAACCCACAGGTTCGGTATTGCCACCCGCACCGCGGCCGGTTCGCCGACCGCACCACGGAAAGGACCCTCCGATGAGGGAGCGCTACCACTGCACGCCAGGCACCAACGTCTGGCATGCCACCCGCCGCTGCTCGCGAGATCCCCGACTCGACTACTGGTCACGCAGCAAGGTGCCGATGGGTGGCGAACTGTGCGGTGAATGTCGGCACTGGCAAGCCGACGGCCGCCCGTCGTCGCCCGACACCGCGCGCCCGGGCGCGTGAGCGGCGGGGGAACCGAGGCGATGCCCCCGCTCGTCGAGCGTGCCGAACGCCTGAGCCAGACGGCTGGCCCCGCGACCGCGGCCCTCGAACTCGTCGCTGCCGCCGGCGGCCATCGCGACGCACTGGAGGCCGCACGCGCGGTGTTCATCGACCGGCTCCAGCGCGCCTCCGACGACTATGACGCAACCACCGCGTTGGCGCTCGTCTACCGGGCGATCAACGCCCTCGACACCCAAAACCTCCCCGACCGGGCCGCACCGAAGCCGGCCCGACGCTGGTCCCAACGCTGGCGTGCCCACCGCCGCCACGACCTCCAGGACCACGACCGAGCCACCAAGATCGCGGCCCGGGCCAGGGCACGGAAACGAACTCCGACACTGGGAGAACTCGTCGAGCCGCTTGCACACGACCGCCGGGCACCAGCCGACGCGACCGACGTGAACACCGACCC
>CAZJSY010000315.1:0-3424 GCA_964548555.1 uncultured Burkholderiales bacterium
GAGATGACGAACTGTTGGGTGTTGCCCTCGGCCTCGCGGGCCTCGATCTCGGGTCGCTGGATGATGAGCATGAGTCTTCCGTTTCGATGTCTCGCAGGACCGGATCAGCTACTTGGAGTAGAGCTCGACGATCAGCTGCTCGCGGACCGGCACGTCGATCTGCTCGCGGATCGGCAGGTCCCGCACCGTCACCCGCATGTCGCCGGTCTCGAGCCACTGCGGTACGGCGCGGTCGAGCGTGTCGAGGTTGTGCCGCAGCACGATCATCGAGCGCGACTTCTCGCGGATCTCCACGACGTCGCCCTTCCGGAGGCGGTACGACGGGATGGTGACGCGCTTGCCGTTGACGTTGACGTGCCCGTGCCGCACGAGCTGGCGGGCCTGGTTGCGGCTCGCCGCGAAGTTGGCCCGGAACACGACGTTGTCGAGACGCGACTCGAGCATCCGCAGCAGGTTCTCGCCCGTGATGCCCTTCTGACGCGCGGCCTCGGTGTAGAGGTTGTGGAACTGCTTCTCGAGCAAGCCGTAGATGCGGCGCGCCTTCTGCTTCTCACGCAGCTGGAGCAGGTACTCGCTCTCCCGGATACGGCCGCGGCCGTGCATGCCCGGCGGGTACGGCCGGCGCTCGATGGGGCAGCGCATGGTGTCGCACTTCGCACCCTTGAGGAACAGCTTCATCCGCTCGCGCCGGCACAGCCGGCAGACGGGTCCCGTGTAGCGCGCCATCAGACTCTCCGCCGCTTCGGTGGGCGGCACCCGTTGTGCGGGATGGGCGTGACGTCCTTGATGCCGACGACCTCGATACCGGTGTTCTGAATCGAGCGGATCGCGGTCTCGCGGCCCGAGCCGGGCCCCTTCACCATGACGTCGACCTTGCGGACTCCGTGCTCCATCGCCCGACGCGCCGCGGTCTCGGCCGCGAGCTGCGCCGCGAACGGCGTCGACTTGCGCGAGCCCTTGAAGCCCACGTTGCCCGACGAGGCCCACGCGATCGTGTTGCCCTGCTGATCGGCGATCGTCACGATCGTGTTGTTGAACGACGACTTGATGTGCGCGATGCCGTAGGCGATGTTCTTGCGTTCACGCCGCTTCGGACGGCGCCCACCGGCGGGTGGCCTCGCCATGTTCTCCCTCTCGTGTGTCGGGCTTCATGCGTGGATCTGCGTCGCTGAGCGACCGAGTTCCACGCAGGAACGATTCGTTACTTGCGGGCCCGCTTCTTGCCGGCCACGGTCTTCTTCGGACCCTTGCGGGTGCGCGCGTTGGTGCGGGTGCGCTGCCCGTGGACCGGCAGGCCGCGCCGGTGGCGCAGACCCTGATAGCTGCCGATCTCCATCTTGCGCTTGATGTGGCCCTGCACCTCGCGGCGCAGGTCGCCTTCGACCTTCAGGTTCGCGTCGATCCACGCCCGCAGCCGGGCGACCTCCTCGTCGGTGAGGTCGCGCACGCGCGTGTCGGGTGAGATGTGGTTCTGGTCGCACACGAGGCGCGACGTCGTTCGACCGATCCCGAAGATGTACGTGAGTGAGATCTCGAGCCGCTTCTCCCGCGGGATGTCGACTCCGGCGATGCGGGCCATACGCGCGCGCTCCTTCCCGCTAGCCCTGGCGCTGCTTGTGACGCGGGTTGGTGCAGATGACGCGGACCGCGCCGTGGCGGCGGATCACCTTGCACTTCTCACACATCTTCTTGACGGACGGACGTACTTTCATGACTTGGCCTTCACGGCACTGCCTTTACTTGTAGCGGTAGGTGATGCGACCGCGGCCGAGGTCGTACGGCGTGAGCTCGACCTGCACCCGGTCTCCGGGAAGGATGCGGATGTAGTTCATGCGCATCTTCCCCGAGATGTGCGCGAGCACCTTGTGCCCGTTCTCGAGCTCGACACGGAACATCGCGTTGGGGAGCGGTTCGACGACCGTCCCCTCCACGAGGATCGTGTCGTCCTTGGGCTTGGCCAGAATGCACCACCTACGAAGAGTGACGCGCGGAAAGCGCGTCGAAGGACCTCGGGGCCGACCGACCAGGATACACGCAGGTCACCCCGCACCAAAATTGCCGCGGGGTCACCGGGGAAGCGTCAGGACCTCGGGTCCGTGCTCCGTGACGGCGACCGTGTGCTCGAAATGTGCCGATCGCTTGCCGTCCGCGGTCACGACCGTCCAGCCGTCGTCGAGCGTCCGGGTCCCGGGGCCGCCGGCGTTCACCATCGGTTCGATGGCGACCACGAGCCCCTCCTTGAGCTTCAGACCCCGCCCGGGCGGTCCGTAGTTGGGCACCTGGGGCTCCTCGTGCATCGCGGTGCCGATCCCGTGCCCGACGTACTCGCGAACCACGCTGTACCCGGCGGCCTCCGCGACGTTCTCGACCGCCGCGCCGACGTCGGACAGGCGGTGGCCCGCGACCACCTGGTCCACGGCGAGCTCGAGGGAGTGCCTGGTGACCTCGATCAGTCGCCGCGACTCGTCGTCGACCTCACCGATCGGGATGGTCAGAGCGGCGTCGGCGTGCCAGCCCTCGATGATCGCCCCGCAGTCGATCGAGAGGATGTCGCCCTCGCGCAGCACGTAGCCGCCAGGGATGCCGTGCACGATGACGTCGTTGGGTGACGTACAGATCACGGCGGGGAACCCGTGGTAGCCGAGAAAGTTGGAGCGGGCGCCCCGGCGGTCGAGCACCTCACGGGCGACCTGGTCGATCTGGGCTGTCGTGACGCCCGGCATCGCGGCCCGGACACACTCCTCGTGCATCTCGGCGACAACCTCGCCCGCCCGTCGCATGATCGCAATCTGGTCACGGGACTTGCGGGTGATCACGAGCTCGGTGGCGACGGCGGGGAGTCACGCCAGTCGTCGATGACCTTCACGAGACGCTCGAACACGTCGTCGCCGCTGCCCACCCCGTCGACCACCGCGAGCTTCTGGCGGCTCCGGTAGTAGTCGAGGACGGGAACGGTCTCCTCGTCGTAGAGCTCGAGGCGCCGTGTGATGGCCTCTTCGGTGTCGTCGTCGCGTTGCACCACGTCGCCGCCGCAGACGTCGCAGATCCAGGGACGCGACGGCGGCATGTCGACGTGGTACACGGCCGAGCAGCGCGAGCACACCCGGCGGCCGGCGAGGCGCTCGAGCACGATGTCGCGCGGGACGTCGAGGTCGATGGCGAGATCGAGCGGCACCCCGTCGAGCACCCGGTCGAGCTCCACCGCCTGGTGCCGGTTCCGAGGGAACCCGTCGAGGACGAAGCCCCCCTGCAGCGGGCTGCCGTCGGCGCTGAAGCGCTCCTCCACCAGACCCACCGTGACGTCGTCGGGCACGAGCTCGCCCCGGTCCATGTAGTCCTTGGCTTCGAGACCGAACCGCGTGCCCGCGTTCGCGGCCGCGCGGAAGAGATCGCCCGTCGAGAGGTGGACGATTCGGTAGTGCTC
>CAZJSY010000316.1:0-3395 GCA_964548555.1 uncultured Burkholderiales bacterium
CGCCGGCGGGTTCTACGCTTCGAGCGTGCACGCAGAACGCTTCGATCGCGTCCGCTCCCGTATGTCCGAGCTGGGGGTCGACGCGCTCCTGCTGTCGGTGGGCGCCGACCTCCCGTGGCTCACCGGCTACGAGGCGATGCCGCTGGAGCGGCTCACGATGCTCGTCGTACCCCGCGACGAGCCGGCGACGCTTGTGGTCGCGCGCTTGGAGGCGCCGAGGGTCGAGGAGCATCCCGAAGCCTTCTCGGTGCAGGCGTGGGAAGAGACCGAGGACCCCGTTGCCATCGTGGCGAAGCTGATTCCGGGTTCGGCCGGTCAGGTCGCGGTGGGCGATCAGACGTGGGCACGGTTCGTGCTGGATCTGCAGCGCGAACGGCCGGGCCTCGGCTGGCGGCGCGGCAGCGACGTCACCGGGCCCCTTCGCATGCGCAAGGACCCGGCGGAGATCGACGCGCTGGCGGCTGCCGCGCACGCCGTCGACGAGGTTGCCGAGGCGATGCGTGAACGACCCTTCGCGGGCCGCACCGAGGCGGAGGTGTCGCGTGAGCTCGTCGAACGCATGCTCGCGGCCGGGCACGAGCGGGCGAACTTCGCGATCGTCGCGGCCGGCGAGAACGCCGCGTCTCCCCACCACGATGCGGGGTCACGGCGCATCGTCGATGGAGATCTCGTGCTGTGCGACTTCGGCGGCACGATGCACGGGTACTGCTCCGACATCACGCGGATGTTCAGCGTCGGCGAGCCGAGGCCGGAGGTGCGCGATGTGTACGCCGTCCTGGTCGAGGCCCAGGAGCGTGCGGTGCAGGCGGCGCGCGTCGGAGTGCGGTGTGCCGAGGTCGACGGTGTCGCGCGCGCAGTGATCTCCGAGGCCGGGTTCGGCGAGCGCTTCATTCACCGGACCGGGCACGGCATCGGGGTCGACGCGCACGAAGATCCGTATCTCGTCGCGGGCAACGATCTGCCGCTGCAGCCCGGCCACGCGTTCAGCGTCGAGCCCGGCATCTACCTGCCGGGTCGCTTCGGAATGCGCCTGGAGGACATCGTCGTCGCCACGGAAGACGGACCCGAGCGTTTGAACCACGCCCCCCGCGATCTCGCGGTGGTCGGCTGATCCATACCTGTGCACCTCGAAGTCTCGACGTTTCTCCTGCAATGGGCGGCCGGCGGTCTGCTCTTCCTGTGGGTGACGACTCGCGGCCGTCTCGTCGGCCTCGGTTACGGATGGTTGTTGCGCGCGACGTACGGGCTGCTCGCGGCGGCCGCGTGTGCGGCCTCGGTCGCGACACATCGCCATGGTGCCGGCGCGGCCGTCGAGGAGGCCGCCGCGATCGGCATGGTCGTCGCGGTCACCGTGGCCCTGGCGGTTTCGGTCGTGCGCCGGCGCGCCGGTGTCAGCGGGCAACGGGCTCTGCGTGAACGACGCGCCGCACGTGTGGCCGCGATGACGGGCCGGGACGCGGATACGGCGTCCGCCGGCGGTTCGGCCGGCGTGCAGCCGGAGGCCAGGGAGTTCCCGCCTGCGCTCGATCTGCTCGCGCCGCTCGTCGGGCTCGTCGGCCTGTTCGGCGCGGCCGCAGCCGACGGCGGGCCGTATGCGCTGACGCTCGTGCGGCTGGTCGTCGGCGCCGCCTTCCTCGGTGTCGTGAGCGACGCGATGTTGCTCGGTCACTGGTACCTCGTGCAGCCCGGACTGTCGCGTGAGCCGATCAAGGAGCTCGTCCGCATGGCGGCATGGGTCTGGCCCGTCGAGGTGGCCGTCTACTTGTGGCCACGGGGCATGACGCAGGTCTTCACCGGCGCGATCGACGACGGATACGGCGGACTGCTCGGGTGGATCTGGGTCGTGTGCGCGCTGTCGACGATCGCGTTGGTCGGGGTGACATGGCTCGCGCTGCGCGAGCGCTCCTACTCGGCGGTGATGGCCGCGACCGGATTGCTGTATCTCGCGATCCTCACCGGGTTCGGCACCGATCTCGTCGCGCGCGCGGTGCTCAACCCGTGAACGCGGCGCGTGGAACCCGGAGCTCAGGCGACGAAGTACTTCGCCTCGGGATGCGGCACGACGATGGCGGAGGTGCTCTGCTCCGGGTCGAGTTGGAACTCCTCGGTGATGCTCACACCGATCCGTGACAGGTCGAGGAGCTCGTCGACCAGTGCCTGGTCCTCGAGGTCGGGGCAGGCCGGATAGCCCCACGAGTAACGCGAGCCGCGGTACTGCTGACGGAACAATCCCTGCAGGGTCGGCCCGTCCTCGTCGGCGAAGCCCCACTCCTCACGGATCCGGCGGTGCCACAGCTCGGCCAGGGCCTCGGTCATCTCGACCGACAACCCGTGGAGCAGCAGGTACTCCTGGTACCGGTTTGCGGCGAAGAGCTCACGTTCGCGTTGCGTTGCCCGGTCTCCCATCGTGACGACGTGGAAGGCCGCGTAATCGGCGTCGCCGGAATCGACCGATCGGAAGAAGTCGGCGATGCAGAGCCGCCGGTCCTTGCGCTGCCGCGGGAACCGGAACCGTACGCGTTCCTCGCGCCGGTCGTCGTCGGTCCACACGATCACGTCGTTGCCTTCGGAGTTCACGGGGAAGTAGCCCCACACGGCCGCGGGAACGAGCAGGTTCTCCGACAGCGACTTTGCGAGCTCGTCTCGCAACGTGGGCCGCAGACGGGCCTTGAACTCGTCGTCGGTCTCGCGTTGCGACTTGTCGGGCCGGAATTGCCACTGGTTGCGGAACAGCGCGGTCTCGTTGACGAACGACGCGATCTCGTCGAGCGCGATGCCCTTTGCGACGCGCGATCCGAGGAACGGCGGCTGGAACACCTTCACGTCGGTGGCGACGTCGGAGCGCGTGGTGTCGTCGTCGCCGACACCGCTCGCGACTTCGCGAGCCTCGCGCTGTGACTTGCGCTCGGGAAGGTCGCGGCCGCCGGGTGCACGGCCGAAGTCGGCGTCGAGCTCGCCGGTGCGCTTGGCCTCCATGAGGCTGTCCATCGTGCGCAGGCCCTCGAAGGCGTCCTTGCCGTAGAACAGCCGGCCCTTGTAGACCTCGCGCAGATCGCGTTCGACGTAGGAACGCGTGAGCGCGGCGCCGCCGAGCAACACCGGGATGCGGTCGAGGCCCTGCTCGTTGAGCTCCTCGAGGTTCTCGCGCATGATCAGCGTGCTCTTCACGAGGAGACCGCTCATGCCGATGGCGTCTGCGTCGACCTGGACCGCCTTGTCGATGAACTCCTGCAGCGGCACCTTGATCCCGATGTTGAAGACCTCGTAGCCGTTGTTCGTGAGGATGATGTCGACGAGGTTCTTGCCGATGTCGTGGACGTCGCCCTTCACGGTGCCGATCACGACGCGGCCCTTGCCGCCCGCATCGGCCTTCTCCATGTGGGGCTCGAGGTACG
>CAZJSY010000317.1:0-3394 GCA_964548555.1 uncultured Burkholderiales bacterium
TAGAGCGGCAGACTTCTAATCTGCGGGTCGGGGGTTCGAATCCCTCCGGGCGCGCACACTTCCCGCAGCTCCGCGTCGCCGTTGCCGTACGCGTACTCGGAGCCGCCGCGACGGATCACGTAGCCGGTCCACGATCCGAGCCGATCGTGCGGTGCGCCACGATGACGTTGCTTCCGTGCTTGAACGCCCGAATGTCGTAGCGCGTGATCGACTTGACGCCGTCGATCGTATCTTCACGCTCGAAATCGTGAAGCTCCAATGGCTCACCTGTCATGAACACGGGTCGGTAGAACGCGCCCGGCGTCTTCGTCGGGAAGGCCTCGCGCAATGGTTGGCCGACGAGATCTGAAACGTGGCGTCCGTAGGCGTCGATGCACGCAGCATTCGCGTACACGATGCGGAAGTCGGCGATCTCTCCCGCCGAATCCCACATCGGTTCCAACACCGTGATGCCGTCCATCACGCCATCGAAGATCGTGAATCCGGCCGCCTTCGTGGCGACCAACCATGTCGCGACCTCGGCGCGGGTGGAGATCCGGAGCTTTCGATAGATCTGGCGAAGGTGGTAGTCGACCGTGTAACGCGAGACGAACAGTCGCTCCCCGATGACGCGGTTGGTCAGGCCGTCGGCGACCAACTCGACGACACGACGCTCGGTCTCCGAGAGGACGTTCCATTCGGCGGGATCCGTCACGCTCCTGCCCCCTCCTGCGAGTCACACCCTCACCGTCTCATGACGTCAGATCGTGTACACCTGACGGTCGTTGTGCAGGCCTACGTGACGACGACGAGCTCCGCGTCCGCGCCGGGTGGAGCAAGGATGCGGTGCGCGACGACAACGACATCTCCCTGCCGTCTCGCCTTGACATCGCTCGATTCGACCGTACCTGTGGTGGGAAGCCCCGCCAGGGCGACTGTCGTAGCGCATCCGCCCGTGGCGACGATGGGCTCCACGCCTAGTCCGATGCCCTTCCGAGGTCTGTCGCGGAGCGGTGCCCGGACGGCCCGAGACCGTCGAGAGCGGGCGGATCGCACAGGGCCCAGGCCGCGACGGCCTCCGCTTGTGCGAAGCGGTCCTCGTCAGCCAAGGCGGCGGAGAAGATCGCCTCGACCACGCTGACCAACGGGACTCCGGCGCGCGCGCATCGCGCGCGGAGCTCCATCGCCTCCTGATCGAGCTCCGCGATGAACGCCGGATGCTCGATCCCCCTTCGGATGTCCGCCGCGCGCTGGTACACGTCCATGTCACTGGCCCCCGCTCGCGATCCCTACCCACGGCGCGGCGCTGCATGCATTGGTTCTCGGTATGCCACGTGCACCGGAGGTGGCGCACAAGTATTTCCCAGCCGTTTCCCGCTATCGGGCCGTCTCCTCGTGGGCACGATGTACGACCGGGAGGTACGTGATGGGCGAGCTCCCCGGATGGGCGAGCCTCACGGCCGTCGAACGCGACGTCGCCGCCCTCGTCGCGGACGGACTCACGAACCGCCAGGTCGCCGAGCGACTCTTCCTCTCTGCACACACCGTCGATTTCCACCTGCGGAAGGTCTTCCAGAAGCTGGGGACGAGGTCCCGGGTCGACCTCGCGGCTCGGGTGGCGCGCTTCCAACCGCTCGGCGACGAGGAGTGAACGCATAGCTGAAGCTCGCCGATCGAAGCCTGAAATGAGTCTGGGGACCTATATGGGCGACGGCAGCCCTTTGTTACGTTCGTCTCCCCGCATCACGGAAAGAGGCGTTCATGGGCAGGCGTTCACTCCTCGTCGGACTCGCTCTTTCGGCGCTGCTCCTCATGAGCTCGGCGCCGGCATGGGCGGCCGTCTATCCGAACGGCGGGACGACGCCGACGACCGCGCAGGTCGAGGCGGCGACCGCGACGGCTCCCGCGACTGCGGCGGCCCCGGCATCGTCGGGTACGACCCTTCCCTTCACCGGCGGCGACGTCATGACGTTGACCGCTGTGGGTCTTGGGGCCGTCGGAGTCGGCCTGGTGCTGGCCCGCCGCGCCCGGGGCGCGCGGCGCGCCGAGTAGGGCGTCTCGGGCTGCGCCCCGGGCCCATGTGCCGGACGGCCCGGCGGGACGACCGTGGGTGATGCTCCCGACGCGAGTCGTGGGGAGAATTCGAACATCGACCGCGACACCGGAGATGATCTGCCCCTCCCGATGAGGTCTCGACTGAACCGTCGCCGTCTGCAACGAGCAAACCGTCGTGAGCGCAACACCGCGATCGCTCTGGCCGTCGCGGGAATCAGCGTGATCGGTTCGGCGACGTACCTCGCCACGCTCGGCAGCAATCCCCTCGAGGTCGGCGCACGCTCGATCCCGAAGGCCGCCCGACCGCGAGTCGCCCCGACGACACCTACCGTGCCGGCGACGGCACCCCAACAGCAGGCGAGCACGATCGCGGGGACCGACGTGGTGGCGACCACCGGCGCGACGAGCACCCGGAACCGCACGACCCCAGCGGGAGGGAGCACCGCTGCGTGGAGCGGTGACGACAGCGTGTTGGTGTGCGCGTGTCTCGCCTCGCTTCCCGGGTCGCCGCAACAGGGCGGCGTCACCGCTCCACCCGCGCCCACCGGACCTCTTGCCGGTGCGCCCGGCCCCGGTGCCGCCGGACCGGGAAGCCCGGGAACGGGCGCGGGCGGCACGGGCGGCACGCGACCCATCGCGACGACGACCACGGTCGCGGCGAGCACCACGACGACCACCGCCCCGGCCGGCCCCGTCAACGTGCCGGGTCTGACGATCCCGGAACCGGTCCGCGGTCTCGTCGGGACCCTCCCGCTGCCCTGACGCCGGGCGCGCCGTCGGGCGCGAGCGATCGCGGACGGCGGCATAGGCTCGGCGGCGTGTCGGTAACGGCCCCTGACGATGCAGCGCGCGATCGCGCCGATCCTCTCGCTCGAGATCTCGAGCTCCTCCCCGAGGTGAACGCGCGTTGGCGCGAATTCGAGGCGACCGTGTGGTCGTCGGGCCTCGATCCCGTCCTGTTGGAGCTGTGCCGGCTGCGAATCGCGACGCTGCTGCGCGACGGCGTGGGATCGGGTTCGCGCACCGCGGCCGCAGTGCGCGGCGGCCTCACCGAAGACCTCGTCACCGCGCTGCCGAGCTGGCCGGTGTCACCGCTGTTCGGACGGCGCGAACAGGCCGCATTGGCGATCGCCGAGCTGTTCGTCGTCGACGCCCACGCCGTCACCGACGATACGTGCGCGGAGCTTCTCGCCAATCTGACCGAAGCCGAAGCGACGGCGTTGACGATGGCCGTCGCGCTCTTCGACGCGACGTCGCGGGCCAGACTCGCGTTGGCGGGGACGCGCTAGAGGAGGACACGTGGCACGCATCGCACCGCCCGAGGGAAGCGCGGTCTTCCTCGATCACCAACCCGAGCAGT
>CAZJSY010000318.1:0-3378 GCA_964548555.1 uncultured Burkholderiales bacterium
CGAAGTCGACCAGTGGGCGAGGAGACGCAGCGCAGGTCTGGGCGGAGCCCGGGAGGCCGGAGCGAAGTCGACCAGTGAGCAGGAGGTAGGCATGTCCGACACCGACGGGGAACGCGTCGCGCTGTCGGCCGCGCTCGTGGTCTTCGGAGCGACGGGAGACCTTGCCCATCGCAAGCTCTATCCGGCGCTCGCGTCACTGGCGGGACGTCACCAGCTGCCACGGCGGCTCGCACTCGTGGGCGTCGCGCGCACCGAGATGAACGACGAGGACTTTCGGGAGGAGGTCCACAAGGCCGTCGTGCAGGCCGGAAAGGACCCCGCGGAGCAGCAGGCGTTCGAGAACCTCGACATCTGCTTCCGTTACGTCGCCGGGTCGTTCGACGAAGAAGCCACGTTCCAACGTCTGGCCACCGTCCTCCACGAGTGCGACGCGCAGCACGGTGTCGAAGGAAACCGGCTCTATTACCTCGCGACCGTGCCGCAGATGTTCGTGGTCGTCGCGCACGGCCTCGGGGCGGCCGGTCTCGCGCGGGAGAAGCCGGGCAGCTTCGTGCGGATCATCATCGAGAAGCCGTTCGGTCACGACCTCCAGAGCGCGCGGGAGCTCAACGACAAGCTTCACGAGGTGTTCGAGGAGCACCAGATCTACCGGATCGATCACTACCTCGCGAAGGAGACGGTCCAGAACATCCTCGCTCTGCGGTTCACGAACGCGATCTTCGAGCCGTTGTGGAACCGTCGGTACATCGACCACGTCCAGATCACCGTGGCGGAGCAGCTCGGTGTCGAGCATCGCGGAACGTTCTACGAGCACGCCGGCGCGCTGCGCGACATCGTGCAGAACCACGTGCTCCAGGTGCTCGCGCTGACCGCAATGGAGCCGCCCGCCTCGTTCCAGGCGGACCCGATCCGCGACGAGAAGGTGAAGGCACTCCGGTCGATCAGGCCGTTCGACGACGCGACGCTCGAGGAGCACGTCGTGCGCGGGCAGTACACCGCTGGCGTCATCGGCGGGGAGCGGGTACCCGGATATCGCGAGGAGGAGGGCGTGTCACCGTCGAGCAAGACGGAGACCTTTCTCGCACTCGAGATGGAGATCGACAACTGGCGGTGGGCCGGTGTCCCGTTCTATGTCCGCACCGGCAAGCGCCTGCCGAAGCGTGTCACCGAGGTCGTGCTGCGGTTCAAGCAGGTGCCCTTCTTGCCGTTGCCGCGGACCGCGATCGATTCGGTCGAACCGAACGAGATGGTGTTGCGCATCCAGCCCGACGAGGGAATCGAGCTGTGGTTCGCGGCCAAGGTGCCGGGCGCTCCGTTCCGGGTGCGAACACAGAAGCTCGACTTCTCGTACACCCGAGCGTTCGCCGAGCGGCCGCCCGAGGCGTACGAGCGTGTGCTCTTCGACGCGCTCGTCGGCGACCCCACGCTGTTCATCCGTGAAGACGAGGTCGAGCAGGCGTGGCGGGTGGTCCAGCCGTTGATCGACGCGTTCCGCGAGGCGCGCATCCCGCTGTCCTTCTATCCCGCGGGAACGTGGGGTCCGCGCGAAGCCGATGCCTTGCTCGCCGGCGACGACACCTGGCGCAACCCGTGAGCCTGCCCGGCGAGCTGCGCGTGGTCGACCACGTACCGCAGGCGTTCTCGAAGCTTGTGGTGAAGGAGGCACCGCAGTCGATCGCGTTGTCGGGGGGCGACACCGCTCGTCAGTGCTACGAGCTCCTCGCGGTGGCCGACGTCGACTGGGGGTCGGTCGATGTGTTCTTCAGCGACGAGCGTTGGGTTCCGCTGAGCGATCCTGATTCCAACGAAGGCATGGCCCGCAGGACCTTCCTCGACGCCGTGGCACCGCACGAGATCCACTCGATGCGCCACGCCGGTCCGACGATCGAAGAGGCGGCGGCCGCGTACGACAAGCTGGTCGGGAGCGTGCCGCCGATCGATCTCGTGCATCTCGGGATGGGAGCCGACGGGCACACCGCCTCCTTGTTCCCGGGAACCGCGGCGCTCGACGTCATCGACCGACTCGTCGTGACGAACGCGGACGATCTTCACCCTCACGAGCGCATCACCTTCACGTTCCCGGGGATCGCGCACTCGGCGCTCGTGGTCGTGACCGTGGCGGGCGCGGAGAAACGTGACGCCTTACGCAGGGTCCGGGCCGGTGAAGATCTGCCGGCGGCGCGTATCCGCGCGCGCCGTGTCGTCTGGTTGGTCGACGCCGAGGCGGCCGGCTAATCACCCCAACGCGGGAGCGCGTCGGGCGGGATCCCGAGCACCGCACGCCCCAGGCCCTCGAGCGCGAGGTCGTTCGTGGGCGGGTGCAACGGGCCGGCCTGTACGTCGCGGAACATGCGTTCCAGCGGCAGCCGGCGGTAGATGGCGGAACCACCGACCATACGGAAGCACCGTTCGACCGCGGCCACCGCCGCATTCGTCACGCCGTACTTCACCGCGACGATCTCTGCAGGTGGGAGCACCTGATCACGACGGCGCCGGATCGTCTCGAACAGGAGTGCGCGAGCCGCGCGCAGCTGGGCGTCGACCTCCCCCGCGCCGAAGATCATCCCGGGTTGCCGTGACAGCGGGTACTCCATGCCCGTGAGCTTCCGTGTCGACACGTGGTCGAACGCGAACCGCGCCGCGGCCTCGGCGAGGCCGAGGTACACGGCCGACAGCGTGCAGACGAACCACGAGAGCATCGACTCGCTGCGGCGGTCCCAGACCTCCCACGGCGCGCCGATCTGCCCCATCAGCTCGGGAACGAAGACGTCGTCGAACACGACGTCCCATGAACCGGTGCCGCGCATCGCCATGGTGTCCCACGAGTCGACGAAGGACAGACCCGGCGCTTCACGCCCGATCGCGAAGAGCAACAGGCCGGAGCCGTCGGTGAGGCCGGCGGTCCCGTAGAACACGTCGAGCGCGGGAGCGAGCGAGCAGAACGCCTTCCGCCCGTTGACGCGGTACCCACCGTCGACACGCTCGGCCGGTGTGGACGATGCCCGCACGTTGAGACCCGTCGCCGCGTCCGTGAAGCTGCCGCCGATGATGATCCCCTGACCGGCGAGGTGCAGCACCATGCGCGCTTCGGGCTGTCCGTCCGCCAGTGCCTCGGCTGCCGCGCCCAGTCCGAACAGGTGCATGTTGACCGCGAGGGCGGTCGACGCACATCCGCCGGCGAGGACACGCTGCGCGTCGCACATGGTCTCGAGGTCGATGCCGGCGCCACCGAGCTCGACCGGCACCGGCAACCTCAGGTACCCCCGGTCGCGCAGGAGCTCGATGTTCTCGTGCGGGAACCGCCCCTCACGGTCGATCTCCGCAGCACGGCTGCCGAGCTCGACCGCCAGCTCCTCCGCCAGGGCGATCGCATCCATG
>CAZJSY010000319.1:0-3377 GCA_964548555.1 uncultured Burkholderiales bacterium
CGCGCCGAGCCCGGCCTCGAGCGGACCACCGACGAAGGCGCCCGCGAAGCCACCCGCGGCGCGCAGATCGCTCATCGGTCCGTCGAGTGACGGGCTACCACCGCCGATGTGCAGGAGACCGACGACGCCGAGCAGGACGAGCGACACCCCGACGCCGATGCGCACCGACGCGACCGGCGCATCGTCGTCGGGGACCGTGCCTTCCGCAGCGAGGAAGGGACGGCTCCAGAGCAACAGCACCGCGACCGCGAAGCAGCCGAGCGGGAGCATGCCGGCACCGGCACCGAGCGCTGACGTCGCCGCAACGTCGATCAGGTGGCCGACCGGGCCGACGAGATCGGTGGCCAGCGCGAGCGCGGTGATCGAGCCGCCGGCGGCGAGGCCGACGGCGACGACGTCGATGACGTGGCCCCGCAGCTGCTCGGCGGCGCGATCGCGCAACGCCTGGGCCCGCGCCGGGCGGCGCGCACCGGCGGGACGCCGTGAAGCGGGCCGTCGCTTCGAGACGGCGCGGCGCTTGGTCCGCCGAGTCGTGGGCATGGGCGTGATCGTAACAACAACAACACAAGCCACAGGGGCATACTTCGGTTGACGGGCGGCCCAGCCGGGCCATTTCAGGTTGCCTCTCGCGAAACAGGACTCGAGAGGTCAAAATGGAGGCCTCGGGAGGGGTGATGCCCATGCGTGCCGGACAGATCGGACCCATCCGCCGGGAGATCATCTTCGAGCCGGTTCACGAGGAGCCGCTGCCGGTGATCGAACCGGCGCCGGCGCCGCCGCCCAAGGAGCCGGTGCCCCAGCCCGCGTAGCCCGTGGGCGAGATGGCCGCATGCGGAGGCGGTGACGAGGGACGCCCGTTCGTCGCGGGCGAGCTCCGGGGCTACCGCACGTGGCACCCGCTGACCCGGTGGGCGAAGGTTCCCGAAGGCTGCCTGCCGCTCGCGGCCGTCGCGCAGCGCGACATCGTCTGGACCCCGAGCCTGACGGCACGCTGCATCCCGCCCCGATTGCCCGGCGTGACATCGGAGACGCGGTTCGGCGAAGCCGAGCACGAGGCGCCGTGGTCGGGTTGCACGTGCGGCATCTACGCCTGGTACGACCCGGTGGACGCCGGCATCTTCAACGCGCGCGTGTTCGGCGCGGTGGAGGCATCGGGTCTCGTCCTGATGGGCGACCGCGGGTTTCGCGCGCAGCACGCGCGCATCACGGCGATCGTCACGCGCAATCGGCGCATCGCCGCCGCGTGTTCCGACGCGGGCATCGCGGTGTACCGCAGTCGGAAGGATCTGGTCCGCGACCACCCACCGGAAGACCTGACCGCGCTCCTGGGTGAGCAGCCGGCGCAGACCGAGGAACGCCACCTGGGACGCGCCCGTGTGCGCCGGGCCAACCGAATGCTCGTGGCCGCGTTGTGCGGTCGCACGGCGATCATCGTCGCGGCCGCGCTCGCGCTCCCGTGGCCTGCCGCGGTGCTCGCCGCGGTGGTCGCGGAGGTCGTGCTGATCATGTTGATCATGGCGCTCGCGCCCTGATCGACATCCGCGTTCACAGCGCGGGCGCGTAGCCTCCGTCGACCGGGTAGACCTGGCCGGTGATCCATTCGGCGGCGTCGCTGCACAACAGCACCGCGAGAGGAGCGGGGTCGCTGACCTCGCCGATGCGCCCGACCGGATAGGGCCGGGCGAGCTTCTCGGCCAGCTCCGGTGATCGCTCGAGGTGCCGCGCCAGCGGACCGGTCCGCATGGTGCCGAGCGCGATGCAGTTGACGGTCACGCCGTGGCGGCCCACCTCCGCGGCCAAGCCGCGCGAGAAGCCCATCGCCGCCGCCTTCGCCGCGCCGTAGACCGCCTGATACCGCTCCCCGCGCCGGCCTGCGTCGGACACGATCGTGAGCACACGACCCCATCCCCGCTCGAGCATGCCCGGGAGGTACGCGCGGGTGACGCCGAGCACCGCCGCGAGGTTCAGGCGGATGAGCGGATCCCATTCGGCCGGGCCCGTCTCGACGAAGGACTTGATGACGATACCGTCGGGCGGGATGCCGGCGTTGTTGACGAGGATGTCGACCGGCCCCGTCTCGCTCACCATCCGTTCGACGGCGTCGCGGTCGCACACATCGGCGATGACCGGCCGGGCGAGCAGACCTTCCGACTTGATCTCGTCGACCGCGTCGTCGGCGCGCTCCTCGGCGAGATCGTTGACCCAAACCTCCGCCCCGGCGCGCGCCATCTGCAGACCGATCGCGCGCCCGACCCCACTGCCCGCGCCGGTCACCACCGCGACACGTCCGGCAATGAAGTTGGACCAGTCGCGAATCGTCGCCACCGGCGCTCACACCTCCATGACGACGGGAATCACCGCCGGGCGGCGTCGGGTGCGTTCGTTGATGAATCGACCGAGCGAGCGACGCGCGTGCCGGCGCAAGGTCTCGAAATCGGTTGCACCCTCCGCGGCCGCCTCACGCAGCGACCCGCGCACCGCGTTCTTCGCATCCTCGATGAGCTCGTCCGCCTCGGGACCGTACACCCAACCGCGCGTGACGATCTCGGGGCCGGTCACCACCTCGCCCGTGCGTGCGTCGACGGTCACGATGACCACGACGACACCTTCCTCGCCGAGGTTCCGCCGGTCGCGCAGCACACCCTGGCCGACGTCGCCGACGATCCCGTCGACGTAGAGGTAGCCCGCGGGGACGGCCATGCGCTCGACGTCGAGACCGGACGGACTCATCGTCACCACGTCGCCGTCTTCGCACACGAGCACGCGGTCGGGCGGAACACCGACGGACTCCGCGAGACGGGCGTGATGAACCATGTGGCGATACTCGCCGTGCACCGGGATGAACCACTCGGGCTCCACGAGGTTGAGCATGAACTTCAGCTCTTCCTGCGACGCATGACCCGACACGTGCACGGACCCGCCGTGGATCACGTCGGCGCCGGCCCGATGCAATCCGTCGATGACACGCGACACGTTGGACTCGTTGCCCGGGATCGCATGTGCCGAGATGACGACGACGTCGTCGGGCCCGACCTTCACGTACTTGTTCTCGTGCGCGGCCATCAACGCGAGCGCGCTCATCGGCTCGCCCTGCGAGCCGGTGCACACCACACACAGCTCGTGAGGTGCGTACCGCGCGAGGTCCTCGATGTCGACGATGGAGTTGTCGGCGAGGTCCAGCTCACCCATCGAGCGCGCCAGCGTGACGTTCTGCGTCATCGAGCGGCCGATGAACGCGACACGCCGCCCCGCATCCACCGCGGCATCGACCACCTGGCGGACGCGATGCAGGTGCGACGCGAAGCTCGCGACGATGAACCGTTTGTCTTCGTGCTCGCGGAACAGCACGCGCATCGCCGCGCCCACGGTGCTCTCCG
>CAZJSY010000320.1:0-3368 GCA_964548555.1 uncultured Burkholderiales bacterium
CGGAGCCGGCCCTACTTGAGACGAAGGGCGAGCAGGATCGTGGTGAACGCGAAGATCACCGCGGTGACGACCGTGATGCGGTCGAGATTTCGCTCGACGACGGTCGACCCCGCCATGGATCCACCCATCGACCCACCGAACATGTCGGAAAGCCCGCCGCCGCGCCCCGAGTGCAGCAGGATCAGAACGATCAGCGTGATGGAGACGATGAGGTGGATGACCAGGATCAACGTGTTGATCACGTTGTCCGCTCCTTTCGGACGAGCCTGCGGACGGTAACACAGGCGTCAGGAGCATCCGTGTCATGCAAGGGCTGCCTGGCCGCCTCGCGGAGCTCCTTCTACCCACGGTGTGGGCATTACTCCCAGAATCGCACGATGCGCGCGAACTCGTCGGGATCGAGCGACGCTCCGCCCACGAGCGCCCCGTCGATCTCCGGCATCGCCATGAGCTCGCCGATGTTGCCCGGCTTCACGCTGCCGCCGTACTGGATGCGGGTCGCGCCGGCGGTCGGGGCGTCGAACCGATCGCGCACCGTGTTCCGGATCGTGCCGATCGTCGCGTTCGCGTCGTCGGGCGTCGCGTTGCGCCCGGTGCCGATCGCCCAGATCGGCTCGTAGGCGATCACCGAGCCGGCGACCTGCTCGGCTTTCACTCCGGCGAACGCGGCCTCGGTCTGGGTACGGACCTTCTCGTCGGTGGCGCCCGCCTCGCGTTCCTCGAGGGTCTCCCCCACGCACACGATCGGCGTCATGCCGTTGCCGAGGACGGCCCTCACCTTGCGGTTGACCATCTCGTCGGTCTCGCCGAAGAGCTGGCGCCGCTCGGAGTGACCGACGATGACGTACTGCACGTTGAGCTTGGAGAGCATCGGCGCACTCACCTCGCCGGTGAACGCGCCCTTCGGCTCCCAGTGGCAGTTCTGTGCACCGAGCTCGATTCGCAAGTTGTCGCTGTCGATGAGCGTCTGCACCGTGCGCAGCGCGGTGAACGCCGGACACACCACCACCTCGGTCCGGTCGTAGTCGGCGTCGTCGAGACGGAACCCGAGCTTCTGTACCACCTGGATCGCAGTGAGGTGGTCGTGGTGCATCTTCCAGTTGCCCGCGATGATCGGCTGTCGCGAGTGGTTGCTCATCGTCTGCTCTTTCTCAGTGCCTCGAGGCCTGGGAGGTCGCCCCGCTCGATCAGCTCGAGCGACGCGCCCCCGCCGGTGCTCACGTGGTCGACCTCGCCGGCGAGGCCCATCTGGCGAACCGCGGCCGCGCTGTCGCCTCCGCCCACGACGGTGAAACCGCGGCAGGCCGCGACCGCTTCGGCAACCGTGCGGGTGCCGGCGGCGAACGGCTCGAGCTCGAAGACCCCCATCGGTCCGTTCCAGAGCACCGTCGCCGCGCCCGCGATCTCGTCGGCGAACGACGCCGCGGTCTCGGGGCCGACGTCGAGACCCTTCCACCCGTCGGGCATCGAGCCCGCCTTGACGACCTGTGTCTCGGTGTCGGCTGCCACGTCGCGACCGAGGATGACGTCGACGGGGACCCGGACGCGGCCGCCGGCGAGCAGTCGCCGGCAGTCGCCGACCCGGTCGGGTTCGACGAGCGAGTCACCGACCGAATACCCCTGCGCGAGCAGGAACGTGAAGGCCATCGCGCCGCCGACGAGGATGACGTCGCAACGCTCGAGCAGGGCGTCGATGACGCCGAGCTTGTCGCTGACCTTGGCGCCACCGAGGACCGCGACGAAGGGGCGTCGCGGTTCGTGCAACAGACCTGACAGGACCTCGACCTCGCGCTCGAGCAGCCGGCCGGCTGCGCTCGGCAGGCGCGCCGGAGGGCCGACGATGGAGGCGTGTGCGCGGTGCGAGGCGCCGAAGGCGTCGTTGACGTACGCGTCGCCGAGCGAGCTCAGCGCGTCGGCGAACGCGGGATCGTTGGCCGTCTCCCCCGGCTCGAAGCGGAGGTTCTCGAGCACCAGCACGTCGCCGGGCCCGAGCGCATCCGCAGCCGCGCGCACGTCGTCACCGACAACCCCCGGCGCGAGGCGGACGGGAGCCGGCAGCAACTCCGCCAGTCGTTCGACGACGGGACGCATCGAGTAGCGGGGATCCGGTTCGCCCTTCGGTCGCCCGAGGTGCGAGCACGCGACCACGGCGGCGCCACGTTCGCGCAACCACTGAATGGTCGGCAGCGCGCTCGTGATGCGCAGGTCGTCTTCGACGTCGCCGTCGCGCAGCGGCACGTTGAAGTCGAACCGCACGAGGACCCGTCGTCCGTCGAGCGCGGGGAGATCCTCGAGCTGCGGTACGTCCATGGATCGGGAGGTCGCTGAGCTACTGGGCGACGAACGCGACGACGTCGACGAGGCGGTTGGAGTAGCCCCACTCGTTGTCGTACCAGCCGAGCACCTTCGCCATCCGGCCGTTCACCATCGTGTCGCGCGCGGAGAAGATGCACGACGACGGGTTGCCGACGATGTCGGCCGACACGAGCGGCTCGTCGGTGTACTCGAGCACGCCGCGATAGCTCGGGTTGCCCGCAGCTTCGGCGAACGCTGCGTTGACGTCGTCGGCCGAGGCGTCGGTGGCCAGGTTCGCGACCAGATCGGTGATCGAGCCCGTCGGGGTCGGGACGCGCAGCGCCATGCCGTCGAGGCGACCCTTCAGCTCGGGGAGCACGAGCCCGATCGCGCGCGCCGCCCCGGTGGTGTTCGGGATGATCGAGAGCGCCGCGGCACGCATGCGGCGGAGGTCGGGCTTGCCACTGCGTGTCGGCGACGCCTGGTCTTGCAGCTGTTGGTCGCTGGTGTAGGCGTGCACCGTCGTGATGAGCCCGTTCTCGATGCCGAAGCGGTCGTTGAGGACCTTGGCCAGCGGGGCGAGGCAGTTCGTGGTGCACGACGCGTTGGAGATGACGGTGTGCTGGTCGGGGTCGTACGCGCCGTCGTTGACACCGAGGCACAGCGTGACGTCGGCGTCGCCGCTGGGCGCCGAGATCACGACCCGCTTCGCGCCGCCCTCGAGGTGACCGGCCGCCTTGTCGCGGGCGGTGAACAGGCCTGTCGATTCGATGACGACGTCGACGCCGTTGTCGGCCCACGGGATCGCGGCCGGGTCGCGCTCCTCGAGCTTCTTGACCTCACGGCCGTCCACCGAGAAGCCGCCGTCGCTCACCTTGACCTCGTTGGGCAGGATGCCGCCCACCGAGTCGTGCTTGAGCAGGAAGGCCATCGTCTCGGCATCGCCGAACGGGTCGTTGACCGCCACCAGCTCCACGCCGGCGTCGTCACCGCGGGCCAGCAGCGCGCGGTAGAAGGAGCGACCGATCCGTCCGAAGCCGTTGACACCGACTCGAACCGCCATCGTTTCCTCC
>CAZJSY010000321.1:0-3360 GCA_964548555.1 uncultured Burkholderiales bacterium
CCGATCTTGACGATGTCGGCGAACTCCTCGGCCCGCTTCGCGAGCGAGTCGCGCAACGCGCGCACCGAGGGGATGAGACGGTGCACGACCTCTTCCACCGCGGCGATGTTCATCGCGGTCGGGAACGTGTCGTTGGACGACTGCGACATGTTGACGTGGTCGTTGGGATGGATCGGGCTCTTGGTACCGCGCTCGCCGCCGGCGAGCTCGTTGGCGCGGTTCGAGATCACCTCGTTGACGTTCATGTTGGTCTGCGTGCCGCTGCCCGTCTGCCAGACGTACAGCGGGAACTCCGCGTCGTGGCGACCCGAGATGATCTCGTCGGCTGCGGTGGCGATGAGCTGCGCGTGCTCGGGGCTCAGCTTGCCGAGGTCCTCGTTGACCAGCGCGGCGGCCTTCTTGAGCAGCGCCATCGACCGGATGACGGCGTCCGGGATGTGGTCGTCGGCAATGGCGAAGTGGTGCAGGGAACGCTGCGTCTGAGCGCCCCACAGGCGCTCGGCCGGAACGTCGATCGGCCCCATGCTGTCGGTCTCAATGCGTGTAGCCATGTCCTCTCGCTCACTCCCTCGCTGCAGGGCTCCGGGGCTCGCCCGGCGGCGTCCGCGTCGTTCGTTCGCTGGCGAGCGCCCTGCGCTCCTCCGTCGTCGGGCGCCGCGCTGCAGGCGTCTTTGCGTTCGTCGCATCCTCCCATGCGAGACTTCGTTCATGCCCACTGTGTTTCAGATTGCCGACGCGTACGTCGAGCGGTTCGCCACGCTGGATCCTGTCGAGGCGACCGATTACGGCATCACCGGCCATGAAGCGGAGATGACGGACTACTCGCCGGATGCCGCCGACGAGCGCGCGCAGGCGGACCGGGATGCGGTCGCAGCACTCGATGCCGCCGACCAACGCGACGACCGGGACAGGATCGCCGCCGACAGCATGCGCGAGCGCCTGTCCGTACGAATCGATCAACACGATGCGGGTGAGCGCCTGCGCGACCTGCGCGTCATCGGCAGCCCGGTCCAGGGTATCCGGCAGTGCTTCGATCTGATGCCCTACGAGACCGAACAGGATTGGGCGAACGTCGCGACGCGGTTGGGACGGGTGCCCGACGCGCTCGAGAGCCTGCGGCGCGCGCTCGACGAAGGAATACGGACCAACACCCTCGCCGCGCGTCGCCAGGCGCTCGCCTGCGCGAAGCAGTCGGCGACGTGGGGCGGTACCGACGAGGACACCGCAGGAACGCGACCGTTCTTCCTCACGCTGCTCGACCGCTACGACGCATCGGGTCCGGGTGGCGCGGCGCTGCGTCAGGAGCTCGAACGGAACGCGGCCAACGCCACCGACGCGTACGCGGCGATGGCGCGGTACCTGCGCGACGAGTACGCGCCCAAGGCGGATCCGCGTGATCCCGTCGGTGCGGAGCGCTACACGACGTGGGCGGAGTCGTTCACCGGCACGAAGCTCGACCTCGAGGAAACCTACGAGTGGGGTTGGGACGAGCTGCACCGGATCGAGCAGCACATGGCCAAGGTGGCCGAGCGCATCCTTCCGGGCGAGTCGGTGCCCCAGGTCATCGAGTTCCTCGAGCGCGATCCGGCACGGGCCATCGAGGGCGAGGACAACCTTCGGCACTGGTTGCAGGACCTCATGGACCGCACCATCGCCGAGCTCGACGGCGTGCACTTCGACATTCCCCAGCCGGTGAAGAACGTCGAGGCGATGATCGCGCCCCCCGGCGGCGCAGCCGCGATGTATTACACCGCGCCGTCGGAGGACTTCTCGCGGCCGGGCCGAACCTGGTACCCGACACTCGGCAAGACGCGGTTCCCGCTCTGGGGCGAGGTCTCGATCGCCTACCACGAAGGCGTGCCCGGCCATCACCTCCAAGTCGCGCAGGTCGTGTACCTCGCCGATCAATTGAGCCGCTTCCAACGCACACTCGGGTGGACGAGTGGACACGGCGAGGGCTGGGCGTTGTATGCGGAGCGCCTCATGGGCGAGCTCGGCTATCTCGACGTTCCCGACTACGAGCTCGGCATGTTGCGCGCGCAGGCGATGCGTTCGGTACGGGTCGTGGTCGACATCGGCATGCATCTCGAGCTGCCCATTCCATCGCGCGAGCGCTACCACCCCGGCGAGCGCTGGACGCCCGAGCTCGCGCTTCCGTTCGTGATCGAACGCAGCTACTTCCCGCGTGAGTTCATGGCGAGCGAGGTCGACCGGTATCTGGGATGGCCGGGCCAGGCGATCAGCTACAAGGTCGGTGAGCGCTTCTGGCTCAAGGCCCGTGACGACGCCCGGGCACGTCACGGCCAGGCCTTCGACCTCAAGGCCTTCCACGCCGCCGCGCTCGACCTCGGACCCCTCGGTCTCGACCAGTTGCAACGCGAGCTCAGCCGCGTGTGACCCGCCTGCGTGCGCCGCAGCGGGCGCCGGACCGGGGCCGAGGTGGGCACCGTTACCACGCAGCGCGCGCAGCGGTCAACGGCCTGTGTCACCATCGCTAGGCTGTGCGCACCCCACGAGACGCAGCGAGGAACCATGTCGAGGACCGACCACTTCACCCCTCGTCGCAGCAGCGTGCAGCCGGACCTGTTGCTGGCCGCCGGGCGTCACGTCCGGGTCGTGGATCCGGCCGAGCCCGACGACGTCTGTCTCGGTGTGATCGCGATGGCGACCGGGCGGAGCGTGCGCATCCGGTTGGTCGACGCGTTTCCCGGAGACTGGCTGCCGGGCCGCGCCGTCCGCCTCGAGATGCTCAGCGACGGCACGGTGTGGAGCGCCGAGGTGGAGATCACCGCGGTGCCGAACCCGCCGATCTGGTTGGAGTGCACACGCCCTCACGTGATCGCCGGGCGTGACCGTCGTGCGCACCCGCGCATGGCGTGCCGCCTGCCGGTGCGGGTGCAGCGGCTGCGACCCAACGGCGTCGAGCCCACGATGTCGGGGCGCGCCTGCGACCTCGGTGCCGGAGGCATGCTCCTGGCCGGCGTGGAACTCTCCGTCGGGGATGTCGTCGAGCTCGACCTGCTCGAAGACGTCGTCGACCTGCGCGAGGACGGCTCCACGCCAGCGGGCTCGATCCTGACCGCGCGCGGCCTCGTCGTCGGCACCCGAACCGACGCGGCAGGTACCAAGTACGCGCACATCGCTTTCGCGACGCTCACCGAGCCGGCCGAGGACCGCCTCGAGAACCTGCTGTCCGAGCTCACGCCCGTCTGACCGCGACACTCGTCAGTTGGGACACTTGACCGTGATATAGACGGGAAAGTGTCCCAACTAGCGATGCGGGGGCGGGGCGGGGGCAGGGGCAGGGCGGGGCGGACGCGTCAGATGGGCAGGGCGTGGCGGACGCGTCAGATGGGCAGG
>CAZJSY010000322.1:0-3343 GCA_964548555.1 uncultured Burkholderiales bacterium
CGTACGTGCCCGAGCGGATCTGCTCGCGCAGCTGCCGGAGCCGCTCGGACCGGCGCATCACATTGCTCCCTCCCGGGGCGGTCCCGGGCATCTGCCCAGGGCCCCGCGTGTCCGCACACTCGGCGCCGGCCGCCGATGGCTCACCGTCCGGCATGCGCTTCGGTACCGGCTGGATCGGACCGGTCGGCCCCGGCCTGGTCTCGTCGACCGGCGCCCGGGAACGGGTGTCGCTGCTGTTCGCGCCGGAAGCCTTGATGCTCATGCTTCGTCCTCATCGCTCACCGATCGTGACGTGAGAACAGCATGGCGCGAGAAGTTGCTCGTGTGGTGGATGGTATAGACGCTCAGCGCAGCGGCGGTGTACGCGCCGCGGTAACGGCGGCGATCCATCCCGTGCCGGCTGCTCGCAGCGCCGAAGCGGCGGCGCGCAGCGTTGTGCCCGTGGTGGCCACGTCGTCGACCAGCAACACCGCGGCCGGCGCGCGGATCGCCGTGAACTCGGGCCCGCCGAGGCGCCGCTGGGCCGACGGGCGCCCCGTCTGCGGCTCCCCCGGCGCGCGGCGCAACAGCTCCCCCACCGGCCGATCGATCCGCCGGGCGACCTCGACCGCGAGCCGTCGCGCGTGGTCGAAGCCGCGGGCGCGCCGTCGGGCCGCAGTGGTCGGCGGCCATGTGACGACGTCGACATCGCCCAGCCCACACTCCTCCACCATCGCGGCCATCGCGCCGGCGAGCCACGGAACCGCGGCGCGCGCGTCGCGATACTTCACACGAGCGACGAGCTCCCGGGCAACGGCTTCGTACGAAAAGGGTGCGCACCACGCGTCGATACCGTGCGGGGGTGCCGCTCGGACGGGCGCGCGCATGGTGCGTGCGCACGACCCGCACACGGGTTCGGCGCGCCGTCCGCATCCAGGACAGCGCAACGGGAAGATCGCGGCCGCGACGACGCCGAGCATCGCCGCAACCTAACGGCCGGGTGTGACATCTACAGCCGGCGTCGTTGGTACCGCCGCGGTACCAAAACGACGCCAGAGTGCTCGTGCTACGTGACGGCGTCGCCCACGAGCCGCTCGAGCGACTCGACGTACGGGCTGCGCGCGACGCCGCACTCGGTGACGATCGCGCCCACCAGCCCGGCGGGTGTCACGTCGAACGCCCGATTGAGCACCGCCACGCGGGTCGGGACGATGCGCACGCCCACGACCCGACGCACCTCGTCGCCGTCGCGTTCTTCGACCTCGATGTGCGCGCCGTCCGGTGTCGACAGGTCGACCGTCGACGTGGGCGCCGCGACGACGAAGGGTACGCCGTGATGCGCGGCGAGCACGGCGAGACCGTAGGTACCGATCTTGTTGGCGACGTCCCCGTTGGCGGCGATCCTGTCGGCACCCACGACGACCACATCGACCTCGCCGCTGCGCATCAGCGACGCGGCCATCGAGTCGGCGACGACGGTCGCGTCGATCCCGAGCCGGTCGAGCTCCCATGCCGTCAGCCGGGCGCCCTGCAACACGGGACGGGTCTCGCCCACCCAGACCCGCGGCCGCTTCCCGGCTTCGGCCGCGGCGCGGATGACGCCGAGCGCGGTGCCGTACCCGACGCACGCGAGCGCGCCCGCGTTGCAGTGGGTCATGACGCGCGCTCCGTCGCTCAGGAGCTCGGCGCCGTAACGGCCGATGGCGACGTTCGCCTCGACGTCGGCGAGCGCGATGCGGTCGGCCTCTTCGAGTGCGGCCTCGGCGCCACCGCGCACATACGCCTCGAGCGCCCGATCGACACCCCACCGGAGGTTCACCGCGGTCGGGCGCGTGGCCACGATGCGGTCGGCGGCGGCGCGCACCGCTGTATCGCTGCGAGCGCCGGCGGCCGCGAGCGCGACGCCGTACGCGCCGGTCGCGCCGAGTGCCGGCGCGCCCCGCACGACCATCGAGCGGATCGCCTCGCAGACCTGCCCGACGGTTGTGCACTCGACGAAGGTGAGACGGGCCGGCAGGGCGCGCTGGTCGATCAGGCGTATCCGACCTCGTCGCCACTCGATCGTCGGCGGGATCGGATCGGAGGTCGTGCGGCGGCCGGCGTCACCCGTCGACGCAGACCGCCGCACAACGCTCATCGACTAGTACCGATAGTGCTCGGGCTTGTACGGACCCTCGACGGGCACACCGATGTACTCCGCCTGATCCTCGGTGAGCTGCGTGAGCTTCACACCGAGCTTTTCCAGGTGCAGCCGGGCCACCTTCTCGTCGAGGTGCTTCGGCAGCGTGTAGACCTTGCGCTCGTAGAAATCGGTGTGGGTGAACAACTCCACTTGCGCGATCACCTGGTTGGTGAAGCTGTTCGACATCACGAAGCTGGGATGCCCCGTCGCGCAACCGAGGTTCAGCAGCCGGCCCTCGGCGAGCACGATCACCGCGTGCCCGTCGGGGAAGATCCACTCGTCGACCTGTGGCTTCACGTTGCGCCTCTGAATGCCGGGAACCTTCGCCAGGCCGGCCATGTCGATCTCGGTGTCGAAGTGACCGATGTTGCCCACGATCGCGTTGTGCTTCATCCGGGCCATGTGATCCACCGTGATCACGTTCTTGTTGCCCGTGGTGGTGACGAAGATGTCGGCCGTCTCGACGATGTCGTCGAGAGTCGTCACCTGGTACCCCTCCATCGCGGCCTGCAACGCGCAGATCGGGTCGATCTCGGTCACGACGACACGCGCGCCCTGGCCCCGGAGAGACTGCGTGCAGCCCTTGCCCACGTCGCCGTAGCCGCACACCACCGCGACCTTCCCCGCGATCATCACGTCGGTGGCGCGGTTGATGCCGTCGATCAGCGAGTGCCGGCAGCCGTAGAGGTTGTCGAACTTCGACTTCGTGACGGAATCGTTGACGTTGATGGCCGGGAACAGCAGCGTGCCGTTCGCCTGCATCTGGTAGAGGCGGTGCACACCGGTGGTCGTCTCCTCTGTGACGCCCCTGATGCCCGGTGCGAGCTCGTGCCATAGGCGCGGGTTCTCGTCGGCGAGGCGATGAAGCAGCTTCAGCACGACACCGAACTCCTCGGAGTCGGCCGTCGATGGGTCGGGGATCTCGCCGGCGAGCTCGTACTCGTAGCCCTTGTGGACGAGCAGCGTCGCGTCACCCCCGTCGTCGAGGATCATGTTGGGACCCGCGCCGTCGGGCCAGCGCAACGCCTGCTCCGTGCACCACCAGTACTCCTCGAGCGACTCGCCCTTCCACGCGAACACGGGCACCCCGGCCGGCGCATCGGGTGTGCCCTCGGGCCCCACGACGACCGCGGCGGCGGCGTGGTCCTGCGTCGAGAAGATGTTGCAACTGGCCCAGCGCAC
>CAZJSY010000323.1:0-3326 GCA_964548555.1 uncultured Burkholderiales bacterium
TGACCACGAGGAGGGGTCGATGGCCGACATCCCCGAGCACGACCACATCATCGATACCGGCAAGAGCAGGCTCACGCTCGAGGAGCTCGGTGCCGTCCAGCCCGGGATGGCCCGCGTCATGCCCGAAGTCGGACAACGGATCTGGAAGTGTTATTACGCGGGCAAGGCACACAACAAGCCGCTCGCGCGTTTCCAACTGAAGGAAGCGGTGAACTTGATGGAGATGGGCGTCCTGCTGCGCCCGAAGTACACCGACAACATGTACAAGTTCATCGAGGAGCAGGTCGAGAAGGTCAAGCAGGCCATCGAGAACGAAGACTGGGACGGGTTCGAGGCCGCGTTCCACGAGATGGTCGATCAGGCCAACGCGTACCACGAGCTCTACGACAAGCCGTTCCTGCGTTGGAAGATCCCCGAGATGCCACCGCCCGATCTGGACATGACGCCGCGGGGCTAGTACCGGTCAGGTTGCAGCCGGTTCCTTCCGGGGCGGACGCCAGAACGTCGCCAACAACGCCAGCGCCCCGCCGATGCCGGCGATCGCGGTGATCCCGAATCCCCACCAGCCGTTGAACTCGATGTCGAGCGCGTGATCGAGTGACCACTCCCCCGGCCCGAGCGCGCCGATCGCCAGTCCGCAGAAGCACAGCGTCATGACGTACTCGAAGCCTTCGCCGGGCCGGAAGATGAAGAACCCGTTGCGGAGATGGTTGATGATCCACGCGACGAGCATCACGCCGACGACGCCCGCCGCGGCCAAGGGCGTGAGGAACCCGGCGATGAGCATCACGCCGGACGCCAACTCCACCACGCTCGCGAGCCACGCGTGCAGCCAGCCCGGCTTCATGCCGAGGCTCGCGAACCACCGGCCCGTCCCCGCGATCTTGCCGCCGCGGAACACGTGGTTGTAGCCGTGGGCGAACATGACGACACCCACGACGACCCGCAGCAGCAGCAGGCCGAGATTCAACTGGTCGCCTTCCAACTGATCCCCCTCGTGCGTCGCGCCTCGACGGCGTGACGCTACCGCCGGAGGCGGCGCCCGCTCAGCTTTCCGGATCGTGCCCGAGGTTCCCGCGCTCCTCGACCGGGACGCTGCTTCGGCGGTACTCTGACACTGACGTCACAGAACTGGCTCGGTCGTTCGTCGCCGGCGAGCGGGAGCCGGCGGGGGGTGCGGAATGCAGGCCGAGGATCTCGTTCTCGTCAGTGTCGACGACCACGTGGTCGAGCCACCCGACCTCTTCAAGAACCACCTGCCCGAGAAGTGGCAGGAGTTCGCACCGAAGAACGTCCACGACGACGAGCGCGACATCGACGTGTGGGTCTACGAGGACAACGTCATCCCGAACATCGGCCTCAACGCGGTCGCCGGCCGTCCGCCCGAGGAATACAACATCGAGCCCACCAACTACGGGATGATGCGCGCCGGTTGCTACGACATCCACGAGCGCGTCAACGACATGAACCGAAACGGCGTGCTCGGATCGATGTGCTTCCCGAGCTTCGTGCAGTTCTGCGGGCAGCTGTTCAGCCGCTCCACCGACAAGGACATGGGCCTGAACCTGCTGCGGGCCTACAACGACTGGCACATCGACGAGTGGTGCGGCACGTATCCCGGTCGGTTCATCCCGCTGTCGATCCCGCCGATCTGGGACCCGCAGTTGATGGCCGACGAGGTGCGCCGCGTGTCGAAGAAGGGTTGCCACGCGGTCACGTTCTCCGAGAACCCGTTCAAGCTCGGTTGGCCACACATCTTCGGCGACCACTGGGATCCGTTCTTCGCCGCGTGTGAAGACGAGGGCATGGTGATCTGCCTCCACATCGGCTCGAGCTCGACGATGCTCGAGATCGCGCCGGGCGCACCGATCGACATCATGATCACGTTGACGCCGATGAACACGATGCAGGCGGCAACCGACCTGCTCTGGTCGCAGGTGTTGCGGAAGTTCCCCAACCTGCAGTTCGCGCTGTCGGAGGGCGGAACCGGCTGGCTTCCCTACTGGCTCGAGCGGATCGACTATGTCTACCAGCAGCACCGGTTCTGGACCCACCAGGACTTCGGCGACAAGCTCCCCAGCCAGGTCGCGCGTGAGCACTTCACGTTCTGCTACATCAGCGACCGAAGCGGGGTCGAGAACCGCCACGCGATCGGCATCGACAACATCACCTGGGAGTGCGACTACCCCCACTCCGACTCGAGTTGGCCGCACTCTCCCGAGAGTCTGAGCAAGCAGCTCGAAGGCGTGCCCGACGACGAGATCGACAAGATGACGCACAGCAACGCGATGCGCATCTTCCGCTACGAGCCCTTCGCTCACCGGCCGCGTGAAGGCTCGACCGTGCGCGCGCTGCGCGCCGAGGTGCGCGACTAGCCCGAGCGCCGAAACGGCGGCGCAGGCCCGGGGCGGGTCCGCGGGACGTCCTCGAGCGCCTGCAACAGATCGAGTGTATTGCCCGCGAGCCGGATCTCGTTCTGACGGCGTTCGATAACTGTCACACCCCGCGTTCATACTCGGGGTGTGATCGGGTTGGCGGAGATCCGGGAGCAGCTGTCGGCGGCGGTGCGCGCGCTCGAACCCGACGCGGTCGCGCTGCCCGATGCAGTGTCGGTCTGGGAGCTGTTCGATGCGATCGAACGACTCGGCGCAGCAGGCAAGACGCTGATGGCGCGGCGCGTCGAAGCGTCGCGCGAGTGGGCGCGCGCTGGGCATCGTTCCGCCGCGGAGTTCCTGGCCGAGCGGGGCGGCAGTTCCGTCACGACGGCGCGCTCCCTGCTCGAGACGTCGCAGAAGTTGGATCAGCTGTGCGAGGTCGAACGCGCCGTGCGTGACGGTGGGCTGTCGGACGCGCAGGCCGCGTTGGTGGTCGAGGGCTCGAGCGTCGACCCGGCCGCGCAACAGCGGCTGTTGGAGCAGGCGCAGCGGGGATCCCTGAAGGAGTTGCACGACGAGGTCTTGCGGGTGCGGGCCGCGGCGGATCCGAGTCCCGACGCAACGGAGCGGCGCATCCACGAGCGGCGTCACTTCCGCACGTGGCGGGACGCCGAGGGCGCCTGGCGAGCCAGTGTGTACGGCACGGCCGTCGCGGGCGCCCGGTTGGAGGTGAGGCTGCGCAAGCTCGTCGACGAGGAGTTCGCCCGGGCGCGGGCTGCGGGACGCCGCGAAGCGCGGGAGGCATACGCGTTCGACGCCCTCATGGCACTCGCCGCGCAAGGCGACGAAGCCGGGCCGGCCGGCCCGCGGTACACGACGATCGTGCGCGCCGACCTTTCGGCGTTGCGCCGCGGGCGCGTGATCGACGGTGAAGTGTGCGAGATCGCGGGC
>CAZJSY010000324.1:0-3312 GCA_964548555.1 uncultured Burkholderiales bacterium
TGGTTCGTCCTCGCGGTCGACGACATCCCGATGAGGCCCGGCCTCGGGAGCCGGCACGCCGAGCTGACCTCCTGGCTGCGGCACGAGCTCGATGTCGCGGCCCCCGACGTGCAGCTGACGCTTGTCCCCACCGACTATGTCGGCGCGCAGGCGACCCCGTATCTGCACGACCTCGTCGCGGGGCTGCCGGACGGCGTCGACGTGATGTGGACCGGCTCCACCGTGTGTGCGCGCACGATCACGGCATCGGAGGCCCGGGCACGAGCGGGCGTCATGGGCGGGCGCGCCCCGCTCCTCTGGGACAACTATCCCGTCAACGACGGGCCCATGGCACGGGCGCTCCATCTCGGTCCGTACCGCGGACGGGACCCCGCCCTCTGCGACGAGGTGTCGGGAATCCTCCTGAACCCGATGGTGCAGCCCCACGCGTCGAAGATCGCGCTCGCGACCGCGGCCGACTTCCTGCGCGATCCGTACGGCTACGACCAGGCGTCGTCGTGGGAGCGGGCGATCGCCGACGTCGCCGGAACGCGAGCGCGAACCCTTCGGGCGTTGGCGCGGGCGTGCGCCGACTCGCCCCAGCTGTACCCGTCGGAGCTCGACTGCGCCCGGCTCGTCGACGTCCTCGCCGCGGAGCTCGGAGGTCCCGACTGGGCCGCGCCGGTCGTGGAGTTGCTTGCCGAGCTCGAACCCCTGCGTGACGCGATCACGGACTGGAACGAGGACGAGCCGCTCGGTGCGGAGCTCGTGCCCTGGGCCCGCCAGGCCCGCCTCGAGGTCGATGCCGCGCTCGCCGCGCTGCGTCTCGTGCAACAGTTGCGGCCCGTCGCGCGGCGCGAGCATGGTCGGTGGAGGGTCGCCGGACCCGACGCGGAGCTGACGTTCATGCATGTCTTCGCGTTGCTGCTCGCGTGGAGCAGTGCGCGTGCCCGTACCGACCGGGTCGTGCTCGGACCGCGCTTCCTGATCCAGCCGGCGGTCGTGCCCCTGCCGGACGGCGGCCCGGCGGTGGACATGGACCTCGCCGTCCGCGAAGACCAGTCGGTCGTCGATCGTCTCTGCCGCCTCGCCGTCGACGACTACCGACGCTGGCGCGCGGAAGCGGGCTCCGACGTGAGTGTCGAGGCGGAAGCCGGGCCGGTTCCGACCGATCCCGCGGGCTTCTGCTCCCTCGACGTCGAGGCCGGCGGCGACGGGCTCGTGGTGCGCTCCGGCTCCCGGGTCACGCGCGTGCCGGCGGTCGACGCGTTCCCGTTTCCCGACCCGCGTCTTCGGTCGTGATGCTGTCCGTGGTCATGCCCGCGTACAACGAGGCGGTGCTGCTCGAGGCGAGCGTGCGCGACGTCGTCGACGGGATACGTGGGTGGGGCATCGACTTCGAGGTGATCGTGGTCGAGAACGGCTCGACCGACGAGACGCCGTCGATTGCCGACGACCTCGAGCGCGCGCTGCCCGAGGTTCGCGCGCAGCATCTGGCCGACCCGAACTACGGCGACGCGCTGCGGTCGGGTCTCCTGCTCGCACGAGGCGACGAGGTGGCCACGTTCGACGTCGACTACTACGACCTTCATTTCCTCAAGCAGGCCCTCGGTCTCATCGAGACCGAGAGCACCGACCCGATCGCGATCGTGGTCGCGTCGAAGCGAGCGGTCGGCGCGCGTGATCAGCGCGGACCGCTGCGGCGTCTCGCCACGGCGGTATTCGACGCGATCCTTCGTATGACGTTTCGCATCCGAACGTCCGATACTCACGGTATGAAGGTGTTGCGCCGCGTCCCTCTCATGCGCTTCGCCGACCGGTGCCGAGCCGGTCCGGATCTCTTCGACACCGAGCTCATCATCCGGGCGGAGCGCGCCGGGATGCGGGTCGAGGAGATCCCCGTCACCGTGGTCGAGCGGCGGCCGTCGCGGACGCCCATCCTGGCTCGCGTCCCCCGCACGCTCGTCGGTCTCGTGCGGTTGTCTCTGGCTCTGTCGAACGAAGCCGACTGAGATGCCCGGTGTACTGGGGGCCGCGGCAGTCGTGGTTCCCCGAGGTGACCGGCTCGTGCTGCAAGAGCCGGGCTGGTTGGCCGTCGACGGCGGTTTCGTCGTCGACGCGGGCGAGGGGACGGTCGCGGGCGCGTTGAACCTCGGAAGTGTCGTGCTCGCTCCCGGCTTCGTCGACCTCCAGGTGAACGGCATCGCCGACGTGGACTTCGTCGCCGCGGACCCGGAGGGATGGCGGCGCGCGGGCCGGCGACTGCTCGCCCACGGTGTGACCGCCTATTGCCCGACGATTGTGACCGCACCGCTCGGCACGTACGGACCCGTGCTGGAGCGGGTCGCCGCGGCGCGTGCCGACGCGGCGGAGCGGAGCCTGCCCGCGATCGTGGGCGCGCACCTCGAGGGACCGTTCCTCGGCGGCGCACCGGGCGCACATCCGCGAGAGTTGCTGCGTGAGACGCAACCCGAGTGGTTGTCGGCGCTGCTCGACGGTCACCGCGACGTCGTGCGCATGGTGACGCTCGCGCCCGAAGCCGACCGCGCCCTGGCCGGGACCCGGCTGCTGACCTCCCGCGGTGTCACCGTGTCACTCGGCCATTCGACCGCGACGTACGACGAGGCCGCGGCGGCCGCCCGCGCCGGCGCCCGCCTCGTGACGCACCTCTACAACGGGATGTCGCCGCTGCACCACAGGGAGCCCGGGCTGGTCGGCGCGGCGCTCGACATCGACGATCTCACGCCGACGCTGATCGCCGATCTGGTGCACGTTCACCCCGTCGCACTTCGTCTCGCGATCGCACGCAAGCGCAACGTCGCGCTCGTGACCGACTCGGTCGCAGTGAGAGCCGGCGTGGTCGGCGAGATCACGGTGTCGGAGTCCGGCGGCGCGGCGCGCCTGGCCGACGGAACGCTCGCCGGATCCGTGCTCACGATGGATGCCGCGGTGCGTAACATCGTCGCCATCGGTGTGCCACGGCTGCGCGCGATCGAGATGGCATCGTGCATTCCGGCGCAGGCTCTCCGCTTGGGCGATTTCGGGGACTGCGGTGTCGGAGGCCGAGCCGATCTCGTGGCGCTCGACCCGACCACCCTCGCGGTGCTCGCGGCGTGGATCGACGGAGTGCAGGTACGCGGACCCGAGGTGTGGGTCTGAGATGGACGGGCGGCAACACGACAGTGGAGGCGCGGACGAACGGCGGCCCGTCGTCTGGTTGTTCGTGACGTGCATGGTGGATCAGGTCATGCCGGAGACCGGGGTCGCCGCAGTGCGGTTGCTGGAGGCCGCGGGCTGCACGGTCGAGTTCCCGGCCGCGCAGTCGTGCTGCGG
>CAZJSY010000325.1:0-3305 GCA_964548555.1 uncultured Burkholderiales bacterium
CGTTGCAGGTCGCCGATCCCGAAGTCGTGACGGTCGCGGCAGAACGCGAGCGCCTGCGTGCCGTTCATGTGAACCAGCCCTGGTTGGAAGTACGCGCCGGAGAACGTGTCGTGCATCTGGAACGGGACGTTGATGTCGACGCCGCCAACACCGTCGACCATCGAGATGAAGCCACCGAAGTCGGTCGTGATCGCGTACGGGATGTCGACGCCCACCATCTTCGCGACGGTCTGGGCCTGCAGTCGCACGCCGCCCCGGGAGAACGCGGCGTTGATCTTGTCGAAGCCGTGGCCCGGGATCTCGGCTCCCGTGTCGCGCGGGATGTCCAGCATGGTCGCTTTGTGCAGCGACGGATTCACGCCGACGAGATGCAGCGCGTCCCCGAGGGCGCTGCCCGGACCGCCGCGCGAGTCGTTGCCCACCACGAGGAAGAAGACCGGCTGCGTCGGTTCGCCGTTGTAATGGGCGCTGCCGACCTTCTGTACCGCGAACCATGTCGTTCCGGACGCGAACGGCATGCGCGCCCCGTTGAGCCACGCTGCGAACAGCAGGCTCAGCCCGAGCAGCAGGGTCAACGGCGTCGCGATGGCCGCGGTCGCGAGGACGGGGTGCCGGCGTGCGAGCCTCATACCGACGGCACCGCGTTCGCGTGCCCGGAGGCAGCCTGCACTCCCGGGCCGGTGCGCATCACCGACATGTCGAAGCCCGCGACGCGCCATGTGCCGCCGTCGTTCGCGAACAGGAGATCGCCGTTGCGGACGAGGTGGAGCTCACCGCCTGCGACGCCCACGCGCAGGTCGAGGTTGAGCGCCGCGGACACGAGCACGACCTGACCCGCGGCATCGACGAGTGCCGTAAGCTTGCACTCGGCCGCCGCCGGACTGACGTCGCCGGTCGCCTTCGGAACGCCTTCTTCGGTGAGCGTCGAACGGTCGGGGCCGTTGAGCTTCGCCCCGGCGCCCGCTGTGAAGATGCCGGCGAGGTCCGTTGCGACCGTGCCAGATCGCAGTGGAGACACCACGGCCGACTCGACGTAGTGGTTCACCGCCTGCGCGATCTTGTCTCGTACGTCGGCCGGCAACGCGACCTGGGGTCCGACGCTCGCGACCGTGGCGTCCGTGACGCGCAGCGCGACGCTGCTCGCGGTCTTCGTGGTCGCGGTCGGGTGGGTCTTCGCCTTCCCGCTGCCTCCCGAGCACGCTGCGGCCGCGACGACGAGAGCCGCGAGGATCGCCTTCGTCCGAGGAAGCCATGACATCGTGCGGACGTAGCTGCGCCCTGGGCGGATGCCCGGGAGGGCGCAGCGAGGGAGCGATGACGTCGTGCGAGCGCGAGCGCGGGCCGGGATCGGCGACATCGGTCGGTCAGGATGCCATGCGACACCGCGCGAGCGGCGGACTGTGACGTGCGGACGAAGCTGCGCCCTGGGCGGATGCCCGGGAGGGCGCAGCCCGAGGGAGCAATGTGACGGTGCTACCCGCCGGTGAGCAGGCGGCGGACCTCGTCTTCCGACTCGGGCGTCACGAGCGCCAGCACTTCGTCCCCCGGATGGAACACCGTGTCACCACGCGCCATCACCACGTGGTCGTCACGCACGATGGCGACGAATGTCGCGTCACGTGGCACGTCGACCTCGCGAATCGCCTTGCCGGTGATCGGTGAATCCTCGCCGAGGCGGACCTCCACGAGTCGCACCTGGCCGCCCTCGAGCTGGAACAGCCGCACGAGGCGTCCGACGCTCACCGCTTCGTCGACGAGGGCGGTGATGAGGTGCGGCGTCGAGACCGAGAGGTCGACGCCCCAGGTCTCGTTGAAGAGCCACTCGTTCTTGGGATGGTTCACCCGTGCAATGACGCGGGGCACGGCGAACTCCTGCTTCGCCAGCAGCGAGACGACCAGGTTGTCCTCGTCGTCGCCGGTCGCGGCCACGACGACGTCGCAGGTCTCGAGGCCTGCTTCCTTGAGCGACGAGACCTCGCACGCGTCGGCGACCCGTACCTCCATGCCCTCGCGCGTCGGGACCTTCGCCGCCACCTCCGGGTTCTGCTCGAGCAGGAGCACCGAGTGTCCGTTGTTCACGAGCTCGCTCGCGATGAACGTGCCGACGTTGCCCGCACCTGCGACCGCCACGCGCATCAGTGGCCGCTTTCCTCGGGCCGGCCCGCCAGGCGTTGCTGCAGCGCGTCGAGATCGTTGATGTCGACGACGAAGTGCAACACATCACCTTCCTGGCCGACGAGCGTCCCGTCGAACACCCGGGCGCCACCCAGGCGGGTGACCGCGCCGAGCACGAAGCGGCCGGGCTCGTTGAGGCCCGCGAGCTTGTGGCCCGCCCATTGCGGTGGCAGATCCCGCTCGACGAGACACACCTGGCCGCTGCTGTCGACCCAGTCGGCGGGATGCGCACCCGGAAGAAGTCGTCGCATCACCTGATCGGTGGTCCACGAGACCGTGGCGACCGTCGGGATGCCGAGCCGCTGGTAGATGACGGCGCGCCGCGGGTCGTAGATGCGTGCGACGACCCGCTCGACCTCGAACGTCTCGCGGGCCACGCGCGCCGACATGATGTTGGAGTTGTCGCCGCTCGTGACCGCGGCCAGCGCGCCCGCCCGTTCGATGCCCGCTTCGACGAGGGTGTCGCGGTCGAAGCCGAAGCCGACCAGCGTGGTGCCACCGAAGCCGGTCGGGAGACGCCGGAACGCTTCACGGCGCTTGTCGACGACGGCGACGGTGTGGCCGGCCTTCTCCAGCAATCCGGCGAGCTCGCTGCCCACTCGCCCGCATCCGACGACGACGACGTGCACCGGCTCGCTCCCGTGCTCGCTGAGTCTTCCGATGCTACCGGCCCGAACAGGCCCCACCGCATCCGAGCAGGGCCGCGCGGCGTGGTTGACTGGTGCGATGCGCACGATGTCCCCCAGGGCGGAGCCGAAGCCACTACCGCCGGCTCCGCAGCTGGAGCTCAGGGAGAGCAAGGGCTACAGACTCAAGAACCGGCTCCTCGGTCCGCCGCTCGACACGGAGGAGCTCGAGAACGAGCGGCTGGGCATCCCCACCGCGCTCGCGGTCTTCTCGTCCGACTGCATCTCCTCCTCGGCGTACGCCACCGAGGAGATCCTTCGTGTCCTCGTCATCGCCGTAGGCCTCGCGGCGTTCAGCCTCGTGGTCCCGATCACGATCGCGATGCTGGTCGTGCTCTTCTTCCTGATCCTGTCGTACCGGGAAACGATCAAGGAATATCCGACCGCGGGCGGCGCCTACATGGTGACCCGCGACAACTTCGGTCTCCTCCCCGCACAGGTCGC
>CAZJSY010000326.1:0-3271 GCA_964548555.1 uncultured Burkholderiales bacterium
TCGAGCTGGTCGGGCGCTCCGGTGAGCTCGAGGATGACCCAGCCCGAATGGGCCTCGACGTTCGCGCGGCGGATGTTCGGCACGACGTCGTACGCGCGCACGATCTCGTAGATCATCGGTCGTTCGACGAGCTCCTCGGGGAACGAGACGAACAGCCGCACGCTGGAACCCGTGGTGCTCATCCGCCGACTCCGACCCGGCGCAGCGCCTCGGCCGGTTCGAGCACCAGACCGGTGATGAACGTGCCGAACTCGGCGTAGCGGGCCGAGACTTCGTCGAAGCGCATCTCGTAGACGATCTCCTTCAACGCGACGGGATCGTCGGCGAGCAACGTGACGCCCCACTCCCAGTCGTCGAGTCCGACCGACCCGGTGATGAGCTGCAGGATCCTCCCGGCGTAGCGTCGACCCACGCGCGCGTGACCGCCCATGAGTCGTTTGCGATCATCGAACGGCAGCTCGTACCAGTTCTCGCCGGGATGTCGACGCTTCGACATCGGATAGAAGCAGATCAATTTCTTCGCCGGGAGCTGCGGGTGCAGTCGGTGCTCGCCGTAGTGCGCCATCCGGTCCCGCCACACCTGGACCTTCGCCTCGAGGTCGTCTCCCGATAGATCATCTTCGGCCGACAGACGCGCGCGCTCGTCGTCCTCGGTGGACGTGTACTCGGACAGCTCGGTGAGTGACACGTACGACGACACGAGCTCGAGCGGCGCGGCCCGGAGCTCCTGCTGGAACGCCTGGAGGCGGGCGAGGTCGGGACCGAGCGCCATCACGCCGAGGTCGGCCTTGTGACCGAGCACGGCGAACACCAGCGCCTGATGCCCGTCGGTCTCGAGTGACGTGATGGCGTCGACGACACGCTTCGCCGCTTCGGGATCGGCTTCGGCGCGGGCGCGGTCGACCCGGTAGAAGAGATGGAGGACGCCCCAACCGATCGACGGCGCGACAGGATCCACGATCCCGAGGCTAGCCCCGGGCCGTCCCCGCAACGCCTCCGCGCGCTCAGGCCGTGCCGGCGTTGGCTCCGGAACCGGCGCCGTTCAGGAGACCGCCCACCATGCCGGACATGTCAACCGTGTCGTCGACGGGCGGAGCCTGCACCGCGACCGCGGTTCCGTAGTCGTAGAGCTCCATGGTCATCGCAACCGCCGACACGTCCGGTGCCCGCACGCTGTCGAGCTGCACGACCAGTTTGCGAGGACGACCCTGGGCGTCGATCCACAGGTCTGCGGGAATCGAACCCGTGCCCAATGTCTTCAATGCACTCCCGGCCTGGGCACGGAACTGGCCCGGTGTCCGCTCCAGCGCCTTGGCCATGTCGAGCGTCATCGCATAGTGCGTCGTCTCGACGCCGCGCACTGTGTCGGTGCCGACCTGCTTCACGTCGTTCGACACGCCGCGCAGCGCGTCGAGCATCGACGACGGGTCGCTCATACCGAGATTGCCGAGACCACTTCCGCTCGACGGACCCGCGAGACCGGATATGTCGAGCTTGAACCAGTGCTTGCCCCCGAGTACCTGCGCGAGATCGGAGCCTGCCGCGCCGGCCAGCGAGCTCATGTCCATGTAGGCGACGCCGTCGACCATCCGCATCTCGATGCGACCTGAGGCACCGGGAAGGCCGAGCGACGACATGTCGATCGTCATGGTTCCGGCACGCGCGGGGAAGTCGAAGGCGCCGTCGGCCGTGAAGCTGCCGCTGCGTGCACCTGAAGCAAAGCTCATCGACAGGGACATGCGCGCCGACTTCGCGTTGCTCGCGGCATCGGCACTCGAGGCGACGAGCCGCACCGGATCGCGCGTCGAGAGCGAGGTGCTGTTTCGCGTGCTCGACGACCCGCCGCTACAGGCGCCGGCCGCCACGGCGAGCGCCGCCATGCCGACCGCTGCACGCACGCGCCTTGTCCGATGCACGGAAAGCTCCTTCTGCCCCACGCATCCATCGTCGCAGACCCCTGGTCACTTGAGGCGTCCGGACGCGACCGGGGCGCCCCGAAGGGCGCCCCGGTGAGCTGAACCGTTGTGCGGGCCAGGCTGCGAAGGACTTAGAAGTCCTCCATGCCGCCCATGCCGCCGGGCATGCCGCCGCCTCCGGGCATCGCCGACTTCTCCTCGGGCTTGTCGGCGACGACCGCCTCGGTCGTGAGGAACAGGGCCGCGATCGACGCTGCGTTCTGCAGTGCCGAGCGGGTCACCTTCGCGGCGTCGATGACACCGGCCTTCACGAGGTCCTCGTACTCGCCGGTCGCGGCGTTGAGCCCGTTCGCACCCTTGAGGCTGCGGACCTTCTCGACGACCACGCCGCCCTCCATCCCGGCGTTGACGGCGATCTGCTTGAGCGGCTCCTCGACGGCCCGTGCAACCATGCGTGCACCGGTCACCTCGTCGCCCTCGAGCGTGCCCGCGAGCTCGAGCACTTTGGCCTGCGAGCGCAGCAGCGCGACGCCACCGCCGGGCACCACGCCCTCCTCGACCGCAGCCTTCGTGGTCTGCACCGCGTCCTCGATGCGGTGCTTCTTCTCCTTGAGCTCGACCTCGGTTGCCGCGCCGACCTTGATGATCGCCACACCACCGGACAGCTTCGCGAGGCGCTCCTGGAGCTTCTCGCGGTCGTAGTCGGAGTCGGTGTTCTCGATCTCGGTGCGGATCTGGTTGATGCGACCCTGCACGTCGTTGCGGGAACCGGCACCCTCGACGATCGTGGTCTCGTCCTTCGTCACCACGACCTTGCGGGCCCGGCCGAGCAGGTCGAGGCCGACGTTCTCGAGCTTGAGGCCGACCTCTTCGCTGATGACCTGGCCGCCGGTGAGGATGGCCATGTCCTGCAGCATCGCCTTGCGACGCTCACCGAAGCCGGGCGCCTTGACCGCCACCGACTTGAAGGTGCCGCGGATCTTGTTGACGACCAGGGTGGCGAGCGCCTCACCCTCGACGTCTTCCGCGATGATCACGAGCGGGCGGCCCGACTGCATCACCTTCTCGAGTACCGGCAGCAGGTCCTTCACTGCCGAGATCTTCGAGCTCACGAGCAGGATGTAGGCGTCGTCGAGGACGGCCTCCATGCGCTCCGGGTCGGTGACGAAGTACGGCGAGATGAAGCCCTTGTCGAAGCGCATGCCCTCGACGAGGTCGAGCTCCATGCCGAACGTCTGGCTCTCCTCGACGGTGATCACACCGTCCTTGCCGACCTTGCCGAGCGCCTCGGCGATGAGCTGGCCGATCTCCTTGTCGTTCGCCGAGATCGCGGCGACGTTGGCAACCTGCTCGCC
>CAZJSY010000327.1:0-3234 GCA_964548555.1 uncultured Burkholderiales bacterium
GGTGGGCTCTACGTGCTCGGTACGGAGCGCCACGAGAGCCGGCGCATCGACAACCAGTTGCGTGGGCGATCCGGTCGCCAGGGCGACCCGGGTGAGAGCCGGTTCTACCTGTCGCTCGAGGACGACCTCATGCGTCTGTTCGCGACCGGCGCCATGAACTGGGTGATGGGCAAGGCCTTCCCCGACGACGTGCCGCTCGAGGCGAAGATGGTCACCAAGGCCATCGAGCGCGCGCAACGCACCGTCGAGGATCGCAACTTCGAGATCCGCAAGGACGTGCTGCAGTACGACGAGGTGATGAACGAGCAGCGCAAGGTGATCTACCAGCGCCGCCAGCAGATCCTCGACGGTAGCGAACTCCGTGAGGAAGCGTTCAACGCCATCGAGGCCGCCATCCGCAACGCGGTCGAGCTGCACTGCCCCGGAGAGTTCCCCGAGGAGTGGGACGTCGAGGAGCTGCACCGGCAGATCTCCCTGTACTTCCCGACCGCGGTCACCGTCGAGCAGGTCAACCAGCTCACGCACCGCGATCAACTCGTCGAGCTCCTCCACGACGACGCGGTGGAGCAATACGAGGCGAAGGAAGCTGCCATCGGCGCCGACACGCTTCGCGAGATCGAGCGGCGCGTCATGTTGTCGGTGATCGACCAGCACTGGCGTGAGCATCTCTACGAGATGGACTACCTGCGCGAAGGCATCAACCTGCGCGCCATGGGCCAGCGCGATCCGCTCGCCGAGTGGCAGCGTGAAGGTTTCGACATGTTCTCGGCGATGATGGCCCTCATCCAGGAAGACTTCGTCCGCTACGTCTTCCATCTCGAGGTCGTCTCCGAAGACGCGACACAACGTCGTGCGCCGAGCGGTCTGCGCTACTCGTCCTCCGACGGACCCGTGCAGGGTGCGGGCGCGTTCGAGGCCGCCGCGGTGGCCGCGGCCGACGAGTTGCTGCCGGCGGGTGGGGGAGCGGCGACGGCCGTCGACGAAGAGGCTGCGCAACAGCCCGTGCGCGTCGAGAAGACCCCGGGTCGCAACGAGCCCTGCTACTGCGGCAGCGGCAAGAAGTACAAGCTCTGCCACGGCGCCAACCGCTGACCGGCTGGTCGGCTCGGGTTGATGCGCGATTTCACCGAAGACCTCGCGGACGTGCGCCGGCGGATCGACGACGCACGTGCCTATTTGCGCGTCGACGCGCTGCGAGGGGATCTCGAGCGGCTCGAGAAGGAAGCGAGCCGTCCCGACCTCTGGGACGATCCCGACGCAGCGCGGCGTGTCACGACCGACATGGCCCGCGTGCGCGACGACGTCGAGCTCGTTGATCGACTCGACCGTGAGCTCGACGACGCGCAGACACTCTTCGAGCTGGGCCGCGACGAAGGCGACGACTCCGTCGAGCCCGAGGTCGAGACCGCTGTCGCGCGACTGCGTTCGGATCTCGACCAGCTCGAGCTGCGCGCGTTGTTCACCGGCGAGCACGACGAGCGCGATGCGGTCTGCGAAGTGCATTCCGGCGCGGGCGGTACGGACGCGCAGGACTGGACCGAGATGTTGTTGCGCATGTACACGCGGTGGGCCGAGCGACGCGGCTTCGACGTGGAGATCGACGCGGTCAATCCCGGCACCGAAGCGGGGATCAGCTCGGCCACCTTCATCGTGAAGGGCCGGTACGCGTACGGCTTGTTGTCGGGTGAGAAAGGTGTCCACCGGCTGATCCGCATCTCGCCGTTCGACGCGAACGCGCGCCGTCAGACAGCGTTCGCGTCGTTCGACGCGGTGCCTGCGTTGGAAGAGGCCGAGGAGCCCGATATCGATCCCAACGACCTGCGCATCGACACGTACCGGTCCTCGGGTGCGGGCGGTCAGCACGTCAACGTCACCGACTCCGCGGTACGCATCACGCACCTACCGACCGGGATCGTCGTGTCGGTGCAGAACGAACGGTCACAGATCCAGAACCGCGCGAAGGCGATGCAGATCCTCGCCGCGCGCCTGGCCGAGCGTCAGCGCGAGGAGCGTCGCGCCGAGCTCGAGAAGCTGTCGGGCGAGAAGCGTGAGGTGGCGTTCGGCAGCCAGATCCGCACGTACACGCTCGCGCCGTACCAACTCGTGAAGGACGAGCGCACCCGCTACGAGACGGGCAACGTCCAAGCCGTGCTCGACGGCGACGTCGACCCGTTCGTCGAGGCGTACCTGCAGTGGCGACGCCAGGAGGACGGCGGCGCGTAACCGTTCGAGGCCCCGGCTTTCCCGTTCGCGCCCGTTGTGCCACTATCTCGTGACCCGGGCGGAGCGGCGGCCGCTGGTACCCTGGCGAGGCTCATGATCCGGTTCGAACGCGTCTCGAAGATCTACAGAGGCGACGTCGTCGCACTCCGCGACGTTTCCGTCGACGTGCAAAAGGGCGAATTCGTCTTTCTGGTCGGTCCGTCCGGCTCGGGAAAGTCGACGTTCCTGCGGTTGCTCCTGCGTGAGGACCTTCCGACCAACGGACGCATCGTCGTCGCCGGACGCGACATCACGAAGCTCGCGTCGTGGAAGGTCCCACAGCTGCGCCGCAACATCGGCTGCATCTTCCAGGACTACAAGCTCTTGCCCAACAAGACCGTCTACGAGAACGTGTCGTTCGCACCCGAGGTCGTTGGGCGACCGCGGCACGTCACACGTTCACAGGTTCCACAGATCCTCGACCTCGTCGGTCTGGCGAAGAAGGCCGACAACTTTCCTCACGAGCTCTCCGGTGGTGAGCAACAGCGCGTCTCCATCGCGAGAGCGTTCGTCAACCGTCCGTTGATCTTGCTCGCCGACGAGCCCACAGGGAACCTCGACCCGGCTACCACGGTCGGGATCATGCGTCTACTCGATCGCATCAACCGCACCGGCACAACGGTCGTCATGGCCACGCACGACGCGCGCATCGTCGACACGATGCGTCGTCGTGTGATCGAGCTCGACCACGGATCGCTCGTGCGCGACCAGGCCCGGGGCGTGTACGGCGTAGGGAGCTAGCCCGTTCATGTTCGCCAAGCTGCGTTACTTCGGCCGCGAGACCCTGATCTCGCTGCGCCGCAACCTCCTCATGACGCTGGCCGGGATCATCACCGTGACCGTGTCGCTCTCCGTGCTCGGTACCGCGTTGCTCGTGTCGCGTCTGGTCGATCACGGCACCGCCAAGTGGAAGCACGGCGTCAAGTTCGAGATCTTCATGAACGTCGACGCGACGCAGGGCCAGATCGACGG
>CAZJSY010000328.1:0-3232 GCA_964548555.1 uncultured Burkholderiales bacterium
GGGTCGAGTCGCTTCATTCAGGGCACGATGCGTAGGTGTCGTCCGTCAAGGCGGTCATCTTCTCGGGCCCTCGCACTGTCACCGTGGGCTCGGTGCCGCTTCGCAGCCCTGGGCCCGGAGAGGTGGTCGTCCGAACGCTGTTCTCCGGGGTGAGCAGCGGCACCGAACTGCTCGCGTTCCGGGGCGAGATCGACCCGGATGTCCCGCTCGACGAGCGCCTCGGTGCGCTCCATGGCACGTTCCGCTATCCGTTCCAATACGGATACTCCTGCGTCGGCGAGGTGGATGGAAGCCTCGTCTTCGCGTTCCACCCTCATCAGGAGCGCTTCGTCGTCCCTGTCGAGCAGCTCGTGCCGCTCGACGACGTCGACCCGCGCCTCGCGACGCTGTTCCCCATGGTGGAGACCGCGCTGCAGATCAGCCTCGATGCCGGGCCGGTGCTGGGCGAAACAGTGATCTTGTTCGGCCTCGGGGTCGTCGGCACGCTGACGGCACTGCTGCTGTCCGATGCGGGCGCGCGCGTCATCGGCGTCGATCCCGTGCCGTGGCGGCGCGACATCGCTTCGTCGCTCGGTCTCGCGACCATGGCGACGACCGAAGGGCACCGGGGCGGCGTGCCGTTGGTGATCGAGGCCAGTGGGAACCCCGAAGCCCTGCGGGCTGCACTCGGGCTGCTGGCCCACGAGGGTACGGCACTGGTCGCGTCGTGGTACGGCAACAAGCCGGTGACACTTCCTCTCGGACAGGAGTTCCATCGGCGGCGCCTCACGATTCGCAGCACGCAGGTCTCGACGATCCCTGCAAGGCTGACTGGGCGGTGGTCGCTGGAGCGACGGCGTGCTACGGGCGTGGAGCTGCTGACTGCCTTACCCATCGCGCGGTTGGCGACACACGCGTTCCCGCTCGACGAGGCACCCCGTGCGTTCGACGCCATCGACCGGAGCGTGGAGGGCGTGATGCATGTCGCGTTGTGTTACGAGTAGTCACGTGTACGAGGTCGGCACTGCGATCACGGTTCGGGCATTGCACGTCATGCCGGGCGTGGAAGGGCCGGAGGGTGAGCTGCACGCGCACGACTACCGGATCGAGGTCGTCGTCGAGCGCGACGAGCTCGACGAGCGAGGAATGGTGTGTGACCTGGACGTCCTCGACGCCGCGCTGCTGGCCGTCGCCGATGGTGTTCGGGACCGGAACCTCGAGGTGATCCGACCCCCGGAGGCCGAGGCGGTGACCGTCGAGGTGTTCGCCCGCTGGGCTCATGCGGCGATTGCGACCGCCTTGCGTCCGACCGGGGCGAACCTGCTCACGGTTCGGGTGTGGGAGTCGCCGACCGCGTACGGCGGATTTCGCGCTTCGATCGCCTGACCAGTCCGTCGTAGACACCGAGACAGCGCCGGGCACACGCGTCCCAGGTGAACCGCTCGAGCACGCGACACCGCGCCGCAGCGCCGAGCTCCCGCGCGTGGGCAGCGTCCGCAAGGAGTTGTGCCAGCCGAGCGCGCAGCTCGACGACATCGCCCGGCGTCGTGAGATAGCCGGTCACGCCGTGGACGACGACCTCTGGCAGGCCGCCGAGTCTGCTGGCGACAACGGGTGTCGCGCTCGCCATCGCTTCCAAGGTCGTCAATCCGAGGAGCTCCGATACGGCAACGTCTCTCCCGTAGCACGTGCGGTGAACCGACGGAACGGCGACCACGGCGGCACGCCGGTAGAGCGCGGGAAGCTCGTCGTCGGACACGGCACCGAGGAGCCGGACGTCCTTGTGCCGGGCTAGGAGCCGAAGGTGGCGCGCGTAGTCGCGCTCCGGCGCGCGACGGTCGTGACCACCGGTGCCGACGATGGTGAGGGTCGCTCGTTCCGGCAACGCAGCGATCAGGCGATCCACACCCTTGTGTGGTGTGAGCCGTCCGACGTACAACACACCGCTGCGGGGCTGCGCGTCCGGGCGGAACCGCCGCGGATCGGCACCTCCATAGATCACCGTCGTCCGGGTCGGTGGCGCGGCGACCGCGTCGGCGGCGTACTGCGAGACCGGCAGGAACGCGTCGAAGAGTCGCGGCACCAGGCCGGCCACATCCCGACCGGCGAGGCCGTGGTCGGTGACCGCGGTTCTCGTGCCGACCGCGTTCGCGACCAGCGCAGCAAGCCGGCTCGGAGTGCTGTGGAGGTGGTGGACGTGGACGACGTCGGCACGGCGTATCGGGGTGACCGGCACCTGGGCGATGGGGTGTGCCGCATGGTGACGGAGGTGGCCTCGGGCCCTCACGACGCGTACCGGCAGCCGGCCGACTTCGTGCTCCCGGGTCGTCCGTCCGAACGTCACCAATTCGCTTTCCACCCCGTCGACGTCCGCGAGGGCGCGGGCAAGCTCGACCGGATAGCGCTCTCCGCCGCCGAAGAGTCCCTCGGCGCCGAATGCGGTAGGAGATACGTGGAGGATTCTGATGCTGGTCTCCCTTCTGACCCGCGGCTCACCGGATCAGCTGACCGGCGGGTACCTCTATCACCGACGCATGGCGGAGCTCGCGGCGGCGCACGACGCCCGCCTGCAGTTCGTTCCCGTCAAGTGGCTCGCCAACCCATTTACCGGCGCAACAGGCGACGTCGTCGTGGTGGACAGCATCGCCGCCGCGCGAGTGTGCCGCTGGGGCCGGCCTGCGCAACCACTTGCGGCGATCGTCCATCAACCTCCGGGTGGCATCGACGGGACCGCGGCACGACGCGTCGTGCAGGCGACGTTCGACCGTCGGTTCTATCGCGGGTGCAGCCTGGTCCTCGCGGCGAGCGACGCGCTCCGGGATGTTCTGACCGCGCCGCCCAACAACCTTGCGCCGCCGCGGGTGAAGGTTGTCGCGCCGGGCCGGGACGTGGCACCGCCACCGCAAGGGCCCGTCGACGACCTGCGCGGCGACGCCGACGTCGTGTTCCTCAGCGTGGGCAACTGGATGGCGCGCAAGGGAACCCTCGAGCTGTTGGGCGCATTCGCGCGCGTGACCTACCCGGGCGCGGTCCTGCACCTCGCCGGACGCGACGATGTCGAGCCGCGATACAGCCGGCGCGTGAGGGCACGGCTTCGCGCTCCCGACCTCGCGGGCCGCGTCGTGCAACACGGCGCGATCACACGCGACGAGGTGGCCAGGCTGTACAGCGCGGCGGACGTGTTCGTGCTGCCGAGCTATCGGGAGCCGTATGGCACCGTGTACGGCGAGGCGCTCGCGTGGGGCCTCCCGGT
>CAZJSY010000329.1:0-3232 GCA_964548555.1 uncultured Burkholderiales bacterium
GTGCGACCCACCCTCCGCCATACCCAGAATCGTAAACGGCACCGGTGACAGTTATTCTCGTGCTCGAGCAACGCACGACGAACCGACGCGCATGTCATGGAGGGAGCGCCGGTGAACAAGCGGCTTGTCCTCGCAATGTGCCTGATCATCGCGGCGATGTCGTTTGCTCCGCTCCATGCCCGAGATGCACTGGCGGATACCGAATCGGCAACCGCGATTCGATGGTCGCCGTGTCCGGGCCAGAGCGGTGTCGATTGCGGGAGCATTGCCGTACCTCTCGACTACCGGAGAGCCCACGGGCCGAAGATCACCCTTGCCCTTGCTCGACACCGCGCCACCGATGCCGCGCACCGCCGCGGCGTCTTGCTCTTCAATCCCGGTGGGCCGGGCGAGAGCGGCGTACGCACCCTCCCGGTCGTCATGGCCTTCCTTCCGTCTCCGATCACCGCACAGTTCGACCTCATCGGCTTCGACGAGCGCGGTACCGGTGCCAGCAACCGCATCGACTGCGGGACGTCGCCTGCAGCCGCGGCGTCGGTGATCCCCGTGCCTGCGCATCCCGATCGGCCGCTTCCGAGCGCCGGCTTCTTCGAGGATGTCGCCGAGCGATGTCGACGTCGTTACGGCGCTCTGCTCGGCAACATCAACACGATGAATGCGGCCCGTGATCTCGATGCGATCCGCGCCGGTCTGCGAGAGGAGAGGATCGACTATCTCGGGCTGTCGTACGGGACGCTGCTCGGCGCGGCCTACGCCGAGCTGTTCCCGCACCGGATCCGAACCATGGTCCTCGACGGCGCAGTGGACCCGCACACGTCGCTGGCCGACGCCGCCCGGCAGGAAGCACCGGCCATCGAGGCGTCGCTCGCTCATTTCTTCGACACGTGCCGGCACGACGCGAGCTGCGCGCTCTACCCACATCCGCGGGCCACGTACGAAGAGGTGAAGGAACGGCTGACGAACCGTCCACTGCCCGCACCGGGCAACGGCGACCCGTATCCCGTCACGGTTGGCGACCTGGACGCGGCGACGCTGCTCTACCTGAGCGTTCCGAATCTGTTCGGATCGTTCCCGAGCGCGGTGCAAGCAGCCGCGCAGGGCGACGGCACGCCCCTGCGCCAGGTGTCGCTGACGTTCTTCGAGGATCTCGACGCCTCGTCTCTCGTCGACCCGTTGTGGACGATCACGTGCGAGGACCAGGCGGTGCACCCGAGTCCCCGGAGCGCCGGACAGCTCGCGCGCGACCTCGACCGTCGGTACCCGCTGATCGGTGCATATGCGGTCACCTACAACCTCGGTGGATGCGTCTCCTGGCCCCGGTCACCGATGCCGCTTGCACACATCCGGGGCGCAGGTGCTCCACCCATCGTGGTCATCGGCAACACCGGTGATCCCAACACGCCCCATCTCTGGGCCGAGCGCCTCTCACACACGCTCGCCTCGGGAGTCCTCGTGACCTGGAACGGCTGGGGCCACACGTGGCTGCTCAACGGGTCGAGCGATCCGTGCATGGCCGATGTGGTGAGCACCTACTTCCTCCGACAGACGGTACCGACCAACGGTCGGACCTGTACGTAGGAATCAATCGGGCGCTTCCGGCCGTTCGAGCGCGCGCCGTGCTTGTTCCGCAGGACCTCGCGCGCTGCATCCCACGAGGTGATCGTTGACGATGCCGGTCGCCTGCATCGTGGAGTACACGGTCGTCGGGCCGACGTAGCGGAAGCCGAGGCGGGTGAGCTGTCTCGACAGCGCGATCGATTCGTCGGTCTTCGACGAAAGGTCCGTGAACGCGCGCGGCGCCGTGCGGCGAGCCGGTTCGAACGACCAGCACAGCGACGCAAGCGACTGCCCGTGTTCGCGCAGCGCGACAACGGCACGCGCGTTCGCGATCGTCGCCTCGATCTTGCCCCGATGCCTGACGATCCCGGCGTCTCCCAACAACCGCTCGACGTCGTGGGCGCCGAAGCGTGCAACCGCGGCAGCGTCGAAGCCGGCAAACGCCTGACGGAACGCATCGCGCTTGCGTAGGACGGTCAACCACGAGAGGCCCGACTGAAAGCCTTCGAGACAAAGCATCTCCAAGAGCCGTGTCTCCTCGACGACGGGGAAGCCCCATTCCGAATCGTGGTAATCGAGGTACTCCGGTGTGCTCGCGCCCCACGCGCAGCGGCGTATCCCGTCGGGCCCGCGAACGACGTCGCTCATCGGGCTTGCGCGGCGCTCACCTCCGCGTGCGGGTGAACGGTCGGGCCACTCGACACATGACGTCGCACAGCACGTAGACCGCGCTCATTGCCGTGCGCTTCCCGGCTGCTCCGACCACCGAACCCTGGACCGCCACGATCGCCCCCGTTCGCCGTCCCCGTAGACCATGCCAATTCCGTCATCGCTGCGGAAGAGCAGAAGGTCACAAGCTTCGTTGCCCACAACGCTGTGAAAACGTGCATCTACGTGAGCCACGACTTCAGCTTGTCCACGACCTCGGTCGGATTGGGAGCGACGGGTGTGACGTTCAGGACCGTCACGCCCGCGTCCTTGTATGCCCCGAGCCGTTCCTTGATGTAGCTCTCAGGGCCCACCAGGCTCGTGCGCTCCAGCAACTCCGCCGGCACTGCGGCTTCGGCCTCCCTCTTCTTGCCCGAGAGGTAGAGGTCCTGGATCTCGGCCGCTTCGGCCTCGTAGCCGTACCGCTGGACGAGCGCGTTGTAGAAGTTCCGTCCCCGCGCGCCCATCCCGCCGACGTACAGCGCGACGACCGGCCGGGCGAAATCACGGATCCCGGCCACGTCCTTCTCCTCGCCGATCGCGACGAGCCCGCCTGCGCAGATCTCCAGGGGTGCGAGCGCAGGGTCGCGCTTGGCCAGACCCGCCTCGAGTGAAGCCCCGAAGACCTCTTTTGCCTTGTCGGGGACGAAGAACAGAGGCAGCCAGCCCTCGCCGATCTCGGCCGCGAGCTCGACGTTCTTCTCACCGAGCGCCGCCACGTAGATCGGTATTCGCGAGCGGACCGGGTGGTTGATGATCTTCAGCGCCTTCCCGAGGCCGGTGCCCTGCTCCGCAGGCAGCGGCACGCGATAGATCGGGCCGTCGTGCACGAGCGGCGCCTCGCGCGCCCACACCTGGCGGCAGATGTCGACGATCTCACGCGTGCGGGCGAGGGGCTTGTCGTACGGCACGCCGTGAAAGCCTTCGATCACCTGCGGGCCCGACGCGCCGAGGCCGAGGATGCACC
>CAZJSY010000330.1:0-3223 GCA_964548555.1 uncultured Burkholderiales bacterium
TCAGCGCGAACCTCGCGCTCGTGGTGAGCTTCGACCACCCGTTCACCGGGAGCATTCACGCCACGAACGAGCCATTGCGGGAGATGCTCGCGACGGCACGGTGAGCCTGCGTGAGGCAACGCGGCGGTGTGAGGGCGGTCAAGCGCCCTCGCCGCTACCTCTTCACGTGGTCGAAGGTTGCCTGATGGTTGATCCAGATGATCCCGAACGACAGCAAGCTCAGGGCAACGTGGCGGCGATCGCGAACACGCCGTCGGTGAACGCCTCGAGCCCCGAAGTCCTCATCCGTCGCGGGTCTCAGCCCGACGTGGCCTGCCGAAACCTTTCGCTCCGCGCCGGTCGCCCCGCCGTGGTCGTCCGGCACGGGAAGATCCCGGTACGCGGCTCGTAGCGTCACAACGAGGTCGGGCCCGCGTCCGGATTCGGCGCGAACGGACCGTAGGCTCTCGCCGGTGCCCGCCGGCCGGTCGTCACCCCGGGAACTGATCCAGCCGTCCGACCTCGCGGTCGAACGCCCGGGCGTCGCGCGTGCGCTGACCGTCGCCGGCCTGGTCGTGGCGCTGGTGCCGTTGCTGATCGCGGCGGTGACGATCGTCGTGAAGTGGGGTCCGCACTACATCCCCGCCGACGACGTCGCGGGCATCGAAGTGAAGGTGCGCGACATCGGTCATCATCCGGTGCTTCTCGGCCTCTACTCACGCGACCGTTGGAGCCATCCGGGCCCCGCGATGTTCTACGCGCTCGCCGTTCCGTACCACTTGAGCGGCGGCAGCTCGCTCAGCCTCCACGTCGGCGCGCTGTTGATCAACGGCGCGTGCATCGCCGGCATGGCGCTCATCGCGCGACGGCACGGCGGCCTGCCGATCATGCTGCTCACGCTTCTCGGGTGCGCGGTCCTGGTACACAGCTTCGGCCCATCGGTGATGAGCAGCCCGTGGAACCCCGATCTGCCGGTGTTCCCGTTCGGCCTCGTGCTGTTCCTGACCTGGGCGATGTTGTGCGGCGACCTGTGGCCGTTGCCGTTCGCGGTCGCGGCGACGACGTTCTGCGTGCAGACCCACATCGGGTACGTGCTGCTCGCGGTGCCCATCTTCGCCATCGGCGTCGGCGGATGGGTGCGGTCCGTGCAGCAACGCCGTGCAGCCGGCGGCGAAGCGGCTGAATCGGATGGAGCCGCGCGAGCGCCCTCTCTCCTCCGGTGGGGTGTTCCGGCCGCCTTGATCCTCGTCGTGATGTGGGTGCCGCCCGTCATCCAACAGGTCAACCACACCTCGGCCGGGCACCACGGCAACCTCGGCAACATCGTCGACTACTTCGTGCACCCGACCGAGTCGTTGCGACACTCGTTCGCGCAGGGCTACCGGCTGATCAGCGGTCAGTTCGGCCTCGCGCCACGGTGGCTGACCGGCAGGGTGGCCAACGACGTCAACGGGGAACCGTTGCTGCTCGACTCCGCGCCTCTTCCGGTGTGGCTCGTGCCGTTCGTCGTTGCGGTCACGGTGCTGTGGCGGCGCCGCGTCGCAGCCGCGAATCGGCTGGCGCTCGTCGTGTCGGTGTTGCTCGTGCTCGGCGTGGTCTGGGTCGCCCGCACGCCCGGCACCGTCTACGGCTACCGGATCGGCTGGACGTGGATCCTCGCCATGGCCGCGTTCGTGCTCATGGCCTGGGCGCTGACGACCGTGAGTACCGACGCGCTCGGGCGCGTCGCGCGTCGCGCCGTGGTGGCCGCGTCCTGTGCGGGCCTGGTCGCGTTCGGCGTGGTCGGCGGGGCCAACGCGGCACGGGTGAAACCCAGCGACTGGTCCAAGCCGATTCCCTCGCTGACGCGGCAGGTCGTCGAGAACCTGCCTCCGCGCTCTGGCGACGTCATCGTGCGCTGCGAGGGTGAAAGCTGCATCACTGCGGCGGGCCTGTTCCTCGGCCTCGAGAAGCGAGGCGTGCGGCCGCGCGCCGACACCGAGGTCGGCCTCATCAGCTCCGACGCCCAGCACCTCGTCCACCGCAAGGGCCCCGTGCGGGCGTGGCTGCGGGTGGAGATCGGTCAGCGGTTCGACGCGCAACTGCTCTCGCCGCAGACGCGGCTGATCGCCTATGTGAGTGACGTGCCGCTCCCGCTCCGGCGTGAGGTCGTGAGGAAGTCGGCCGCGCTCGACGCCGCCTACAACGCGGGCCGGATGAGCGAGACCGCGTACTTCCTCGAGAAGGTCAGCCTGCCCAAGGTCGGTCCGGCCCAGGGCGTGTTCATCGACGTGTGAACGCGCGAGATTCGACCCGGTGCGCCCGGCTGCGTGATCGTGGAGTCAGACGGGCGCGTCCCGGCACGCGCTGATCGCGGTGTCGGCCGCCAGCTCGGTCGCGAGCTTCGCACCACGTGCGAGTCGCATCATTTGCGGGATCTTGCCCGGGTGCGTGAGGAAGTAGCGCGCCACCGCCCAGGGATTGGGTGTGCCGTCCTGGTTGCTCAGGTGGAACACCTCGGTGTCGACGCTGCCGTCGGTGGCGCGGTCGCTGATGACGCGGAACACCGACCACGGGATGCCGCGCCGTTCGCACACTTCGGCGATGGCAGCCGTCTCCATGTCGAGGGAGACGACGCCGCGTTCGCGCAGTCCTGCGATCACGTCGAGGTCGGTGATGAGCTCGTCGGTGGTCCACATCACGCCGCTCGGTGTAGCGCCGCCGAGGGGCGTGTGCCGGTACTCGACGCCCGTCCCGGAGTGCACGACGACCTCCGGAAGGATCAGTGTGCCGATCGGCGTGACGTTCTCGACCGCTCCGGTGATCCCGACCACGACGACACGGTCGACGGGCACCGCGTCGAGCAGTCGCTCCGTTGCCGACGACGCAAGGGCCGTTCCCATTCCCGTCGCGATCGCGACGACGTCGCGCCCTGCACACGCGCCTTCGTAGTACGTCGTGCCTCCGGCGCTGGTCTTGCGCAACGACAGCTTCTTCACGACCGGCCGCAGCTCCATCGGCATCGCGCACAGAAACGCGATGCGCCCCCCGTTGTGTCCTGAAGTCATACCGTGAGCTTGTCGTTTCGACCGGCGGGACGCCAGCGCACCGGAATCGCCCGGGCTGCCGAACGTGGCCGCCCCGATGAATCCGGTGGCCGCGACCGGTCTTCACGACGACCGATCCAGATCCCGAGGGAGAGCCTGATGACGGTGGACCTCACACCGGCGGCCCGTCGACTGGCCGAGATGCTCACCGGCGTCGG
>CAZJSY010000331.1:0-3215 GCA_964548555.1 uncultured Burkholderiales bacterium
GGCCACCCGAATGGTTCCCGAGTCGTGTGAGGACGCCGTCGTCGAGCTCCTCGTCAGGCTGCGGCAATCACAGCAGGCGGCCGGCAACGACGACGCGGCGCGTTTCGTCGCCCGCATGAACGCCGAGATCGTCGCCGACGCAGAGCGCTACTACCGGACGATGATCCGTGCCGACGCGGAGTCGTGGAACATCCGTGACACCCACATGGTGGACACCCTCGACCGCCTCCTCGAGTTCCACGGCCCCGGTGCCAAGTCCATCGCGTGGGAGCACAACACCCATGTGGGCGACGCGCGGTTCACGACGATGGCGTCGCGCGGGATGGTCAACGTCGGACAGCTCGTCCGTGAACGCCATGCCGCCGAAGGTGTGGTGCTCGCCGGATTCGGCGGCTACCGCGGCAGCGTGGTTGCGGCGGAGTCGTGGGGTGCACCGACACAGGTCATGCCGGTACCACCCGCCGAACGCGAGAGTCACGAGGCGCTCCTCCACGTCGCCGTACGCGGGGATCGGCTGTTCGTCTTCCCGCCGGACCGTGGTTCTCCGTGGCTGCGCTCGGCGCGGGGCCATCGGGCGATCGGCGTCGTGTACCACCCCTCGATCGAGCACCTCGGCAACTACGAACCCACGCGGATCGGCGGACGCTACGACGTGTTCATGTACCTCGAGAACACCAACGCGCTGCATCCGATCGAGGCGGTCGCGGTGCCGGCAACGGGCGAGCCACCCGAAACGTTCCCCTGGGGTCGCTGAGCAGAGGAACATCGGCGCACTGCGGGCCGTAAGATCCGCGGCCTGTGAGCACCGGGTTGCTGGAGTCGCTACCCGCGAGCATGCAGTCGCGCCTTCGTCGTGAGCCCCATCCGCAATGGGTGAGCCCCACGTTGGCGACCCTGACCCACCGGCGCTTCTCCGACCCGGACTGGGTGTTCGAACGCAAGCTCGACGGCGTGCGTTGCCTCGCGTTTCGCGACGGGCCACGCATTCGGCTCCTGTCGAGAAATCGACTGCAGATCAACGGCGGGTACCCCGAGATCGAGGATGTGATCGGTGCGCAACGCGTCGCCGACATCGTCGTCGACGGCGAGATCGTCGCGGCAACCCCTGAGGGTCCGGGCGCGTTCTCACTGCTCCAGCGCCGGATGCAGCTGCGTGATCCCGCACGCGCGCGGGCAAGCGGAGTGGCGGTGTCGTACTACGTGTTCGACGTCGTACACCTCGACGGCTACGACACCCGGCAGCTGCCGTTACGCACACGAAAGTCGCTGCTGCGGAAGGCCCTCGAATACGGCAGCGAACTGCGTTACACCCAGCATCGCAACGGCGCGGGCGAAGCGATGTTCGCGGACGCCTGCCGTCGTGGGTGGGAAGGCGTCATCGCCAAGCACGCCGAGAGTGTCTACGTGGGTCGCCGGACGGATCTCTGGCTGAAGTTCAAGTGCGAGAACCGCCAGGAGTTCGTCATCGGTGGGTTCACGGATCCCACCGGCACGCGGACGGGGCTCGGCGCACTCCTGCTCGGCTACTACGACGGCGGTGACCTCGTGTATGCCGGAAAGGTGGGGACCGGCTTCGACACCGCCACGCTGGAGGAGCTTCGATCGCTGCTCGACCCGCTCGAGCGGTCGGAACCGCCGTTCACGCGGGGACGGATTCGAGAGCGAGGTGTGCACTGGGTCGAACCCGTGCTCGTCGGCGAAGTTGCGTTCAGCGAGTGGACGGGCGACGGCCGTCTCCGCCATCCCCGCTTCCTCGGGCTGCGCCGGGACAAGGACGCGCGCGAAGTGGTGCGCGAGTCGTAGCGGTTTGCGACGCTGCCACCTGGGGGTAGCCGCGACGGTATGACGCCGAAGATCTCCGTTGCGGTGCTCGGCACGGGCACGATGGGTTCCGGGATGGCGCGCTCACTGCTTCGCGAAGGCCACGACGTGACGGTGTGGAACCGCAACCTCGAGCGCGCCCGGCCGCTCGCGGAACACGGTGCGAAGGTGGCCGACACGCCCGACGCCGCGGTGAGAGCCGCGCGCATCTTCGTCACGATGCTGGCCGACGGAGAAGCAACCGAAGCGGTCGCGTCACGGGCGCTCGCGGGTGCGACACGCGACACGATCTGGGTGCAGATGGCGACGGTCGGTATCGCCGCGACCGAGCGGCTCGTCGAGCTCGCGAGCGGTGCCGGTGTCGGCTTCGTCGACGCACCGGTGTTGGGTACGCGTGAGCCGGCGGAGCGGGGCGAGCTCGTCGTGCTTCCCGCCGCGCCTGCGGACCTACGCGAGCCGTGCGCGCCGCTGTTCGACGCCGTCGGCAAGCGCACCGTCTGGGCCGGGGACGTGCCCGGCGCGGGTCAGCGATTGAAGCTCGTGCTGAACACGTGGCTCCTGGGCGTCGTGGGAGCGCTCGGTGAGGCGCTCGCGCTCGCCGACGCGCTCGGGGTCGATGCGTCGCTGTTCTTCGAGGCGCTGCACGACGGGCCGCTCGACATGCCCTACGCGCACCTGAAGGCCGACGAGATGCTCGCCCACAAGTACCCGACGGCCTTCTCGGTACGCATGGCCGCGAAGGACGGACGGCTCATCCAGGAAGCGGCCGGCACGGCGGGACGCGACGTGCCGATCATCGCGTCGGTGCGCCGCGAGCTCGAGCGTGCCGCCGAGCTCGGTCACGCCGACGACGACGTCGCCGCGCTCTACGAAGCGCTCGTGGCCGGGTGAGGCTCAGCCCCGCTCGGTACCGGTGATGGAGATGAAGCTCACCATCTCGCCGGGATAGCCGCCGAGGTTGTGCGTGAGGGCCAGGCCGCGATCGGCCGTCGTGATGCGGCGCTGCTCGGGAGCCTCGCCGCGCAGCTGGAGCCACGCTTCGTAGACCATCCGCAGCCCCGAGGCGCCGACCGGGTGGCCGAACGACTTCAGCCCACCGTCGGGGTTCACCGGCAGCTCGCCCTCGAGGTCGAACGTACCGGCGAGCACCTCTTTCCACGCAGTGCCGCGCTCGGCGAACCCGAGGTCCTCCATGATGAGCAGCTCCGCCGGCGTGAAGCAGTCGTGTACCTCGGCCATCGCGATCTGGCCGCGCGGGTTCGTGATGCCGGCCTGGTTGTAGGCGTCCTGCGCGGTCGCGTGGATCTCGGGGAACCAGGTGTAGTCGTAGTCGGGATCCGCGTTGCCGCTGCAGTTGCCCGCGACGAGCGACAGCGCCTTGATGTACAACGGCT
>CAZJSY010000332.1:0-3208 GCA_964548555.1 uncultured Burkholderiales bacterium
TTCCACCCTTGGGGGTCCGCGTGCCCGGCACGGTGATCGTCGGCACGCAATGGGGCGACGAGGGCAAGGGCCGTTTCACCGACTACCTCGCCAAGGAGTCGGAGCTCGTCGTCCGGTACCAGGGTGGCCACAACGCCGGCCACACCATCGTGGTCGACGGCGAGGTCTTCGCACTCCAGCTCGTACCGAGCGGCGTGCTCTACGACTGGGTCACACCGGTCATCGCCAACGGCGTGGTCGTCGATCCCGCGGTGCTGCTCGACGAGATCGACATGCTCTCCCACAAGGGTGTCGACGCGACGCGCCTGCGACTCTCGGGGAACGCGCACCTGATCATGCCGTACCACCAGGAGCTCGACCGGGTCACCGAGCGTTACCTCGGCAAGAACAAGCTCGGTACCACCAAACGCGGCATCGGGCCCGCCTACGCGGACAAGGCGGCGCGCGTGGGTATCCGCGTGCAGGACCTGCTCGACCCGAAGATCTTCCGTGAGAAGCTCGACCTCGTCTTGCGCGAGAAGAACGGTGTGCTCGCGAAGGTCTACAACCGTCTGCCGCTCGACGCGAAGGAGATCTGCGAGCGGTACCTCGCGATGGTTCCGCGCCTCGAGCCGATGATCGCGGACACGGTGCACCTCATCCACGAAGCGCTCGAGGCCGGCCAGCGCGTGCTCTTCGAGGGCGCGCAGGCTACGTATCTCGACCTCGACCACGGCACGTATCCGTTCGTCACGTCGAGCAATCCCATCGCCGGTGGCGTCTGCACCGGCGCGGGTGTCGGACCGCGTGACATCGAGCGCGTCATCGGCGTCACGAAGGCGTACACGACGCGTGTCGGCGCAGGTCCGTTCCCGACCGAGCTCTTCGAGGGCGACGACGTCGGCGATCTCCTCGTGGACCGCGGCCACGAGTTCGGTACCAACACCGGCCGTCGCCGCCGTCCCGGATGGCTCGACGCGGTGATGCTTCGTCACGCCGTGCGTCTCAACGGGTGTACCGAGATCGCGATCACGAAGCTCGACGTGTTGGCTCCGCTGACCGAGCTCAAGGTCTGCGTCGCCTACGAAGACGAAGACGGCACCCGATACGAGCACGTGCCGTATCACCAGTCGGTGCTGCACAAGGTGCGTCCGATCTACGAGACGCTGCCGGGTTGGGGCGGCGACATCGACGACGCCGAGCGCGTGGAAGACCTTCCCGGTGCCGCGCGCGACTACGTACGCTTCATCGAGGAGCGCGCCGGCGTCCCCGTGTCCTTCGTATCGGTCGGCCCCGGTCGGGAGCAGACGGTCGTCCTCCCCCGCGCGGCGTAAGCGGTGCGGGTCCTCGTCGTCGGCTCAGGCGGACGCGAGCACGCGCTCGCGTGGGCCCTCGCGCGCTCGCCCGAGGTCGGTGAAGTCGTCGCCGCGCCCGGGAATCCCGGGATCGAATCGCTGGGGCGATGCATTCCGGTCGACGTCAACGACGCGGCTGCCATCGCGCAGCTCGCCGACGATGTCGACGCCGATCTCACCGTCGTGGGCCCCGAGGCGCCTCTCGTCGCCGGCGCGGTCGACGCGCTCGAAGCGCGCGGGCGGGCCGCGTTCGGCCCCCGTGCCCAGGCCGCGCGCCTCGAAGGGTCGAAGGCGTGGATGAAACAGGTGCTGACGAGCGCGGGCGTGCCGACGGCGCGCTACGCGACGTTCCACGCGGGCGAGGAAGACGGCGCGCTCGCGTTCCTCGACACGCTTCCCGGCCTCTACGTGATCAAGACCGACGGGCTCGCGGCGGGAAAGGGCGTGGTCGTCACCGAGTCGCTCGACGACGCGCGCGACGCCACCCGCGCGTACCTCTCGGGGTCGGCGTTCGGCGACGCGGGCCGCACCTGTGTGATCGAGGAGGGCCTCACGGGACCCGAGTTGTCGCTGCTCGTGCTCTGCGACGGCTCCACGGCCGGTGTGCCGCTTGCTCCCGCGCAGGACTTCAAGCGCATCGGCGACGGCGACACCGGCCCCAACACGGGTGGCATGGGCGCGTACTCACCGGTACCCGTCGCCGGCGACGACGTGGTCGACGAGGTGATGGGCAAGATCATCGAGCCCACGCTCGCCGCGCTCCCCGTGCCGTACCGCGGCGTGCTCTACGCGGGCTTGATGCTCACCCCGGACGGCCCGAAGGTGATCGAGTACAACGTCCGGTTCGGCGACCCCGAGTGCGAAGCGGTCGTCCCGCGCCTCCAGAGCGATCTGGCCACGCACGCACTCGAAGCCGCATCGAGCCGGCTCACCACCCCGGTGCAATTCCGCGACGACGCGTGCGTCACCGTCGTCATGGCGGCCGAGGGCTATCCCGGAAAGCCGCGCACCGGTGACCGCATCGAGGGTCTCGACGCCGCTGCTGCACTCGACGATGTGCTGGTCCTCCATGCCGGTACGAGACGCACCGACGACGGCATCGTCACCGCCGGCGGACGGGTGCTGGCGGTGAGCGCGACGGCACCGTCCATCGAGCGCGCCCGGGCCCGCGCCTACGACGCGGTCGAAACCATCTCGTGGCCGGGTGCGCAGTACCGTCGTGACATCGCCGCGAGCACGTTCACCGAGAGGCGCGCATGATTCCCCGTTACTCCCTGCCGCCGATGGCCGACCTCTTCACCGACGAGGCGAAGTACGGCACATGGCTCGAGGTCGAGGTACTCGCGGCCGAGGCGTGGGCCGAGATCGGCGTTGTGCCCGCCTCCGACGCGCGCGCGATCCGCGAACGCGCCGGGTTCGACGTGCACTCGATCGAGGAGCGCGAGCGCGTCACCGAGCACGACGTCGCTGCGTTCGTCGACGTCGTGCAAGAACGTGTGGGCCAGCCGGCGGGCGGCTGGGTGCACTACGGGCTCACGTCGAGCGACGTCGTCGACACCGCGCTGTCGGTCACCCTCACGCGCGCCGTCGATCTCCTCCTCGACGCGGCTGCGGCGCTGGAAGGAGCCATCGCGGGCCGCGCTCGCGAGTTCCGCGACACGGCGATGGTGGGTCGTACGCACGGCGTTCACGCGGAGCCCACCACGTTCGGCGCCAAGCTCGCGCTCTGGGCGATGCAGGTGCGCCGCGACCGTGAGCGTCTCGAGCGCGCGCGGCACGCGATCGCGGTCGGCAAGCTGTCGGGGGCGGTCGGTACGTATTCCAACATCGATCCACGCGTCGAGGCTTTCGTCTGCGAACGGCTCGGGCTGACG
>CAZJSY010000333.1:0-3185 GCA_964548555.1 uncultured Burkholderiales bacterium
CCGTCCATGAACTGCATGAACATGGGGACCCAGACCGCCGAGAGCTCCATCACGCCGATGCGCAGCTCGGGATGGCGTGCCAACACGCCGTTGAGCGCGAGGTCGGCGAGCGCGAGCGCCGGCGCGGCCCAGATGAACACGGACGCGAGCAACAGGTTGTTGGGGTCGGGATCGACCTCGGTCTCGTACCAGGGTGCAGGGAACGGCCGGCACGTGCTCGCGATGTGGAAGACCGGGGTGACGCCGTGGTGCTCGAACGCGCTCCAGACCCGGCCGAGGTCGGGATGTGACAACGGCCGGTCGTCGACGAGACCGGGCGGGATCATCGCGAGACGGACGCCTGCGCTCGAGAGCATCGCGAGCTGCGCGTCGAGCCACTCGGGATCGCGCAGTGTCAGGTGTGCGACAGGATGAAGGCGGCCCCGACCCTCGTGGGCGACCGTCGCGGCCCACCGGTTCCACGCGCCCATGTTGACCTTGGTCGCGTGCAAATCACCGGCGAGCGTGTGCTCCCATGCGAGCCCGTAGTTGGGGAAAAGCACCGCGGCGTCGAAGCCGAGACGATCGAGGGTGTCGAGCCGCGCGACGGGGTCCCAGTAGTCGCGCGGCAGCGCGTCGTCGTAGGCGACCTCGGGCGCGAGCCCCTCGCGTGCGCGGGCCTGCTGGCGGCCGACATCGTCGGGGTCGCCGGGGTGCGTCACGTGCGCCAGGGTGATCCGGGTGCCCTGCCAGCTCACCCAGGCGTTGCCCGCCTCGTCGTCGACGATCGCGAGCGCGCGGTCGCGGTCGGCCGGGTCGGCGTGGTCGCGCCACAGCGACCGCGACTCGAACAGGTGCTGGTCGGAGTCGAGCGTGATGGTCACGTGACGATGGTGCCGCAGCTTGCTACGGCAGCGCCATTGCGTGACGGGCCGTCAGAACAGGACGAGCCCGCGGTTCGAACGACTCAGACGCCCGGGCGGAACGTGGGTGACGCGGGGAGCGCTTCGGGCTCGGTGACCCCCGGCGCGCCGCGCTCGAGCGCGTCGACGAGGATCTCGGCGATGTCCTGGACGCGGACCTCTTCGTCGGCGTGCTTCTCCTTCACGCCGTCGTCGAACATCACGTAGCAGAAGGGGCACGCGACGGCGATCCGTTGCGCGCCGGTACCGAGCGCCTCTTCCGTGCGCTCGGTGTTGACCTTCTTGCCGATGCGCTCCTCCATCCACATGCGCGCGCCGCCCGCGCCGCAGCACATGCCCCGCGTTCCGTTGCGAGGCATCTCGACGACGTCGATGCCCTTCAGGGAACCGATCACCTTGCGGGGCGCGAGGTACACATCGTTGTGGCGACCGAGATAGCACGAGTCGTGATAGGTGACGCGCTCGTCGAGCGTCGCGCCGGCGAGCGAGAGCCGGCCCGTCTCGATCAGCTCCATCAGGAACTGCGAGTGGTGCACGACCTGATAGTTGCCGCCCAGTTGCGGATACTCGTTCTTCAACGTGTTGAAGCAGTGCGGGCACTGCGTGATGATCTTGCGCACGCCGAGACCGTTGAGCGTCTCGATGTTCTGCATCGCGAGCATCTGGAAGATGTACTCGTTGCCCGAACGGCGCGCGGGGTCGCCGGTGCACAGCTCGCTCGGCCCGAGGATGGCGAAGTCGACGCCGGCCCGCTCGAGCAGCGTCGCGATCGCGCGGCTCGCCTTCTTGTTGCGGTCGTCGAAGCTTCCCGCACAACCGACCCAGTAGAGGTACTCGTGGTCGAGCGTGCCGGTCGGCTCGATCACCTCGACGCCGTCGATGTTGCCGACCCAGTCGGCGCGGTCGCCCTGGTTCAGGCCGTAGACGTTGTTGCTGTTCTCCATCGAGCGGTAGGTGTTGCCCAGCTCGACGGGAAAGTCGCTCTCCATCAGCGACTTGTAGCGGCGCATGTCGAGGATCTTGTCGAGGATCTCGATGTTGACCGGGCAGATCTCGTCGCACGCCTTGCAGGACGTGCACGCCCACAGCTCCGCCGAGGTGATGCGCTCGAACAGCGAGTCGGCGCTGATCGTGATCTCGGGATCGGTTCCGACGGGCGGCGACACGGGAGGCGTGCCCGTCGCGCTCATCACTTCGCCGACCTTCAGCACGATCTCGCGGGGGTCGAGCGGCTTGCCCGTCTTGTGGGCGGGGCACACCGACGTGCAACGCCCACAGATGGTGCACGCGTCGGTGTCGAGCAACTGCTTCCAGGTGAAGTCCTCGACCGTCGCGGCGCCGAACGTCTCGAGCTCGGTCTCCATGAGGTTCGGCATGGGCTTCATCGCGCCCTTGGGCCGCTCCTTGTCGCTCAGATACATGTTGATCGGCGACGTGATCATGTGCCGAAGCTTCGTGGTGGGCAGGATCACGAGGAACGCGAGGAAGAGCACGAAATGGCTTCCCCACAGCCACCGGTGCAGGTCGCTCAACGTGCCCTGGGACCAACCCGCGAACATGCTCGAGATCGGATATCCGACGACCGACCACTTTTCGAACGACGGCCGTCCGACGAGCGCAATGCGGAACCCCTCGACGAAGAAGCCCGTGACCCCGATCAGCAGGAACGTTCCGAGGATGAACGCGTCCTCGGGCTTGGTCTTGATCCGGATTCGGTAGGGGCGCTGGACGTACCGGCGCACGATCGCCCACGCGATGCCCGCGACGAACACCACACCGAAGATGTCGGAAGTGGCGGAGTAGGCCATGTACGTCTTGCCGTGCAGGAATTTCAGCGATTCCGGAAGCTGGTGGTCGATCTCGAGCAGCACCGTCGCCATGAAGAGGACGATGAAGCCGAAATAGATCATCGAGTGCATCAGCCCGGCCGCGGGGTCGCGTAGGAGCGTCTGCATCCACACGCCGCGGCGGAAGTCCTCCATGCGGCGCTTCACGTTCGCGCGGCGCGTGCGACGGTCGTCGGGCTGACCGCGTTGGAGGTTGCGAACACGCAACGACGCGAGCCACGCCACGGCGAACAGCATCACGGCGACGGCGAAGTAGAACGCGACGACGAGCGCGCCCGGGACGTCACCGAACACCTTGCGCGACACGTGCGAGCGGTCTTCCCAGCCCGTGAGGTTCGGGACGAGCCCGGAAGCGAGCGCGCCGATCGCAGCGAGCACGCCGATCGACACGACGATCTGATGTGGCCTCGGCCTCCGCACGCACAGCCTCCGCGAA
>CAZJSY010000334.1:0-3162 GCA_964548555.1 uncultured Burkholderiales bacterium
AGCGCGGTGTAGTCGTCTGCCGGCAGCACCGTTCCCACGAGACCCCACACACCGGCGAACACTTCCGCCGGCGCAGCGGCGCGCATGCCGCTGAGCATCTCGCAGCGGTCGTCGATGTTCATCGCGGGAATGGCGATCGCGAGCGTCGCCGCCATCTGGTCAGGAGCGATGTTTGCGACGATCGACTGGTGGATCGCGACGACCGCTTCGGTGCCGAGGGCCCGCTCGAGCTGCGGCATCACCACGCGTTCCTCGACGTCCTGGTGCGCGAGATACGCGGACGTGAAGCTCGCGAGCTCGAGATAGAGGTGATGCATGCGGCCGCGAAGCTCGGACGGCCGGGCCTCGACGGCCTCGCGTGCCCAGTCGTCGAGCTGGACGAGCCGAGCGTCGAGTGCCGCGTGGTCGGCCAGGATCTGCGCGGCCACGACGGGGAGGTGCTCCTCGACGGCGGGCTGGACGTGGGCGTCCTCGTGCTCCGCGTGCGACACGAGGAGCTCTACGACGCTGTGGACACGTCCGGCAACCGCGCAGCGGGCGGCGCGGTCGGCCGGGTCGGTGCGACCGGCCCGGCTCGTCAGTCCAAAGAGCTCGGCGCGGATCGCCTTGTGGATGTCCCGGTAGAGGTCTTCGGTCACGAGTTCGAACGGAGCGCTGACGCGGGTCTCGGTGACGGTCATGAGATGTCCTCCCTGTCGGGCGGCTCGCCCTCGTGGCTCGCCGCAGTTCACCGTGGTGGACATCATCCGGAAACGGGGCCCGGTCTGCTGCTCAAAGGCACGTAGCCGAACGCTAAGAATTTCCTACGCAGCGCCGAAAGGACGAAGTTCGCGTGATCAGCCCCGATATGGCGACACATCTCGAGTCGGGTTGCGCCCTCATCGTGGGCACCGTTGCGTCCGACGGGGAGCCGCATGCAACGCGCGCGTGGGGGCTCGACGTGCTTCCGGGTGAGCCCGAGCGGGTGCGCGTGCTCCTCGACGCGTCCGACACGGCAATCCTCGACGATCTCGCGCACGGCGGCGCCGTCGCTGTCACCGGAAGCGACGTGGCCACGCTTCGCTCGGTGCAGCTCAAGGGCCGCGCGGTCTCGGTCGAACCGGGGTCCGAGGGCGACGAGGAACGCGCGGCGCGGTTCTGCGCGGAGTTCTTCACCGCGGTCCACCTGACGGACGGAACACCACTGCACCTTCCCGAGCGTTTGGTGCCGCGTCGGTACGCCCGGTGCGTGATCGCGGTCGAGGCGTTCTTCGACCAGACGCCGGGGCCGGGCGCGGGTGCGCCGCTGGTGGAGTCGCCGTGACGAACGCGGACGACGCTCGCAGGACGCCGACGCTCTCCGACCTTGCGGAATGCTTCGAGGGTGTCGTGCCGGCCGTGGTCGCGACGGCCGCCGCCGACGGCACGCCGAACGTCACCTACTTGTCCCGCGTTCGACGCGTGGACCACGAGCGGATCGCGCTGTCGAACCAGTTCTTCTCGAAGACCTCGCGCAACCTGGCCGAGAACCCGCGCGCGAGCGTGCTCCTCGTCGACCCGATCACCTACGCCCAATACCGCCTCGCGCTGGTGTACGAACGGACGGAGCGCCGCGGTCCATTGTTCGAGCAGCTCCGTGAGGATGTCGACGCCGTAGCGGCGATCAGCGGCATGCAGCACGTCTTCAAGCTTCGAGCGGCCGACGTCTACCGCGTGCTCCACATCGAGCAGATCCCTGTCGAGCTACGTGCTCCGACACCGAGCCGCGCGGCGCGGAGCCGGGAAGGTGCCGCCACCACACCGCTCGCGCAGCTCAGCGCGCGGCTCAGCCGTTGTGCCGATCTGGACACGCTCGTGAGCACCGCACTCGACGGGCTCGCCGAGCTGCTCGGCTACGAGCACTCCCTCCTCCTGCTGCTCGACGAGAGCGGGAAGCGCCTCTACACGATCGCGAGCCGTGGCTACGACAGGCAAGGTGTGGGGTCCGAGGTCGTCGTCGGAGAGGGCGTGATCGGGATGGTGGCCGCGCGTGGTGCGGCGATTCGGCTCGGCAACCTCCGCGTCATGGGCAAGTACTCACGCGCCGTTCGTCGCACCTTCGAGGAGCACGGGCACGTCGGCCCCGGTCATGACATCCCGGTCCCCGGTCTCGTCGACGCGAACAGCCGCGTCGCGGTGCCGGCGATGGTGCTCGGTCAGCTCATCGGTGTCCTCGTCGTCGAGAGCACCCAGACCGTCGCGTTCGACGAGACCGACGAGGCTCTGCTCACGGTTGTCGCGGGCATCATCGCCGGCGCGGTGGAGGTCGACTGGGCGCAGGAGCGTTCCGAAGCCACCGAGCCGCGCCGCGCGGCAGAGCATCCGCAACAACCGCCGGTTGTTCCGGCCGACGCGCCGCTCGTGCGCTTCTTCGCCGTCGACGGCAGCGTGTTCGTCGGTACCGACTACCTGATCAAGGGCGTCGCCGGACGGATCCTGTGGTCGTTGCTCCAGCAGCACTCACGCCACGGGCGCGACGAGTTCACGAACAAGGAAGTTCGGCTGGACCCGACGCTCGAGCTCCCGGAGTTCCGCGACAACCTCGAGAGTCGTCTGATCCTGCTGAAGCGCCGCCTCGACGAACGGAACGCGCCCGTTCGTATCGAGAAGACGGGCAGAGGACGATTCCGGCTCATCGTCTCGACGCCGTTGCGCCTCGAGGCGGGCGGTGCATCCGACGCCTCCGACGCATAGGAATGCAGACGGCTTGGACAACGCCTCGCGCCGCGTTCACACACAGCTGACAAACAGGACCGATCTTCTGCAGTGACAGGGCCACCCCCGAGCCCTCCGAATCAGGAGCAGTGCAATGAAGATCAGGTCCCTCGTGACGAGCAGCGTCGCGGCAGTGGCGCTCGTGGGCGCGTCGGTCGCGGTCGCAGGTCCGGCGTCGGCCGCGACGCAGCAGACGTCCAACCCCAAGGCGGCGAAGCAGTGCCTGCAGAACCGTGACGATCAGTGGCCGGACTGGGTGAACGGTAGGCCCGCGGGCCTCGACGCCGGCGACAACGGCGGCGTCTATCTCTGGCACGACGGCGACGGTTGGCATCTCGTCGTGACGCATCGTGGTGACGACAGGAAGACCGTCACCGGGGTCATCGAGACGCGCGGCAAGATCGTCGACGCGCGCGGCGTTGCGTTGGA
>CAZJSY010000335.1:0-3158 GCA_964548555.1 uncultured Burkholderiales bacterium
CAGGTCCACAAGGGTGACGTGCTGTCCATCAACACCACCTACGACTCGGCACGCGCGGGGTGGTACGAGGGCATGGGGATCATGGTCGCGTGGATGACCGACGGAACCGGCGGCAACGACCCGTTCACGACGCCCGTCGACAAGCCCGGTCTGCTGACGCACGGGCACCTGCCCGAGAACGACAACCACGGTGGCAAGCCCGCGCCGAACGACTTCGTCGACGCAACGAAGCTCCCGTCGCAGCCCCCCACCGACACGATCTACATCGACAACTTCGTCTACTCGAAGGGCGACATGACCGTCGCCAACTCGATTCCCACCGTGGTGCAGGGCAACTCCATCAGGTTCGTGAACAACGACGCACCGCTCGGCAACGGCATCTGGCACACGGTTACCGCGTGCAAGGCACCGTGCAACGGATCCACAGGCATCGCGTATCCGATCGCCGACGGGCCGATTCAGTTCGACTCGGGAGAGCTCGGCAAGGCCGGTCAGCCGACGGCGGGCCGTATCGACTGGTCGACGCCGCCGGATCTTCCGCCCGGCACCTACACGTATTTCTGCCGCATCCACCCCGGTATGAGGGGCGCGTTCCGCGTCGTGCCGAAGGCCTAACCTCAGCGCGTGCGACGACTCACGTGGCTCATCGCGGCAGTCGTGGTGGTCGTCGCGGCCGGAGTCGCGGCGGGTGCGTACTACATCTTCGGCTCCAGCGCGCCTCCGCCGCCCAAGCTGCCCACGGCGTCCTCCACGGCGTCGAACCAGACGGCCGGTACGCCCGCCGGCACGTGGAGGATCGTCGCGGGACCGAACACCTATGTCGGCTACCGCGTGCAGGAGCTCTTCGCAGGGGAGACCGTCCACAAGACCGCGGTGGGCCGAACGACGGGTGTGACCGGCACGATGACGTGCTCCGACCAGCAGGTGCAGTCCGCGCAGGTGACGGCCAACCTCGCGGGGCTCAAATCCGATCGCGGCCCGCGTGACACGTATCTGCACACGCACGCGCTCGAGACCGACAGGATCCCGAACGCGACGTTCGAGCTTGCCGGACCGAACCCGCTGCCCGTCGCCCCGAAGGTTGGCGCGGAGATGCAGGTGCCGGTGACGGGCAAGCTCACCCTGCACAACGTCACCCGTGACATCTCGGTGACCCTCACCGCCCGCTGGAACGGCTCGACGGTGGACGTGATCGGCACGGTGCCGATCGTGTTCGCCGACTACGGCATCGAGAAGCCGAAGACCGCGGTCGTGGAGACCGAGGACCACGGCACGCTGGAGCTTTCGCTGCACTTCACGCGGGCGTAACGTCCCCGCGGCACACCGGTCGATCGAGACTGGTCGCGACCGCGAAGCGGAGGTAGCCGTGAGCGCAGGTGCAGTGCTGATCGATCCGAACGGTACGTGGGCCAAGGTGGAGGAGCGGCTCGCCACCGAGACCGACCCGGTCTTGCGCCGCAACCTTGCCACCGTGCTCGAACACATGCGGGCCGAGGCCGTCGGCGACCTCGACGGGCTGCTCGCGACGCTTGCCGGCGACGTGCACTATCACGCGTACGGCACCGACGACCCGATGTTGAACCCCAAGGGTCGCGACGAGGTGCGCGCGTTCTACGAGGCGTTCATCGCGTCGGGAGCAACCCGGCTGCAGCTCGAGATCGACCGGCTGGTGGTCGACCGTGACTGTGTGGTGACCGAGGGCGTCATGCGCATGGCGTATCCCGGTGTCGTGTTGCGTGCGCGCGGTATCGACGTCGACGATCCGGATGCCTTCTACCTCTACGAGGCGCGCATGTGCACGCTCTGGCCGGTCGACGAGCATGGCCTCGCCCGGGGCGAGGACACCTACACCGGCGGCGATGGCTTTGCCGGCATCGAGAATCGGAAGCTGCAGCCCGACCAGATCGCGGCGCTCCGCCACGTGTGAGAAGCCCCGCCGTCACCGAAATGTCATCCGACTCACCCTTGAGTGGTTGAACGCCCGACAGTACGTTCGGCCCACCGGACCCCGTGAGGAGGAGTGATGTCGGAGCGTAAGGAGTACGCACCCGGAACACCGTCGTGGACCGACCTCGCGACGACGGATCGGGATGCGGCCAAGGAGTTCTACAACGCGCTGTTCGGGTGGGCCTACGAGGACATGCCGGCCGGTCCCGATGCCACCTACACGATGCTGATGAAGAACGGCCATCCGGTTGCGGGCATGGCCGAGCTCATGAAGGAACAGGCCGACCAGGGCATTCCACCGCACTGGCAGGTGTACGTCACGGTGACCGACGCGGACGCGACGGCGGCAGCCGCAGCCAAGGCCGGTGGGGCGGTGCTCGCAGGCCCCTTCGACGTGATGGACGCCGGTCGCATGGCGGTGCTCGCCGATCCAACCGGTGCCGTTGTCGCGGCGTGGCAGCCGAAGAACCACATCGGCGCGGAGCTCGTGAACGAGCACGGGACGCTGACATGGACCGAGCTGATCTCGCCCGACGTCCAGAAGGCCGCGCAGTTCTACGAGCAGCTGTTCGGTTGGGAAGCGGAGACCAGTGAAGGTCCGCCGATGGCCTACACCGAGTTCAAGCTCGACGGGCAGTCGATCGCCGGCGCGATGGCGCCACCGATGGAGGGGATCCCGCCGAACTGGGGCGTGTACTTCGCGGTCGACGACACCGACGGCACGCTCGACGAGGCGACGAAGCGCGGCGCGACCGTGCTGAACGGCCCGATGGACATCCCGGTCGGACGGTTCGCGGTGCTGATGGACCCGCAGGGTGCGGTGTTCTCGGTGATCAAGCTCGCCAACCCGCAGTAGCACCGGTAGCGGCAGTAGCGGCAATAGCAACACCCCACTCGCTCAGTTGGGACAGTTCCTCGCTCATGGAGCGACTTTCTGTCCCAACTGCGCTGGGGTGTCGCTGACGCGTCGGGCGTGTCAGCCGACGTTGTGGCGTTCGGTGAGCGCCATGCGGCCGGGATCCTTGAAGTAGCCGACGGCCCATACGTCGTCCCCCACGGCCGCGATGCCACCGAGCACGTTGTCGCCCGAGCCGGGGCTCGGCACGGGCAGGACGCGCCAACCGCGTTCGTCGCCCTTCACCATGAACGTCTTGACCGTTGCGCTCGCGGCGTCCCACGAGGTGCCGTCCGCGTACACGCCGTCGTCGGCC
>CAZJSY010000336.1:0-3157 GCA_964548555.1 uncultured Burkholderiales bacterium
TCGAGGTGTGGGACCCGGGCGCGCCTTGCACCCTCACCAACCACCTCGACGTCACTCTCACTGCCCTCGACGTGTTCGACGGCGTGAGCGGCACTACGGACACGAAATCGTGGGACGAGGTGCAAGGGACGCGCGCGCAGGCGACGCGCATGAGCCGACGGTTCGCGTTCGCGGCGCAGGGATGGGGCCGCGGCTTCCAGATCAGTCTCGCCAACATCCGCGGCGTGAAGATCCGCCGCGTGAGCGTGTACGGGCAGCTGCAGCCCGAGCGGTTGGAGTAGCCGGTGGCGACGTTCCAGTTCCACCCCGACCGGATCTCGCTCATGGCCGCGGTGCGCGACTACCTCGAGCACGGCCCGCACCAGCGGACCCTCACCAACGACCCGGAGCTCGCCGGCCTCCTCGACTTCCTCGAGGCGCAGATGGTCGACCGGGACCGGTTCCTCGAGGACTACTTGAACACCGGTCTCCCGAAGGCGCAGACGCAATACGACTGCTACGTCGACCCGGCGCAGACGAGCAACGCCGCGAGCCTCCACGTCTACACGAACGTCGCCGACGCCGTCGTCGCCGAGCAGCCGACGCACACGTCCATCCTGCGGATCGGGATGATCCCTCGAGGGACCACCGCGGCGGTCGATCAGCAGACCATCACCACCGCGCCAAGCACTGTCCTCGTATCGACGGTCGGTGGCAATCCGGGCCGGTGGAGCGGCATGACCCGCTTCAACTACGCGGTGTGGGACGTCCACGGGCTGCAGCACACGTTCACCAACCTCACGATCGAGGGGGTCTACTTCAAGTCGGGCGTCGCCAAGCCGGCGGGCACGACCGTGTTCCTCAACGCCATCAGCAACTTCGTCGCCACCAACTGCGGGATCGACTTCAGCACGTACTCGGGTGTGACCCAGGCCGGGCGCCTCAACGCCTCGGGCACGGGTTTCACCGACGGCTGCATGTTCCTCGACACCCTCACCAGCGGCGGCGCCTCCTGGTGGTACACCGACAGCGGATTCTGGTTCAACCAGGTCGGCAGCAGCGGCAGCCCGACGATCGGGTGGGGTGGCGGCACGTTCAGCGGCGGCGGCTTCGAGATCCTCAGCAACTGTTGGTTCCAATACAGCGGGGGCGGGGTCACGATCGACTTCTCGTCTCCGGGTGTGATGCTGCACCGCTGCATGATGTCGAGCAACGGGTACGGGCTCGGCTCCCAAGCTGCCGCGCCGATGACCTTCTCGTTCAGCACCCAGGGCATGTACGTCCACGTCGACGTGACCGCGGGCATTTTCTCCGCCAACGGTGGCACCGGCATCCCCCCGTACAACGCGAATCTCAGTGTCAAGGTCACCGCCGCGATGGATTACCTCAACCTGAGCGGCAACTTCGCCGACGTGCTCGTCTCGGCGGCACCACGCATCAACGGTGCCCACAAGATCAGCGGCAACGTCATGGGCGGCCTCGACGTCACCGGCCCGATCGAGCTCGACGTGTTCGTCGCCAACAACTCCCTCGGGATGCTCGCGCTCGGCGGCCCGATGTTCGTGCGTGGCAGCGGCGTCACCGGCGTCGCGCGGGTGCAGGGTGTCAACAACGGTGGCACCTTCATCCAGTTCATCGGCGCGACCCGCTGCGTCCTTCAAGCGACGCTCGGCGGCACGCAGTTCGCGGGCAAGCCGTACAGCTTCGATGCCGCGTGCTCCCGCAACATCCTCATCGTCTCGGGCACCGACCAGTTCGGAACCGGGGGCACCGATGCCGGCGCCAACGACCTTGTCATCACGGAAGCCGGCGTGAGCGATGTTCCGTTGTCGGGTGACGTCACCGGCGCCGAGACCGCCACCGTCGTCGGCAAGATCCAGGGCCGCACCGTCTCCGCGGCTGCGCCGGCGGGCGGCAACATCTTCGTGTGGGACGGCACCTCGACGTGGGGGATCGTCGCGGTGTCAGGCGACGGGACCCTCTCGAGCGCCGGTGTGCTCACCCTCGCGGCCACCGGTGTCACTGCCGGCACCGTCTCCGACATCGGCACCGACGCGCGCATCACGGTCGACACCAAGGGCCGGGTGACCGCCGCGACCAAGCACGTCGACTTCTCGCAGACCTTCCTCATGGGTAGCCGCTGATATGGCCACGACCGCGATCCGCAAGAACCTCGGCCAAGCGATCCAAGCCGTCGCGAACACCGACCAGGACCTCTACACGGTGCCCGCGGCGACCGACGCGGTGATCTCTGTGCTCGCGATCTGCAACCAGACGAACGCGCCGATCACCTACATCGTCAAGCACCGCAAGGCCGGCGCCGCGTCCGCGGTCGCGCAGCAGCTCCTCTCGGGCGTGACGCTGCCCGGCAACACGACCGACTTCGTGCTGCAGGGCGTGTGCCTCGCCGCCACCGACGTCCTGACCGTGCAGGCGAACTCGACGTCGGTGAGCTGGAACCTCTACGGCCAAGAGAACAGCTGAGCCGTGAGCCGCTACGGCGACCTGTTGACGCGTCGGGCGCAACCAGCGCCCGTCGACGCGAACCTGATGATCTTCAACGCGGCGACCGGCCTGTGGACGCCGGCCGGCATCGGCGGGGACGCGACGATGACCGCCGGCGGCGGCCTCACCCTCAACGGCGGGCCGTTCAACGTCGGCTCGACGTCGGGCGCGGCGAGTCTCGGCGCGGTCGGTTCGCTGCAGATCCTCACGACCGGGGCGACGATCGCCTACGCCGGCGGGAGCCGCAAGTACACGTTCGTCGCGTGGGCCGGCGTCGCCGCCTACCCGCTCGTCGCCAACGTCGACAGCGACTTCATCGTCCAGCTCGACATCTCCGTCGACAACGGCGCGACGTACGCGGGGGCGATGGGCACCAACATCAAGGGCCACTACAACAGCCAGGTCGGCGCAAGCAACCACGTCGCCGGCATCGGTAGCGTCTTCGCGGTCGCGGCCCGCAGTTCCGTCGCGCCGACCAACACGATCCGGGCCCGGCTGCAAGTGAACCAGGGCGTCGGCGCGACGACCGACGTGACGTACCAGTTCCACGTGCTACTCGCACAGCTGCCGTCGTCGTGATCCCCGGCCTCGGGCCCGGCGATCTCTAATCTTGGGCCTGTGAGCCTCCTCGGCGGCGCGAACTCGATGGGCCCGACCGGGACCGTCGGCAATG
>CAZJSY010000337.1:0-3155 GCA_964548555.1 uncultured Burkholderiales bacterium
CAGCGGTCATCGTCGGCTTGCTGCTCCTGCCCGCATCGAGCGAAGCGTTCGCCTCGAGGCCGCGACTGAGGCGCCCGCGGTCGCACGCGACGAGCCCGTAAACGCGGAGCCCCCGGGGTCCCAACGACGCCGAGGCCACCGTCCGCTCGAACGGGATCAGGGCTGCGCAACCAAGGGTGCTTGACGTCGATGACGGTCCGGTCCTCGATGAGCGCCACGCGCTCCGCAAACCCTGCCGGCGCCGCGGTCAGCTTGGCCTCACCCTCACGGCCGCAGCTTTAGATGGCCTGAATGAACTGCTCACCGTCCCAGGCCCGCACACTCCCCATCACCTCCGGCCGCGTCTCGGGCAGGGTCGGGATGAGCGTCGCATCGCTGGCCCGCAGCCCACCCTTGTCGCGGCAGCGGCGACGAGGTCCCTGATGGTGGGAAGCAGGCCGGCCGGGTGGGGGAAAGCTCCTTCGCGCATCCGGTCTGAGACCTGTTGCCGGAGCGCCGGTTCGGTGTTCGTCTCACGCACGCTCGTGTCGTTCACCGTTGGGTCTCCTCGTCGGCGTTGGTCATCGCTCGACCTCCTCGGCCTTGACGAAGTGCTCCGGGGACCATCCCGTCTCAGCGATCTCGTCGAGCGTGATGCCCGGGTCACGCCAGCTCTCGGTCCACGCGTCTCGTTCCCACGCCCCGAAGTCGCAGCTCTCACGGGCCAACCGCGCTTCGCCGACCGAGCGCGCGCACGACCGACAGATGCCGAGGCCGGAGTCGAAGTCGTCGATCCACGCGGGCTGCGCGTCCGTCTCACACCAGCAGCACAGGCGCTGCCGTGACCGGTGCGCGATGTCAGGACCGTACTGGCGGAGAGCAACGAGCAGGAGGGCGACGGGCGATGCCCTGAGCAGCGCAACTTGCCGCTGTCCGTGAGACCGAGCCTGATGCCCCAGGTGATCGCCCTTTCGACGGTGGAGGGGAGGTTCATTCGTATTCCTCGACCCACTCGACTTCGTCGCTGCATCGAGCGCCGTCGTCGTCGGCGTCGGGGTGTCACGATCCGTCGCACCGTCACAGGGAGGGGGAAAGTCCTGGCCAGGTGGCTTTTCGGTTGTGACACTTCCGTTCGCTGTGACACTTCGATGTGTCACAGGGTCGTGATGTGTCACGGCATCGTTTGCGGTGTGACCTGCCGTTTCGCTTTGGCTGTGACGCTGTGACGGTTTGTGACGGTCCCGCTGCTCGGCACGGTCGGGAGCAGGTAGGTACCGAGCGAAAGCGTCGGCGAGGTCTGCGAGCGCGTAGCCGCGGAACTGCTTGTCGTTACCAGTCGTCCGGTGTTGCTTCGGCCGGATGCCGTATCCACGAAGTCGTTGAGCGAGTTTCCTCTCGTTGAACTCGTAGCTGGCCCAGGGCGACTCGGGGAGTGCGCAGAGCCTCTCGAGGACCGTGGCTGACGGAAGCGCAGCACAGCCGGGCGAGTTGAAGATCTCGCGTAGATCTTCGAGCAGCTTCACGCCGAGGCTCTGTTCGCTCGCGGCGTCGTCGGCTGCGGCGGCGAGGCTGTCGCACGCGTTCCGTGCGTGTGCCGGCCAGGTTCCGCCCGCGGCGTCAGCGACGGCAATGAGCGGCTCCCACGCGTCAGCGGCTTGGTCCTCGACCGGAAGATCCGGCTCCGCTTTTCGAGATCATCGACGACGTCGGCGACCCACGCCGCGAGGTCGATGTGGAGATTCTCAAGCGTCTGCCGGTCTCGTCTCCGCCGGTAAGGGCTGACGATCTCGTTCGGCGCTCGACGACGCATCTGGATCGGGCCCGGGCTGCGGTCCTCGATCGTGTCGGGCAGATTCCGATCGCCGCGAACGCCGCCATTGCGAACGTCGGGAACTCGGTCGGGACGTGGTTCGGTCCCACGCACCGCAACGCGGGCCGGCCCCGGGCGAACCCCGTATTGAACAGCCCCCAGGTCTTCGGTGTTGGTGTCGCTTCGCCCCTTGGCGAAGATGGTGTCCGCCTCGTCAACGAGGAGTGTCGGTGGATTCTCCTCGTCGATCGAGCGAAACACCGCCGCGACAGTCGCGTTCATCACGACCAGGGTCTGTGCGCACAGGACCTCGAGGAGATCCAACAGCCTCCTTTTCCGCATTGCTTCTCAGGCGACTTCACAACCAGACGCGTCGCGTGCTCCCACGCCTTCTGCGCATGTGTTGCCGCGATCCACAGAACGACCGTGACGACCACGTCGTCCGATGGCAGCACTACAAACTTGGTCAGCGCGTCCCGAACGCGGTCCAGCAATGCCGCGCCGTCGATCCCTTCGGCCCCTGCGGGCGTTCGGTCTGCGGCGGGTGCTTGATCGTGCTCGCTCGAATCGTGTCGCGTGGGCGCGGCGCCGTTCGGTGCCGAACTGAGTTCGTCTGTGGTCACGGGCGGGGTGTTTAGGAAGAGCTCGTTGATGTCGAACTGTGACGTCACGATGCAACCTTCCGGGGGTCGGCCATCCCGGCTCGCAGCCCGGAGGCTGAGGTCTTGCGGCATTCCCTCTCAGTCAGTCCGGCGCGGATGCCCGCCGCCATAAGCGTGTCGAGCACCGTTTCGGCATCGAGCAGGCCCGCGCCGACGAGCTGCCCGATGGAGAACGCCGACCTGTTGAGCTGATCGTTTCCGGCGACTCGGCTGGGTTGCCGCGACCGTCTCGCACTCGGAGCGCAACGCAGCCAACCCGTACCGCTGGCCCGCACGCCGCGGGAGCGTGATCGCGCCGCCCGGACGCGGCGGCTGAATCAGTTCCCGCAACCACGCGGGCAACGGCGGGAGCGCGGCCACGTCCGAGACGATCCCACCCTCCCACCGGTACCGCGCACCGCTCACGTGGATCGACGGCGGAACGACGCAATACCCGCGCCGGCCCCTCAAGCTGGTCATGCGGGTTCGATTCCCGTCACCCGCTCCGCAGGTCAGAGCTCGTTCGTGCTGGTCACACGGTGCGCATACGCGGTCTCAGACTTCGCGACGTTTGCCGTCGATGTGCGCCGTTTTGCGGCCTCCCGCGGCCTGGCCGCGGCCTGCGCATGTAGGCCCAAGAGTGTCTGACTACGGAGTGCTGCACCCGCTGTGTCGGCGACGGTTGAAAACTGACCCCCTATCGACGGTCGAAAACTGACCCCCCT
>CAZJSY010000338.1:0-3151 GCA_964548555.1 uncultured Burkholderiales bacterium
ACGCAGTCATGTCCAAAACGTCCGCCCGGGGCAAGTACAACCGCAGCAAGGCCCGCGCCCGTGCCCGCCGTGCCCCCCGCAGGAGCGGCACCGGCGTCTGGACGGCCGGCATCGCGGCGATCGTGATCCTCGGCGTCGTTGGTATCGCGCTCGCCAAGAACGCCAACGACACCGCAAGTGGTCTCAAGATCGGTGACCACTGGCACGCGGCGCTCGGCGTCAACGTGTGCGGTTCGTGGCTGCCCAACCCGCCCGAGACGCCCCGCGACAGCAACGGCACGATCGTCCGCCACGGAACCGACGTCTACGCAGGCATCCACACCCACGCCGACGGACTGATCCACTTCGAGCCCGAGGCGTCCGACGACACCGGGTCCCACGCAACGGTCGGCCGCTACTTCAAGTACAACGGGTGGAGCCTCTCCGGTACGAGCTTCGCCTACGACCAGGGCGTCACGAAGAAGAACGGCGACACCTGCCCGGCGGCCAACGGGCAGCCCGAGGCGAAGGGCACGCTCACGTGGGCCGTCAACGGCAAGGCGCAGAGCGGGAACCTCGCCGACTACGCCCCGCACAACGGCGATCGCATCGTTCTTGCATTCGAGCCGCCGGGGAAGGCCGCGGCCTCGCTCGGCGATCCGCCCTCGACGTCGGCACTGAATCAGGCACTCAACACGTCGGCTCCGAACTCGGGTGTGAGCCAGACCATGCCGACGACCGCGCCGTCGGCTTCCGTACCGACGACCGCGCCGCCACCCTCCACCACGGCCGGCACCACGAAGCCATGAAAGCGATCGTCCTGGTCGGCGGGGAGGGGACGCGGTTGCGGCCGCTCACCTACAGGACGCCCAAGCCTCTCCTGCCCATCGCCAACGTGCCGTTTCTGGAGCGGCAGCTCACCTGGCTCGGCCGGCACGGCGTCGACGAAGCGGTGCTGTCGCTCGGCTACCTGCCCGAGGCGTTCGAGTCGCACTTCGCGACCGGACGGTTCGGCGACTTGAAGATCCGGTGGGTGATCGAGAAGGAGCCGCTCGGCACGGCGGGCGGCATCCGGTTCGCGGCGGAAGGGATCGACGAGCGCGTCGTGGTGTGCAACGGCGACGTCCTCACCGACCTCGACCTCAGCGCGCTCGTGCAGTTCCACGGCGAGCGCGGCGCCGAGGCGACGATCGCGCTCACCCGTGTCGACGACCCGTCGGCCTTCGGTGTCGTGCCGACGCGCCCCGACGGCGAAGTGGTTGCGTTCGTCGAGAAGCCGCCGCCCGGTCGGGCGCCGACCAACTGGATCAATGCCGGTACGTACGTGCTCGAGCCGAGTGTGCTGCGGCGCATCCCGCCCCGCCTCACGGTCTCCATCGAGCGTGAGACGTTCCCGCGGATGCTCGACACGCCGCGGCGCTTGTTCGCACAACACAGCGATGCCTACTGGCTCGACATCGGAACGCCGCGCAAGTACGCCGAGGCCCAGGCCGACGTGCTCGCGGGCAAGCTCGGACTCCCACCTGCCCCTGGCGCGCGGGAGCGCCAGCCCGGAATCTGGGTTCAGGGCGAGGTCGACGTGGATCCCGACGCGCGGCTGCGGGCTCCGGTTCTCCTCGGAGCAGGCGCAATTGTGGGCGGGGGCGCCGACGTGGCGGAATCGGTGATCGGCGCGGGCGCAACGGTCGAGCCCGGCGCACGCGTGCTGCGGTCGGTCGTGCTCGAAGGGGCCCACGTCGCCGGCGACGACAAGGCCGTCGACGTCGTCGTCGCTCCGGATGCGCGTCTCGAGTGCGCCGTCTGACATCCACGTTGCCCACACGCCGAGGTAGGACCACACGATGAGGACGCTCGTCACGGGAGGCGCAGGGTTCATCGGTTCGACCCTCGTGGACCGGTTGCTCGCCGAAGGTCACGAGGTCGATGTGGTCGACGACCTGTCGACGGGCAACCTCGCCAACCTCGCCGACGCGCGGGGCGACCGCAGCCGCCGTTTCTCGTTCCATCGTCTCGACATCCGCTCGCCGGCGATCGTCGAACTGATGGAGATGCGCAAGCCCGAGGTCGTGTTCCACCTCGCCGCGCAGGCCGACGTGAGGGTCTCGGTCGCGAACCCCGGGCTCGACGCCGAGGTGAATGTGATCGGATCGCTCAACGTGTTCCAGGGCGCCCTCGCGGCCAAGACCCGCAAGGTGGTGTTCGCCGGGTCGGGTGGCACCTTGTACGGGACTCCCGAGGAGATCCCGGTGAAGGAGGGCCACCCGCAGCGACCCGAGTCGCCCTACGGCGTCTCGAAGAAGGCCGCGGGCGACTATCTCTTCTACTACCGCGAAATCCACGGTCTCGAGTACACGGTGTGCGCGCTCGCGAACGTCTACGGACCTCGGCAGGACCCGCACGGCGAGGCCGGCGTCGTGTCGATCTTCACAGGCCTGCTGCTCAACAAGGAACGTCCGACGATCTTCGGCGACGGTCAACAGACCCGCGACTTCGTGTTCGTCGACGACGTCGTCGACTCCTTCGTGCGCGCAGCCGACAAGGGCGGCGGCCTCATCCTCAACATCGGCACGGGCGTCGAGACGAGCGTGCAGCAGCTCTACGACACGATGGCCCGCATCACGGGGTACAAGCAGCCGCCCAACTACGCGCCGGCCCGAGCCGGCGAGTTGCAGCGTTCCGCGCTCGATCCCACACGCGCCGGCATCCATCTCGGTTGGAAGCCGTGGACCTCGCTCGACGAGGGCGTCGAGCGAACCATCGAGTTCTTCCGCCAGAACCCGCGCTGACGCTACCGGAACAGGTCTTCGGCCGGTGGTCTGATCAGCTCGCGCACCGACGCGTCCCGGAACCACGCCGCGTCGAGACCGCGCACGATCGCAGCGGCGAGGCCGCCCGCCTTGCCCATCACCAATTCGGCCGCGCCCGCGATCTCGTCGGCGACGGCGACTTCGGTGACATGGAGCACGCGGCCGTTGGCGTCGGGTTCGCCGCGCAGGTCGACGACCGCGGCGACGCCGGCGACCCCGATCGCGACGTCGGTCAGGCCGGTCCGCCACGCGCGGCCGAACGTGTCGGACACGACGACGCCGACCGTGGTGCCCGTGCGGGCACGGATCACGTCGCGGATGCGCCGGGCCGAGCGGTCCGCGTCGAGCGGCAGCAGCGCCGCCGA
>CAZJSY010000339.1:0-3141 GCA_964548555.1 uncultured Burkholderiales bacterium
GCAGGCAATGCGCCCACGACCCACGTCTTACGGAGGCCAACCCCATGCCCAAGGCCGTCGGCATCGACCTCGGCACCACGAACTCGGTCGTCTCGGTGCTCGAGGCGGGCGAGCCCGTCGTCATTCCCAACGCCGAGGGATCCCGCACTACTCCCTCTGTCGTCGCGTTCTCGAAGACCGGCGAAGTGCTCGTCGGCGAGGTCGCGAAGCGCCAGGCGATCACCAACCCCGATCGCACGATCCGCTCCGTGAAGCGCCACATGGGCACCAACTGGACGATCGACGTCGACGGCAAGACGTACCGGGCCCAGGAGATCTCGGCCCGCATCCTCCAGAAGCTCAAGAGGGATGCGGAGGCCTACCTCGGTGACTCGGTGACCCAGGCCGTCATCACGGTGCCCGCGTACTTCGACGACGCCCAGCGCCAGGCCACGAAGGAGGCCGGGGAGATCGCGGGCCTCGAGGTGCTGCGCATCATCAACGAGCCCACCGCGGCGTCGCTCGCGTACGGGCTCGACAAGGAGCACGACCAGACGATCCTCGTGTTCGACCTCGGCGGCGGCACGTTCGACGTGTCGGTGCTCGAGATCGGCGAGGGCGTCTTCGAGGTGAAGGCGACCGCCGGCAACACCCACCTCGGTGGCGACGACTGGGACCAGCGCGTCATCGACTGGATGGTCACCGAGTTCAAGAACGCGCACGGCGTGGACCTGTCGGCCGATCGCATGGCAACGCAGCGGCTGAAGGAAGCGGCCGAGAAGGCGAAGATCGAGCTGTCATCGCTCGCCGAGACGACGATCAACCTGCCCTTCATCACGGCGACCAGCGAGGGTCCGCTCCACCTCGAGCTCACGTTGTCGCGCGCGAAGTTCCAGGAGCTCACGGCCGACCTGCTGCAGGCGTGCCGTGGTCCGTTCGAGCAGGCGATCCGCGACGCGGGGCTCTCGAAGGGTCACATCAACCACGTTGTGCTGGTCGGCGGTTCGACCCGCATGCCCGCCGTGCAGGATCTGGTGCGCGAGCTCGCAGGAGGCGAGCCCGAGAAGGGTGTCAACCCCGACGAGGCCGTCGCGATCGGCGCAGCGGTCCAGGCCGGTGTCCTCAAGGGCGACGTGAAGGACATCCTGCTCCTCGACGTCACGCCGCTGTCCCTCGGTATCGAGACCAAGGGGCAGATCATGACGAAGCTCATCGAGCGCAACACCACGATCCCGACCAAGCGGTCGGAGGTCTTCACGACTGCGGAAGACAACCAGCCGAGCGTCGAGATCAAGGTGCTGCAGGGCGAGAGCGACATGGCGTACCGCAACAAGCTGCTCGGTACGTTCCAGCTCGTCGGCATCCCGCCGGCACCGCGTGGTGTGCCCCAGATCGAGGTCGCGTTCGACATCGACGCCAACGGCATCGTCAACGTGTCGGCGAAGGATCTCGGTACGGGTCGCGAGCAGGCGATGACCATCACCGGCGGCACCGCGCTCAACAAGGACGAGATCGATCGGATGATGCGTGAGGCGGAAGCCCACGCCGACGAGGACCGACGGCGTCGCGAAGAGGCCGAGACGCGCAACGCGGCCGACTCGCTCGTCTTCCAGACCGAGAAGCTGCTCAAGGAGCAGGGTGAGAAGGTCTCGGCCGACGAGCGGTCGAAGATCGAGGACGCGCTCAAGGCGCTGAAGGACGCGCTCGCCGGTACCGAGATCGACGCGGTCCGTCGGGCGCACGAGGGCCTGATCGCGGCGAGCCAGGAGTTCGCGCAGCGGCTGTACGCGTCGGCTCAGCAGAACCCGCAGGCCGGTGCAGCCGGCGGCGGGCCGGGCGGAACCGGTGCCGCAGGCGGCGCGAGCCACCCGTCCGACGACGAGGTCGCGGACGCCGAGATCGTCGACGACGAGCGAAGCGCCTGATGGAACACGGAAACGAAACGCGCCAGTCGACGGGCGTGGCGAACGACGCCACGCCCGTCGACGCGCCTCCCGACACGCCGGTCGACCCGGAGCTCGTGGAAGACGACGAGATCACGGTGCTGCGCCGTGAACGCGACGAGTACCTGGAGTTGGCGCGGCGCGTGCAGGCGGAGTTCGAGAACTACCGCAAGCGCATGACGCGTGAGCAGACGGCGATCGTGGAGCGCGCGACCGAGCGTCTGGTCGAGGAGCTGCTACCGGTGCTCGACTCGTTCGAGCTCGCGTTGTTGAACCTCGACGCCGACGATCGTGTCCGCAAGGGTGTCGAGCTCGTGTACGCGGAGTTGCTCGGCGTCCTCGAGCGTTCGGGTCTCGCTCGCATCGATCCCAAAGGTGCGTCGTTCGATCCCAACGAGCACGAGGCGGTGATGGAGGAGGCGCGTCCCGACGACGTGCCCGACGGACCGCCCGTCGTCACCGACATCATGCGCACCGGCTACCGGCTCAAGGGACGCGTGCTGCGTCCCGCGATGGTCAAGGTCGCGAGATAGTCAGAGGAAGACAGGAGCGGGAGCGAAGCTCCGCCGGGCGAAGCCCCCTGGAAGCGGGAGCGGGAGCGACCAGAGAACATGGCACCGCAGCGTGAGTGGTTCGAAAAGGACTACTACGAGGTGCTCGGCGTGTCGAAGGACGCGTCCGAGAAGGACATCACGCGCGCCTACCGCAAGCTCGCGAAGCAGTACCACCCCGACGCGAACCAGGGAAACCCGGCCGCGGAGGAACGCTTCAAGGAGGTCTCGGGCGCGTACGACGTGCTCGGCGACGCCGAGAAGCGCAAGGAGTACGACGAGGTTCGCCAGATGGTGGCCTCGGGCGTCGGAGGACCCGGCTTCGGTGGCCCCGGCGGCTTCGGCGCCGGTGGCTTCGGCCAGGGCGGCTTCGAGTCGGTCAACTTCGAGGACATCGGCGGGTTCGGCGACCTGCTCGGCAACCTCTTCGGTCGCGGGGCCGGTCGCCGAGGTGGTCGCGGCGGGGCGACCGGTCCGCGGCGTGGCGTCGATCTCGAGGCGGAGCTGCACCTCGACTTCCTCGAGGCCGTCCACGGCATCACGACGACAGTGAGCTTCACCGCCGACGCGGTGTGCCACACGTGTGGGGGTTCGGGTGCGAAGCCGGGCACGATGCCCGAGACGTGTCCCGTGTGCAACGGCGCGGGCACGGTCGCGCGCAACCAGGG
>CAZJSY010000340.1:0-3138 GCA_964548555.1 uncultured Burkholderiales bacterium
CGTCAGTGACGCGGCCCCGCGAAACGGAGCCGCAGACCCTCGGCGTAATACCTGGGCCACGGCACGTCGCTCCCGATCTGGCCGTGGTCACGGTCCAGTTGCACGAGGGCGTGCACGAGGTGGCTTCGCACCGGTCGCGCGCCCAGCAGATCGGGAAGCTCGGAGAGGTTCAGGAGCCAGTCGGCGTACCACGACGCCCAGTCGTCGTCGGCGCCGTCGGTGATGCGGAACACGCGGTGGTGGGTCTCGGCCGCCTCCTCCAGCAGTGCGACCACCGCCTCGTCGTCTGCGTCCGGATGGTGGATCGACATCGTGGCGTCTCCTCCTGCGGCGGGCATCTCGGACTCATTCGCTCCCCATTTTTTTGCCTTTGCGCGCATGCCCATTGCGCACCACCCATCCAGGTCGACATTCTCGTAAATGTCCGGTTAATACTCATTGCGCCCGAACCGGGCAGATCGAGGCGGGGTGGCGGATGTTCGGCAGGCGTTTGCGCGTCGTAGCGGCGTCGTGGGCCGTCATGTCCATGGTGGCCTGGCTGGCGGGCGGGTTCATGGCCCCGACGGCCGCCGGCGCGGGCACGACCGCGTTGCTGCTGCGGTACCCGTACCTCACCGATGTCGGCACGGGTTCGGCCTTGGTGAACTTCGCGACCGACACCGCGTCGCCCACTCCGGTGGTGACATTCGGTCCCGCCGGTAGTTCGTGCGCGTCGACGACGGTCGCCGTCGCCGGAACACCGATCGTGGTGAACGGAAGAGCCGAGACACAGTTCGCCGCGAGCCTGACGGGTCTCAGCCCGAACACTTCGTATTGCTATCGGGTGTTCCAGACCGGCGTCGATCTGTTGGGCCCGGACCCGTCACCGACGTTCACGACCGCGCGGGCGGCCGGCGCGTCGGGCGCGTACTCGTTCGCGGTCGTCGGGGACTGGGGTGCGGGCACACCCGCGGAGAGCAGCGTGCTGAGCCAGATCGCGGCGAGCCCGGCACAGTTCGTCGTGACCGTGGGCGACAACGCGTACAACTCCGGAACGCAAACGGAATACGGCGATCTGCTCGGTGGCAACGTGTTCGCCCCGCAGTATTGGAAGGGCGTCGGCGCAACACGACCTGTCTTTGCGGCGCAGGGCAATCATGGCGTGAGTCAGACGGCCGCGTACGCCACGAACTTCCCGCAGCCCGGCGTCGTCGCGGCGTCGAACGGGCGCTACCAAGCCGACACGTTCTGCTGCACCGCTCCGATCGCAGGGAACGCGAACTCCACGAGCGCGTGGTACGCGTTCGACTGGGGCCAGGCGCGCTTCTACGTCCTGGACGCGGCATGGGCCGACAACAACGGCGGGTACGCAGGCGACTTCGCAGCCCATTGGAACGGCTCGGTGCCGGGATGTCCCGCGTGTGGCGCGGAGCGACAATGGCTCCAGCAGGACCTTGCAACGCATACGGGCACGCCGTGGAAGTTCGCGTTCTTCCACTACCCGCTGTACAGCGACAATCCGAGCCATCCGTCCGACACCGCGCTGCAGGGCACCAACGGTCTCGAAGGCCTGCTGGCCAAGAATCACGTGAACGTCGTCTTCAACGGGCACGCGCACATCTACGAACGCAACCGTCCGCAGATCCCCGGCTCGCCGATGGTGAGCTATGTGACGGGCGGTGGTGGTGACACGCTCGGCGCAATCGGTTGCAGCGCGTTCGACGCGTATGCGATCGGCAGCGGCCGGTCCTGCAATGCGCCGACGCCCACCTCCAGCGCGCAGGCGTTCCACTTCCTGCTCGTCACGGTCAACGGCAACACGGTCACGGTGACGCCGACCGACTCCACCGGCCACACGTTCGACGTGCAGACCTACACGAGCACGGCGGTGCCCGGCGTGACGACGATCGACAACGGACCGGCATCCGTCACCAACAACACCGCGGCGACGTTCACGTTCCACACCACCGCGCCGGGAGCCACCTTCCGCTGCGCGCTCGACGCGAACGCCGCGTCCGCGTGCACCAGCCCGATCACCTACACGGCCATTCCCGCGGGATCACACACGTTCACCGTGACGACCACCGCCGCGACGCCGCCGAGCCCGCCGTCCGTGTCGGCGGCCTGGACGATCGATACCAGTCCACCGACCGCGCCCAGTGGCCTCACGGCCGTGGCGGGCTCGGACGGGCGGGTCACGCTCGCATGGAACCCGTCGCAAGACGACAACGGCGTCTACGCCTACGTCATCTTCCGTGACAACGTGCCCCTGAACTACACGGCCGGCACGACGACGACGTTGACGGACGCGACCGCGGCTCCGTCGACGACGTATCAATACACGGTCGACGCGCGCGACCGCGCCGGCAACATCTCCGCGCGCAGCACGGCGGCAACCGTCACCACGCCCGCGGTGACCCCGCCCACGACAACGCCGCCCACCACGACACCGCCCACCACGACACCACCGACGACCGCGCCTCCCGTCGTGTCGCCTCCTCCGCCACCGACGCAATCCGTGAGCGGGCCGGCACCGGCACAGGGCGCTGCGCCTTCGGTGCTCGCGGCGGACGTCTCCAGCGGTGACAACGCGCCGGTCGTCCCGGCGGCCGGTGCCGCGACGCCCGATTCGAGTCCCGCGACCGCGGACCCCGGCAACGGCGCCCCCGCGGGCGTGTCGGCCGACCAGGCGACAACACCGTCGCCGAAGAGCACTCCGCCGACGACGCAGGCCTCTCTGTGCGCGCCGGGTCGGTCGGCGAACGCGGCATGTCTCGGCAGGCAAGCCATCCGTCCCGGGCTCGGTCTGTCCGGCACGCGCCGTGGCGCCGGCTGGTCGATGTACTGGCTGCTCTGCGTCGCCGGGATCGGTGGTGGGCTGCTGATCACACCGGTCCTGCTCGCGACGAGCCGTCGCCGCCGGAACGTGCCCACCGAGGTCGCGCCGTCAGGCCTGCTGATCGACCTCCGCGCCGCAAGGTACCTCGGGGCCGACGAACAAGCCCTCGCGTGTGCGTACCTGCACGACAGCTCACCCGAGGGCAAGGAGATGTACGTCGTGCTCACCGACCGGAACCTGTGGTCGTTCGACTTCGCATCGAACGACAACGACGTCTATGCGCCCGTCGTGCGGGCCACCGCGCTGAATCCGCAACACAT
>CAZJSY010000341.1:0-3109 GCA_964548555.1 uncultured Burkholderiales bacterium
CCAGCAGGCGGCTCGCGCGTTCGATTGCAGCGAGAATCAGGTCGTAGCTCGTGCGATCTCCCAGTGACCCCATAGGTGCGTGTGTGCTCGCGAGGGTGCAGCTAAACGGGCCTCAGCTGTGAAGCAGGCGACGATTTCGGACCTTTCCGATCGACGTGACATCGACTTTTACGCAACGCCGTCTGGTGCCTTTTCGGCATCCCCGGGCTCGAGGACGAAGACTTCGACGGCTATGTCGGGGTTGAGGCTGACTTGTGAGAGGAAGGCTCTGACTTTGCGGCCGCTGATCTCTTCGACGGCGGCGACGAAGACCGATTCCATTGCGCGTTGGAAGGCAAGTCGCGTTTCGCGGACCGGTTCGGTTTCTCCGGCATCGATCAGTGTTCGTTCGAGCGGTATGAAGCTGTTTTCGAGGAAGCAGATGATGTGGTCGTACCCGATGACGGTGCGGACGCTGTCGGGTCCGCGACCGAAGTGGTCGCGCTGGAGTCTGCTGATCGCGTTTGAGATCGCTTGGGCGGTGCGCCTGTCATCCCAGCCGGCATTGCTAGGCACTCGGTGCTCCGTTTCCTCCGCTCCTCGCAGCAGGCACCCGGCAGGCGGTGAGGAGCGAAGAAGAGCGACCGCGGGTGGTGTGACCGTGCTCGGCGCCTCGCTTTGCACGAGGTCCGAAGACGGAGGACTCGTGGCCAGCCTTGAGGTTGACTGGCATCGCACCCACCGCTTTTGAAGCTGCCGGCCCTTGCCCCGGAACGCGGATCCGCCCCAGTGCCCGAGCGGGAGTCACTGTACCGCTTTTGCCTCAGAAGGCTGTCGGTGCGGGCTTCGCTGCCCGCCGTTCGTGGCGCTAGCCGAGACCGTCGGGGGCGGTTTCCGCGGTGCCGTCGAGGATGAACACCTCGACGGAGATGTCGGGGCTGAGGCTGACCTGGGAGAGAAAGGCGCGCACCTTGCGGCCGGTGACCTCCTCGACCACGCCGACGAAGCGGGCTTCCATCGCGCGCTGAAAGGCGAGCCGTGACTCGCGGACTGCGTCGGTTTCGCCGGCGTCGATCAGTGTCCGTTCGAGCGGCATGAACGTGTCCTCGAGAATCGTGATGATGTGGTCGTAGCCGACGACGGTGCGGACGCTGTCGGGGCCCCGGCCGAAGTGGTCGTGCTGGAGCTTGGTGATCGCGTTCGAGATCGCCTGCGCGCTTTGCCTGTCTTGGCCGATACCGGTCGCCATGCCGACTCGCTTTCTCCGCTCCTCGAGAGGTGAGCGCCCGGAAGGAAGGGAGGAGCGAAGCTAAGAAGCGACCGGCGGGCGTCGTAATGAGTGCCTCTCGAGAGTAGCCGGTTTGCGACCCGGCGAAACGGCGGTAGAATCTTTTCCTCCGGCGCTGGGGCGGCTTTCCGTTCCGGGGCAGGAGCTGAGATTGGCAGCGGTGTGCGATGCCGGTCCGCTTGGTGGCCGGCTTCGAATCCCGTTTTCGGGTTGGTTCCGACGACGGAGGATTCGTGCACGCCCGGCAGCCCCAGCAAGCCACAGAGCACGAAGTCACCCTCGGCGATGCTTCCGCAACTGGGGTCGGGGCGCGGACCCACCAGCAGCTCGTCCTGCGTGAAGTGAACGACCGGATCGCCGAGCTGTCCGGGTGGAACGAGACCGGATTCAGCTTGTTCGTCTGCGAATGCAGCGACCCGGGATGCGCGGAGCCGCTCGAGATCAGCGCGGCCGAGTACGAACAGATCCGCGCCGACAACTCGCGCTTTGTCGTCCTTCCCGGCCACGAGCAACCGGAGTTCGAGCGAGTGGTGAACCGTAACGGTCGTTTCGTCGTCGTGGAGAACCGGGCGCTGACCGCGAACCAGGAGCAACCCACCGTGGGCCGGGTCGATGGCTAGCGCCGCACAGCCTGCACCCGCTGGCCCCGCCGCGACCGCTGCGGACACGACGATGGCCGATGAGCCGTTGCGGCAGCTCCGGTGTGTCGGCTGTGGCTACGGCGCGTGCTGCCGAAGCGCGCCGGAGCGCTGCCCGATGTGCGGCGGCAACCGCTGGCAAAACGAGCCGCCGCAAGCTCGCAGCAGGTGGCTCGCAGACCTCGACCAGCCGCTAGCACGGGAGACCTCGACGTGAGCGCGCGCCCGTCAGCCACCCGAGCGCAGCAGGCAATCAACGAAGCCGCCCCGCGGCTGATCCGGAATGGGACCGCGGACGGCACCGTCAAGCCAACACTGATTTTCTTCTACTCGCCGACCTCGGGCGCCTCCCGCCGAACGGAAGGCTTCCTCGCCCAGGTGCTCCAGCGCCGCCGCAATCACGACACCTTCACGCTCAAACGCGTCAACTACGAAGAACACGCAGACCTGGCCGCTCGCTTGGGCGTCGCGTCGCCGCCCGCAATCGTGGTCGTCGAGGCCAGGCGGATACGCGCCCGGCTCGAGCAACCGCGCGGTTGCGCCGAACTAACCACGACGCTGGCCCCGTGGCTCAAGTGACGCCTTGAATGTGAGCCGACCATGCCGCTCTACGAAATCGTGCTTCGCTTTCCCGACCGCGACGAGATTCGACTCGCCGACCGCAACGGCTACCGCGTCGGCCATGAGGTCGTGATTGCGGGCCGCCGATTCCTCGTCACCGGCACCGAACCACCAGAACGCGAGGACGCCAATGGCCGCTTTGTCCTCGTGCCGCCCGACTCGCCTTCGGGGCTTTGGAGCTAGCTGCGATTCAGGCATCTCGCGCAAGCCGCGGTTCAGGAGGGAAAGTCGGCCGAGATCGGGACGCTGGACCGCGTCGTCCGGGTCCGTTTGAACACAGACAACAAGAAGACGGCATTTGCAGGTCTTTAGAGCCTCCTTGCCATGAATGTGAGGAGGGGCCGACACATGCGGGTTTGCGCACTGCGAGGCGGCTCGAGCTTCGCTGGCCACCGTGAGTCTCCAGGTCTTGCGCGGTCGTGCGACCGGGGTGCGACCGTGCATGAGTGCAGGACGGCGCTGCAGCGGTTAGCTAGACGTTTCCCTGCTGAGCATTCAGGGTGTTCGCGAGCCACTCGGAAAGGGGCAATGTGGCCATCTCCACGTCCTTGAACTCGATCGTTGCTCCTGCGTCGACGAGGAG
>CAZJSY010000342.1:0-3077 GCA_964548555.1 uncultured Burkholderiales bacterium
GTCGAATTTGCCGCCGCAGGCGGCAAATTCGACGCCGAACTGCTACTCGTCGCGCAGGAGCGCGTCGCGGACCTCGCCGACCCGCGCCGCGAGCTGCGTCGGAGCGAGGCGCAACACGTCGTCCGGAATGCGGTCGACGACCGCGCGGCGCCGGAAGTAGTTGTGCCCGGCGCCGTGCACGAGTCGCATCCGCCGCTCGGCGACGTCGGCAGCAAGGTCGTCGGCGTAACCGAGGAGGTCCATCGCGACCTCGACGTCGGTCGCGACGGGCGCCCGTCCGAACAGCGCGGCTCGCTTCATCGCGATCTCCGCCACGACGGAGGCCGCGTCCTCGTAGTGCTCGCTCGGCCCGAGCCGGAATTTGTCCCGCCAGCGGTTGACGAGCGTGAGCGCGTACCCGATGTTCGGACCCGGGCGCCCGAGCAGGGTCCCGGTGGGCTGGCCGGCCACCAGATCGCCGGGACGATTCGCCATCCAACGTCCCGCCGGCGGGATGACGACGCCCGGCGCGAGGTTCGGCAGCTGCCGGGGCTCGTCTTCGAGACGCTCTGGTACGAACGGGTCAGTCGGCATGGCCCGATTCTGCCGTGCGCTGCTCGGCGCGAAGCAATCCGTAGACGAGCGAGTCGAACAGCGCCTGCCAAGACGCTTCGATGATGTTCTCGCTGACGCCGATCGTGGTCCATGTGCGGTCGCCGTCGGTCGTGTCGACGAGCACCCGGGTGACCGCGCCGGTCCCCTTCGCCGTGTCGAGGACGCGCACCTTGTAGTCGGTGAGATGCAGGTTGCCGAGCGCCGGATAGCGCGACCCGATCGCCTTGCGCAATGCGGTGTCGAGCGCGTTGACCGGACCATTGCCCTCGGCCGCCGCGATGACGCGTTCGCCGCCGAGGTGCACCTTGATCGTCGCTTCGGTGGTGACACCGCCGGGAGTGTCGACGGCCGCGAGGTCGTCGGTGATGACGCGGAACGACTCGACCTCGAACCAGTGCTGCTCCCATCCGGCGGCTCGCCGCATGAGCAGCTCGAGCGATGCGTCCGCGACCTCGAAGTGGTAGCCGGCGTGCTCGAGCTCCTTGAGCTTGTCGACGACCGCGCCCAGCGTGGGACCGTCGAGCTCGATTCCGAGCTCCTGAGCCTTCAGGTGCAGGGTCGATCGCCCCGCGAGCTCGGACACCACGAAGCGGGTGCCGTTGCCGACGGACTCGGGCGGCACGTGCTCGTAGGCGTCGCGACGCCGCGCGATCGCGCTCGTGTGCAAGCCGGCCTTGTGCGCGAACGCCGACTCCCCGACGTACGGCGCCTGAGGGTTGAGCGGCATGTTGACCAGCTCGGCGACGTGGTGCGCGACCGGCGTGAGACGTTCGAGCCGGTCGGCGGGGATGGTCTCGATCCCCATCTTCACGGTGAGGTTCGGGATGATCGACGTGAGGTTGCAGTTGCCGGTGCGCTCGCCGTAGCCGTTGATCGTGCCCTGCACCTGCGTGGCGCCGCCGCGTACGCCTGCGAGCGCGTTGGCGACGCCGCATCCCGCGTCGTCGTGGAGATGTACGCCGACCGGTGTGTCCAGATAACCGACGACCGCGCTGACCGCGGTTTCCACCTCGAAGGGCAGCGAACCACCGTTGGTGTCGCAGAGCACGAGCCAGTCGGCGCCGGATTCGGCCGCGGCTTCGAGGACTTGGAGGCTGTACTCCGGATTCCGCTTGTAGCCGTCGAAGAAGTGCTCGGCGTCGAAGAGCACCTCGAGGCCCTGACCCTTCAGGAACGCGATCGAGTCGGCGACCATGGCGACGCCTTCGTCCAGGGTCGTCTGGAGCGCCTCGGTGACGTGATAGTCCCAGCACTTCCCGACGATGCACACGGTCGGCGCACCTGCGTCGAGGAGGTGCCGCAGCGTCTCGTCGGAATCGACCTTCCCGCGAGGTCGACGGGTGGACCCGAACGCCACCAGCGCGCTCGTGGTCAGCCGGAGGTCCGCCGGCGCGCGCCGGAAGAGCTCGTCGTCCTTGGGGTTCGCTCCGGGCCAGCCCGCCTCGATGTAGTGGACGCCGAGCCAGTCGAGCTGTTCTGCGATACGCAGCTTGTCGTCGACCGTGAGCGAGATGCCCTCGAGCTGGCTGCCGTCGCGCAGCGTCGTGTCGTAGATCTGCACGCGCGATGGCGAACCGCTGCTAGCCATTGACGTACTCCAGCCAGTCCTTGTAGCGGTCTTCCTCGCCGCGCACGGTCGCCTTGTAGATCTCCTGGATCCGACGGGTGACCGCTCCGGGCTCACCGAGCTCGCGGTCGTCCACTGACCGGATGGGCACCACCTCAGCCGCAGTTCCCGTGAGGAACGCCTCGTCGGCCGTGTACACGTCGCTGCGCAAGATGTGCTCGACGCGCACATCGATACCGAGATCGCGGGCGATCGTCATCACGGAGTCCTGCGTGATCCCTTCGAGTGCACCGGCCGCGACGGGAGGCGTGATGAGCGCACCGTCGCGGACGAGGAACAGGTTCTCGCCGGTGCATTCGCTGACGTAGCCCTGCGGTGACAGCAGGATCGCTTCGTCGTAGCCGGCCTTCAGCGCTTCGACCTTGGCCATCGACGAGTTGACGTACATGCCCGTGGCCTTCGCTGCGGGCGGCATCGCGTTCGGGTCGTGCCGGCGCCACGAGCTGATCTTCATGGTGACGCCGTTCTTGAGACCCTCTTCGCCGAGGTACGCACCCCACGGCCACGTCGCGATCGAGACGTTGACGGCGCATGGGAGCGTGTTGAGGCCCATCTCGCCGTAGCCGTAGTAGACGATCGGACGGATGTAGCACGACGGGAGGTCGTTGACACGCACGGTCTCCTTCGTCGCGTCGACGATTTGCTCCACGCTGAACGGGATGTCGATCAAATAGATCTTCGCCGACTTGAACATCCGGATGATGTGGTCGGTCAGGCGGAAGACGGCCGGTCCGTCGGCCGTCTCGTACGCGCGGATCCCTTCGAAGACGCCACATCCGTAGTGCAGCGTGTGCGTGAGAACGTGGATCTTGGCGTCGTCCCAGTCGACGAGCTTGCCGTCCATCCAGATCTTCTT
>CAZJSY010000343.1:0-3070 GCA_964548555.1 uncultured Burkholderiales bacterium
CGCTCGTCCTCGGCCGTGAGGCGTTCGAGCGACGTCACGGCGGAATGATCGCGCGGCGTCCGGCCCGGCGGCGCGTCCGTGGCGGCCGGACGCCTACGCTGGCGGCGTGTTCGAGCGGTTCAGCGAGCCGGCGCGTCAGGCCTTCGTCGTGGCGCACGAAGAAGCTCGCGCCCTCGGGGGAGGCATCCTCGGGACGGAGCACGTCCTGCTCGGTCTGCTGGCGGACGACAGTTCAGTGGCAGGGCGTGCATTCGCGTCGTTGCGCGTGACCCGGCGTGAAGTGCGCGAGCGCATCGTGCTGCTCGGCGCACGTGCGCCCGCCGAGGCCGCCGGGGCCCGTGATGCGCCGGTGATGCCGGCGGTCACGTTCAGTGACTCGGCGAAGCGCCTGCTCGAGCTCTCCGTCCGTGAGGCGCTGCGCCGTGCCAGCACGCGCATCGGTACAGGACACATCGCGCTGGGGATGTTCGCCGTGCGCGACTCGACTGCGGCACGCCTGCTCGAAGAGCTCGGTGTCGATGCGGACACCGGCCAGGCCCGCGTCCTCGAGGCGCTCGCGGAGGGACCCGAACCCCGTTCGACGCCGGCGGCTTCGGCCGGACGGTCGTTGCAGCTCACGCCGGAGACACGAGAGTTCCTGCGCGCCGCTGGCCGGATGGGATCGACGCTGGGCGCAGGCCGGCTCGTTCCACCTAACGTCATGCGCGTCGCGACGGTGACGACACGTATCGCGCGGAACCTGAACGCGCGCGCCGGCACACCACTGACACCGGCGGCATGCAGCCGGTGCGGTACGCCGTCACCGGCCTGCGGCACGTTGTACGCCGGTCCGCTCGGTGCCCTCGTGTGCGAACGATGCGCGACCGGTTCAGGGACGGGTGACCGGGCGTAGCCGGCGCAGCGCGAGCGCGAAGCCGCGCCAGGCGAACGTCGCCAGCCCGATGAAGGTGTAGGCCACGATCGCGAATGTGCTGAACGACCCTCGATGCGTGAACACGGCGCGCAGCACCAGTGCGAGCGCGATCCCCACGCTCCAGGTGAGCACGAGCCGGAGCCACGGTCGATCGCCCCGGGTGTAGAGGCCGACCGAGACCGCAACGGCGAACCAGCCCAGCGCGAACGGCCAGAGCACCGTGAAATACCAGCCCATGCCCCGTCCGATACCGTGGCTCTCCCGGCCGAGCGCGACGAACACCGCGAGACACACCGCGTCGATGAAGGGTGCAACGGGAAGCGGGCGTGAGGGTGTCACCTCGTCAGTCTGTCGCCCGTCTCCACCTGGCTGCCCATCGGGTGCGGTCTCGTACCCGCGCCGATCGTTCGGTGAACTGTGCCGTCGGTCACGACCGACGTCCGTCATGTCGTCGCTACACGGGTGTCGCACTCACGAAACTCGTTCATCACGTGCCGGGTCGACACTGGTTCGCGAGCCGATGCGAGGAGAAACGATGGCCGACAACGACGCCGACCACGCACGTCGCTGGTTGGCTCAGCAACTTCAGTGGGAGCGCTTCCTCGAAGCATTGCGCAGCGCGCGTCAGAACGGAACGCCGCGACCGAAACGCGAACGACCGGCGGCGTGAGTCACGCCAGGAGCCCGAGCGCCTCCTCGACCAGCGCGCGGGCTTCCGCGAGACGTACCGCTTCTCCAGCGGGCACGTCGCCACGGACGTGCTCGATGTAGGGCGCGATGTACCGGATGATCGCCTCACAGCCCGAGCGGATCGCTCGCGCGTCGTCGGACGCGTTCGGCTCGTCGTCGTCGAGGTCGATGACCTCGGCCTCGAGCGGCTGGTCGTACACGCTCGACGCGTCGTCGTACTGTCCGTACTGCGCGTCCGGCGCGTACCCGGCGTTCGACCATCCCGTTCTGGACCTCACCATGGCGTTCACGGTAGGCGTCGGGGCCGGTCGTGGTGTGGATATCGCGTCACTCGGTGACGATCTCGGCCCCGGCAGCGACGAGCGACCGAGCGTCCTCGACCGCATCTGCGAGGTCGCGCAGATGCAGTTCGACGACCCCGTCGGGGGTCAAGAAGACGAACGTCACTCGCGTGACGGGCTCGCCGGTCGCGGCCGCGACCGTGTAGGCATACGACGCCCCTTGGAGCCGGTAGCCCTCGACCCGACGCGCGAGCTCGTCGGGATCGGATGTGTTGGCCGTCTTGTAGTCGACGACGACGAGGCCGTCGACGTCCCGGTAGAGGAGATCGACGTAGCCCTCGACGAGGCGGTCGTCGCCCACCGGTGTGCACGCGTAGATCTCCCGCCAGTGCGGTCGTGCCGCGGCCTCGCGAACGGACGGCGCCTCGAGCGCGCGGACGACGAGTGCGTGCACCTCGGCGGCACGATCGGTGACCGCCTCGGCCTCGCACTGGGCGGCCACGGCGGCGTCGATGCCTTCTCCGGTGGCCAGGTCGATCGACTGCAGCACGCCGTGCACGGCGCGGCCGACGTCGCTGCCGTAGCGCCCCTTGAGCCACGGCGGCAGGTCGAGGTCGCGCGGCCGCTTCTTCAAGCCGGGGTCGGGTTCCGCGGCCGCATCGGGCGTGCCCTCCTCGGTGAGCGCGGTCGCAGCGACCGTCGTGGGACGCGAGGCGCGCGCGATGGCGCGGTCGCGTTCTGCGCGCCACGTGTCGAAGCGCGGTGGCGGCTGCGGCACCGTCGTCGTGGGCCGCGGTGCGGGTCGGTGGACCGGGTCGCCGACGTCGGGCAGCTCGTCGAGCAGATCGCCCATCCCGTCGACGAGCAGCTCCGCGTTGGTGCGCCGGCCGGGTGCGCTGATTGCGGGGCGGACGCGGCGGTGCAGCGAGACCACCAGATGATCTCGCGCGCGGGTGCAGGCGACGTAGAGCAGGCGTACGCGCTCGTCGAAGGCCATCTGCTCGTCGATGGGGGTCCAGGCTTCGAACTCGGTCGTGGTGAGGTTCTTGCCGAATCGGTACGCGACGTCGCCATTGGGTGGGAACGCGACCTGCACGGCCGTGCGGGGTCCCTGCGGCGCCGTGGACATGCCCGAGATGATCGCGATCGGGAACTCGAGTCCCTTCGCGGCGTGGATGGTCATGAT
>CAZJSY010000344.1:0-3069 GCA_964548555.1 uncultured Burkholderiales bacterium
TGCGGGCGCGCTCGACGTTGAGGATCTTTCCCCGGATCGGCAGGATCGCCTGGAAGCTCGGGTCACGAGCTTTCTTCGCGCTTCCGCCGGCGCTGTCGCCCTCGACGATGAACAGCTCGGCCTCGTCAGGATTGCGCGACGCGCAGTCGGCCAGCTTGCCCGGCATCGCCGCGGCTTCGAGCAGCGACTTGCGGCGCGTGAGGTCACGCGCCTGGCGCGCCGCGACGCGTGCGCGCGCGGCCTGGCTCGCCTTCGAGAACATCTGCTTGGCCTCAGCGGGATGCTCCTCGAGCCAATCGCTGAGCTTCTCGTTGGTTGCCTTCTCGGTGAGCGAGCGCATCTCGGTGTTGCCCAGCTTGGTCTTCGTCTGCCCCTCGAACTGCGGGTTGCGCAGCTTCACCGAGATGATCGCGGTAAGACCCTCACGGATGTCTTCGCCGGTGAGGTTGTCGTCTTTCTCCTTGAGCAGCCCCTTGCCGCGCGCGTAACGGTTGACCACGTTGGTGAGGGCCTTCTTGAAGCCCTCTTCGTGCATACCGCCCTCAGTCGTCGCGATGTTGTTGGCGAAGCTGTGCAGACCCTCGTGGTATCCCGTGTTCCACTGCAGCGAGCACTCGATCTCCCCGTTGTCGTAGGCCTCCTCGAAATACAGGACGCGCTTGAACAACGGCTCCTTCGACGCGTTGAGATGCTTCACGAAATCGACGATGCCGCCTGCGAACCGGAACGTCTGCTCGAGCTTGGGATCGACGCGCTCGTCGGTGAAGCGGATCTCGAGTCCCTTGTTGAGGAATGCCATCTCGCGGAGCCGCTCGAGCAGGGTCTGGGCCCGGAACTCCACGTCTTCGAAGATCCCCGGGTCGGGCCAGAAGGTGACGATGGTGCCCCGACGCTTCGAGGGGGCCACCTTCTTGATCGGACCCTGAGGGACGCCCCCCTTGGCGTACGACTGCACCCACTTCCCGCCATCGCGGTGGATCTCGAGCTCCAGCCGGGTGGAGAGCGCGTTGACGACCGACACGCCGACCCCGTGGAGGCCCCCCGAGATCTTGTAACCCTCGCCCCCGAACTTCCCGCCGGCGTGCAGAACGGTCATCACCACTTCGGCCGCGGACTTGTTCTTGTAGTCGGGGTGGTTGTCGACCGGGATGCCACGGCCGTTGTCGGCGACGCGGCAGCCGCCGTCCGCGGTCAGGGTGACGTCGATACGGGTCGCCTCGCCGGCCATCGCCTCGTCGACGGCGTTGTCGACCACCTCGTAGACGAGGTGGTGGAGGCCCGAAGGGCCGGTGGACCCGATGTACATACCGGGCCGCTCACGGACCGGCTCGAGCCCTTTGAGAACTGTGATGTCCTTTGCCGCGTAGGCCACGCGCGCGCACCTCGATGACGGTTTTGGGGGCGGGCTCGAACCCCTCGAACGGGGGTGTCGACCAGGCCGTCGAACCGGCCCGGAACCAGCTCCGAATCTCGGTGAAAGTCCTGATCAGAGCCCGTATTACCAGTGCTGTCAGTGTACCAGACAGGGGTGGCATCCTCGTGCTCTCCCGGCCTCGTCGGGGGACCCGCCTGGGGCGCGCTCGAAGGGGCGCAGAGGGGACCTCAGGAGGGTCGGTCGACCACAAGGCGCAGCGTGCTCACGGCCGCGTACGGGCCCACCCGCTGGACCACCTCGGCCTCGAGATACCGGAGTTGCGTGGCCCACGCCGCGGAGTCGACGACGATGGTCAACACGCCGTCGCGAAGTGACCGTGGGCGGCTGTGCGCGCTGATCGGGTCGCCGACGAGCGTGGGCCACGCACGCACGACGGCGTCGACCGCCTTCGGATCGGGAAGACCCAGCCCGCGGGCAACTTCGCCGAGCGCCTCGCCCAGGGCCCGCGGTTCGCGCGGCGGCGGGCTTTCCGAATACCAGCCCCGGTCTTCTCCCGCACCGGCCGTCACTCGACCAACCGTCCGTCTTCGACACGCAACAGCCGCTGCGGATGCACGCCTTCGGGCACCACACCTGCGGTCGTCAGCAGCGTCTGCCCCGGGGGGAGGCACTCCACGAGGGCCGCCGCCCGATTGGCATCGAGCTCGCTGAACACATCGTCGAGCAACAACACGGGGTCCTCGCCGATCACCGCGCCCATGACACGGTGTCCGGCAAGACGCAGTGCCAGCGCGAGCGTGCGTTGCTCCCCCTGCGACGCATGAGTTCGCGCGTCCAGTCCGGCCACGCGAAGGCGCCATTCGTCACGGTGCGGTCCGACGAGCGTCGTGGCCCGGGTCAGCTCCTCGCGCCGGCGCGCCGCGAGTGCGGCACGAAGCCAGTCCTCGACCTGCTCCGCGTGCTCGACGTCGAGCACCGCCTCGGCCCACTCCGCTTCGTAGCGTGCATCGACCGCCACGTCGGAACGCGCCAGATCCCGATACGCCTCGACGAGCGGCGCCCGGAGCTTGTGCGCAAGCCGCAGCCGGCCCCTCACCAACTCACCGCCCGCGCGGGCCATCTGTTCGTCGAAGACCTCGAGCGTCGACTCGTCGTCGGGCCCGCGTAGACCGCCTTTCAACAACGCGTTCCGTTGCCGTAAGACCCGTTCGTAATCGGCCCGAGCCGCGTCGTAACGGGGCGCGCTCGAGCCGAGGAGATCGTCGAGATACCGACGACGTTCCGCCGGGCCACCTTTGACGAGCTCGAGGTCGTCGGGTGAGAACACCGTGACGCGCAACGAATCCGCCAGATCCCGACGGCGGGCGAGCGGTCGTCGGTTGAGGAGGATCCGATTGCGTCCGGTGACACGGATCTCCGCCTCGAGACGCTGCTCGCGCCCGTCACGCTCGAACTCGGCCCGCACGATCGCGACGTCGCACCCGTTGCGGACCAGAGCGGCGTCGGGAACACCTCGAAACGACTGCGTCGTCGCGACCCACCCGACCGCTTCGAGCAATGTCGTCTTGCCCTGGCCGTTCGCGCCCAGGACCACCGTGGAACCCTCCGCCGGCACGAGCTGAGCGTCGTGGTAACAGCGGAAGTCGGTCAACCAGAGTCGGTTCAGGCGCACGCTCACAACAGTCGCGCACGCA
>CAZJSY010000345.1:0-3057 GCA_964548555.1 uncultured Burkholderiales bacterium
GCAGGTCCCGACCGGTACTGTCGCCGGTGATGGTCGGCGCCGAGAGCCGCGATCGGCACCAACATCACCTGCTGCGCTGGCGGGGTGGTTGGGCGCGTCTCGGGCCGTGGCGCGGCGACGCGCAGACCGCCTTCATGTCGGTCGGCGCGCAGTGTCCGCCCGGTCCGGACGTGATGGCACGCGCCCTGCGGATGCTCGTGAACGAGGGGTACACCTCGGTGATCACCAATGCCCTCGCCCCGGGCGACGCACTCCCCTTCGTGGACGCGGGCTTCACCGTGCAGCAGCGTCTCCGTCTTCTCTCGCATCCCATGTCGGACCTGCCCGACGTCATCCATTCGACGCGCCGCGCCCACCGGTCCGACCGGTCTGCCGTGCTCGCCGTCGACGGCGAGGCGTTCGACGCGTTCTGGCACCTCGACGAGGCCGGCCTCGACGACGCGATCCGCGCGACTCCGGCGGCGCGGTTTCGCGTCGCGATGCGCGGCGAACGCGTGCTCGCCTACGGCATCGCCGGGCGCGCCGGCTCGCAGGGCTACCTGCAGCGGATCGCGGTCCACCCACAGGCCCGGCGGCTGGGCTTCGGGCGTAGTGTCGTAGCGGACGCGCTGCACTGGCTCGGCCGCCACGGCGCCCATCGGACCCTCGTGAACACGCAGGCCGACAACCATGCCGCATTCGACCTCTACCGGACGTGCGGCTTCGCGCCGATGCCGTTCGGGCTCGCGGTGATGGGACGGCCGCTGTGAGGCGCGTCCGTGCCGCGCTCGCGGTGCTCGCCGCGGTGGTGACGCTCGCTCTCGTCGTCGCGTACGCGCCCGGTGCGGATGCGTCCACGAAACGGGCCGCCGGCTCGGCCGGGGGCCGCATCACATTGATGGAGCAACCCACGACCGCGATCGCGCGCGGTGACCTGTCGATGAAGGTGCGCATCGACGGCGACCCCAACCGGCTCAGCGTCCAGGCGGCGCTCCACTCCCCGCTCGCCACGCGCAGCGGCTTCGAGGAAAGCCTGCAGGGACGCACGACCAAAACAGCGAGATACTTCCCGATCACCAAGGTGTCCGCGATGAGCGGCGCGGGCGGCATCTACGACATGGGACTGAGCGCGCCCAATTCCACCGGCGTCTACCCGCTCGACGTGACGCTCTACGACACCACCAGGGGCGCGAACGGCGCGCGTGTCGACGGGTTCACGACGTATGTGGTCTCGGTCCCCGGCCCCGGCTCGGGCCCGGGATCCATGGGCGACAAGCTCCGGCTCACGTGGATCTGGCCCTTCACCGCGAGTCCCGCGTACCTCGCGAAGGGAACACCCGACCCCGCGGTCGTACGGGAGTTGAAGCCCGACGGCCGGCTCGGGCGCATCGCGTCGTCGCTCGCAAGCACCGGCGTACCGGTCACGCTCGCGCCGAACCCCGAGACGATCGACTCACTGGCGTCACTCGGCGAGGACGACCCGCAGCTGGCGACGACACTGAACGCGCTGCGCCAGGGCACGAAAGCCGCCATCACCGGACCGTACGTCCCGATCGACGTCCCGTCGCTCGTGAGCGGCGGGATCCACACCGAGATCGGGACGCAGTTCGACGCCGGGACGCGGGCGCTCACCGCTGCCGGTCTACGTCCCGACCGCACCGTGATGACGAGCCCGCTCGACCGATCCGGCCTCAACCAGCTCGCGGCACTCGGCATCGACCGCTTCGTCGTCGACCCGTCCCAGCTGCAACCCGTCGTCAACAGGCTCACACCGGCTCGGCCGTTCGAGCTCCAGGCCGACCCGCACAACGTGACGGCCGTGGTGGTCGATCCCGCGCTCACCGGCCTCCTCCTCGAACCGGACGTGCCACCTGCGCTGCGCGCGCAGCGATTCCTCGCCGCATTGGCCGTCGTGCAGAGCGAGCAGCCCGGAATCACCCGTGGGGTCGTGGTGGCGATGCCGAACCGGTGGGGCGACGACCCCTCCGCGCTGGAAGCAGCCTCGATCGCGGCCAGGGCCTTGCCCGCCGATCCGCTCGTCACCGTTGTCGGCGCCGGAAGCTTGTTCGACACCGTCACGGTCGACACCAAGCCGGGCTCGCGACGCACGCCCCTCGTGCGCCAGGTGAACGACACGGTCCGAACTGCTTCGCCCCCTGTTTCGGCGCGCGATCTCAGGGACGCTCGCACACGGCTCGACGCCTTCCGATCGCTCGTCGCACCCGACGATCCCCGTGTGAAGCGGGGCGAGCGCGCGCTCCTCGTCGCCATGAGCTCCGTGTGGACGAACACGCAGGGCCGCAAACGCGCCGCGCAGGAACTCGGCATCATCGACGCGTCGATCTCCCAGTACGTTCGGCTGATCCGCGGTCCGCAGCAGACCAAGATCACGATCACCGCGCGTCGCGCCGAGATCCCGATCTCCTTCTTGAACGGCAGTACGCAGCCGATCACGGTTCGTGTCAAGTTGCAGAGCGAGAAGCTCTTCTTTCCGCAGGGCGCGGAGCACGTGCTCACCCTGGCGCCTCACAACACGACGACTCGCTTCGCGGTGGAGACCCGCGCGTCGGGCACGTTCCCGCTCACCGTCACGGTCTCGTCCGCGGACGGTCGCATCATGTTCCAGCAGACACGTTTCACGGTTCGCTCGACGGTCGTGAGCGGTGTGGGCCTGTTCCTGATGCTCGGCGCGGGCGTGTTCCTCGCCGGCTGGTGGGGCAACCACTACCGCCGTCGCCGGCGGGGTCGGCGCGCCGCGCGCTCGTCCGGCAGCGTGCCGGTCGTCGCGCCCGCACCCGACGCCTTGCAGCCCGCCGCGCCCACCAGTGGCTCCGTCAGGTAACGAGGCCGGCGTTCGCGCGCCGACCCCTGGTCTCGCAGCCCCGATCGCGGTCGACGCCACGGACGCCGGTACGCGTCAACTGGTGCGGTCGAGCGCGGTCGTCGGCCTCGGCACGGCGCTCTCGCGCATCACGGGGTTCCTGCGCGTCTCCGCGATGGCCGCAATCGGCTTCGGTCATCTCACCGACGTCTACAACATCGCGAACTCCACGCCGAACATCGTCTACGAGCTGCTCC
>CAZJSY010000346.1:0-3053 GCA_964548555.1 uncultured Burkholderiales bacterium
GCGACTACCAGGGGTCGGAGCTTCCCGGCGACGACTTCCCCGGCCGGTTCTTCGCCTGCTGGCAGCCGGCCGAGCTGGCCGACGTGTTGACGGGCGCGGGCTTCGCCGTCGACGAGCTCGAGGCCGACGGCGAATGGATCGTGGTCAAGGCGACACGCGCGCGCACGTTGCCCGACACCGTCGGCCCGGCAATGCGACTGCTGCTGTGCGGCCTGAACCCGAGCATCTACGCAGCCGACGCGGGTGTCGGATTCGCGCGTCCCGGGAACCGGTTCTGGCCCGCCGCGCTCGCCGCCGGTCTCGTAACGCGTGATCGCGACCCGGTGCACGCGCTGCGTGCCCACGGCATCGGCATGACAGACCTCGTCAAGCGGGCGACGGTCGGAGTCGCGGATCTCGAACCGGGCGAGTTCCGTCAGGGCCTCGCCCGTGTGCGCCGGCTCGTCGCCCGGCACCGTCCCGCCACGGTGTGCTTCGTGGGACTCACCGGCTGGCGCGCGGCCGTTGACCCCAAGGCTCGGGCAGGCGTGCAGGACGCCACCATCGCCGACGCGAACGTGTACGTCATGCCGAATCCGAGCGGCCTCAACGCGCACGCGCGTGTCGACGACCTCGCACAGCACCTGCGCACCGCCGCGGACCTCAACCGAAGGTGAACGCGTACGCTTCCACGCCCGAATCGAGGAAGTCGATCGCGAACTCCCGGTCGGTGACGGACGTCGGTTGGCGGACCAGCTGATACAGCCGCTGCCGGGTCACCGTGCCGTTCCCGTGCTCGTCGGTGTCGAGTCCGTGGGAGTCGCCGGGCGGCTCACCGTCGATCGTGACCCGGAATCGTACGAAGCTGCCTCGCTTCGCCGGGCCCATGACGAGATGTAGATCGCGGGCATGGAAGCGATACGCGATCCGACCAAGGGCGTCGTGTGACACGGCCGCCTCGTGCTCGACGGTCCAATCACCTGCGAGTGACCAGTGATCGAGCTTCAACCGGTCGGGCGCCGCGTAGACGCGGCGTTCGTCCCACACCGCGCCGCCATGCGAGGCGAAGCGTTCGCCGCGTTCGTAGCCCACATAGGTTTCCGGCGAACGCAGGTTGGACCAGTCGGCAGGGGCTTCGACGCCGTGGGGCTCGACCGAGACCGGCGCGGTTCCGGTAGGAGCGCGCCCGGCCTCGTCCAGGAGCCGCCGCAGCGTCTGCTCCGACCGTTCGTCGTCGCCCTCGCCGAAGTGCTGCTGACGGATGTGGCCGTGCGCGTCGAGGAAGTACAAGGCCGGCCAGTAATGGTTGTCGAACGACTGCCAGATCGCGTACTCGTTGTCGACGGCGACGGGATAGTGGATGTTCATGTCGTGGACGGCGCGCCGAACGTTTTCGAGGTCGTGCTCGAACGAGAACTCGGGGGTGTGCACCCCGATGACGACCAGGCCCTGAGCCTTGTACTGCTCCGCCCAGGCTCGGACATACGGCAGTGTGCGCAGCCAGTTGATGCAGGTATACGTCCAGAAGTTGATCAGGACGACATTTCCCCGCAGACCGGCCAGCGTCAGCGGTTCCGAATTCAGCCATCCGACGGCACCGTCAAGAGAGGGAACGTCACCGCTACCGGGGAGCTGCACCGCTGGTTCGCTGGAGAGACCTGCCGAGCGTGGTGTGGTTCCGAGAAAACTGTTGCTCCGAGCTCCGGGTATTGACATGGGGCGGCTCCGCCGGGTTCGCGGCAGGATCGTGGAGCTCCTCACCGCCTGAGGGCGCGCCTACCGGGCTGACGTGGTGTCGTCCCCCATTTGCGCGCGGAGTGCCGCGGATTGCATCCCCCGACTCAGGTATGCGCGTGACGCGTTCCTTACCGGTCGAAGCTTCCGTCAGCGCGACGGGTTCAGCAATTCGTTGCGGCGCTTGTCGAGCGTCGAGAGGCCGTCGAGGTACGACCGGCCGAACGAATCGACGCCTTCGCGCTCGAGGGTCGCGGTGAGATCGTCGTAGTCGACGCCCGCATCCGCGAGGCCGCGAATCACTTGCAGCGCGCCTTCCACGTCACGCTCGATCGTGTCTGGCTGCGGGCTGCCGTGGTCGCGCAACGCGTCGATCGAGGCCTGCGCCAGCGTGTTCACAGTGTCGCGGCCGACGAGCTCGTCGACATAGAGCGTGTCGGAGTACGCGGGGTTCTTCGTCGATGTCGATGCCCACAGCGGTCGCTGGAGCCGCGCGCCCTTCGACGCGAGCGCGTCCCAGCGCGGTCCGCTGAAGCGACGGCGAAACTGCTGATACGCGAGCTTCGCGTTGGCGACCGCCACCTTGCCACGCAGCGGATGACCCTCCGGGAGGCGACGGTCGGCCTCGGTATCGACCCGGCTGACGAAGAACGATGCGACGGAACCGATCTTCGACAGGTCGCCTCCGGTCTCGGCCAGTCGCTCGAGGCCCCGGAAGTAGGCCTCGATCACCTCGTCGTAGCGCTGCAACGAGAAGATGAGGGTGATGTTCACGTTGTGACCCTTGGCGATGACCTCCTCGACCGCGGGAATGCCCTCCGGCGTTGCAGGGATCTTCACCATCACATTCGGCCGCTCGAGCCGTCCGTGCAGCCACAGGGCCTGCTCGATGGTGGGCTCCACCTCGTGCGCCCGGTCCGGTGCGACCTCGACCGAGACGAAACCGTCGCCACCGTGCGTCTCGTCGTACACGCCGCGCAGCGTGTCGGCCGCGGCGGCGACGTCGTGGATCACCAGCTCCCAATAGATGGCGTCGGTGGCCATGCCCTGTCGGGCGAGCTCCTCGAGCTGCTCGTCGTAGCCCTCACCGCTCGCCATCGCCTTCTCGAAGATGGTCGGATTCGACGTGACACCTCGAATGCCGTCGTCGTCCACGAGGCGGCGCAGGCCGCCGCTCTGCACGAGCTGGCGGGTGAGGTTGTCGTACCAGGGGCTCTGCCCGTAGTCGATGAGCCGCGCAATCGGACTGCGTTCGCGATTCGAAGCCATCACGCACCTTCTTGTCGGGTTGCGAGCAGCGCGAGCGCCCGCGCCGCGACGTTCTCGGGGGTGTAACCGAA
>CAZJSY010000347.1:0-3053 GCA_964548555.1 uncultured Burkholderiales bacterium
GGGGCCCGACCCCCGGGACCCCGCGCCCCCCCACCCCCACCGGGGGCTTCTAATTGCCCGCGGCGCGCGGCAAATTCGACGCCAGACTGCTTCTTGGTCACACGCGGAGCGGGTCCACTTCCACGCGGAGACGGCCGTGACGGCGGCCCTGCGGCGCCGCCACTGCGAGCGCGTCGGCGAGCGTCTCGGCCGTCTTCGCAACGACGAGCGCCCGCGCGCCGCTGCGCCACGGCGACGGTCCGAGCACGCTCACGCCGCGCTCCACGAGCGCGACACCCGCGGCCTCGACGGCCTCCGTCACGCCACTGAGCTCGGCGAGACCGCCGAACGGCGGGAAGCCCGCGGCGCGTCGACGTCCGACCTCCGGGATCATGGCCAGCTGCGGATCGCGCGCCGCGACGGCTCGCAGGACCTCGTGGTCGGGCATCCGCGTCTGCACGAGGAGCCAGCCGTCGGTGCCGACCGCACGGGCCCCGCGAACCAGGAGCCACAATGCCTGCTCCGTCGCCCGGTACCGCAACGCGAGCAGCTCCTGGTCGAACTCGAGGTATGCGACGAGACCGACGGGGCGTGCCGACGATCGCCGGACGCGGTGCAACACGGCTTCGGTTCCTACGAGCACGTCGGCGTCGGGCAGTTCGCCCGTGGACGCGTCGACCTCGGCCACCGTGGCCCGCGGCAGCAGTGCGGCGAGATCGTCACGCAGTCGGGTCACACCGGCGCGCACGACGCGCAGGCGCGAGCCTCCGCAACGAGCGCACACGTGTGCTCTCAGGAGCTCGCAACGCGGACATCCGAGACCGTCGTCGCGCTCGACGACTGCCGCGCCACACGCCTCGCAGCGCACGAGCTCCCCGCACGACGCGCAGGCCAGCAACCGCGCTCGTCCCTTGCGGTTCACCATGCAGACCACACGTGCGCCTCGGCCGAGCACTTCGTGCATCCGCCGCGCGAGCGGATCCGTGAGTAGGCCGAGGTCGGGACGCTCGTCGCGCCGGTCGACGATCTGGAGCGGCGGCCAACCCCTGCGTTCCACGCCGCGATCGGGCCGCGCGACCACCTCGCCGGCAGCCGCGAGTGCGTCGACGCTCGGCGCCGGGCTCACCAACGCGACGCGCGCGCCGACCCGTCGGGCGCGTTCGAGCGCGAGCTCACGCGCGTGCCACGCGGGCGACCGCTCCTCCTTCAGCGCCTCGTCGGTCTCGTCGACGACGACGATCGCCGCGAGATCGGGGACCGGCGCGAGCACGGCGACACGCCCGCCCACCACGGTGCAGGCGCCAGCGCGCGCCGCGATCCACGCTTCGGTACGCACGGCGTCCGGTTGGTCGCCGCGCATCACGACGACCTCGCGACCCTCCCGCCGGAGATGCGCGACGAGGGAGCCGAGCCGCGCGCCCTCGGGCACGACGACGAGCGTGGACCCTGCGGGAGCGAGCAGCGCGCTGACGAGCTCACGTCGATCGGCGGCGGGCGGCCACACGACGAGGCCGGCGTCGCTCCCGAGCACGTCGCGTGACAACGGGGGCAGCGCGCCCGTCGGGTACACCGCCGTCCCGCCCCGGGGCAACGGGCCGGCATGCACGACGTTCGGAGGTGACGCGGCGCGCAGCATCGTGGGGAGCGGGCCCGCCCATCGCCACGCGGCCCAGTGGCACAGTTCGACGAGCTCGGCGGGCGGCCCCGCCGAGACGACCGTGAGCAGGGGACGCAGCTGGTCGGGACCGGCCGCGGGCTCGACGTGGTCGGCCACGACCCACCCCCGCACGCGCCTTCCGTGCAGCAGGACCCGCACGATGGTTCCCACCTCGACCGCGGCCGCGAGGTGGTCAGGCACGACGTAGTCGAACTCGCGCTCGACCGCCGGGACGTCAGGTCGTACCCGGCAGACGTGGAGTGTGCTCAGGCGAGTGACTCTGCAGCCTTCCGCAGGAGCTCCGCCTGCGTCGTGCGCTCCCAGGTGAAGTCACGATCGGGACGGCCGAAGTGACCGTATGCGGCGGTCTTCTTGAAGATCGGCCGGCGCAGGTCGAGGCGCTCGATGATCGCGGCGGGACGCAGGTCGAAGTGTTCCTGCACGAGGTCGGGCAGCTTCGCCTCGTCGATCTCGGACGTGCCGAAGGTGTCGACCATGATCGACACCGGGCGCGCGACACCGATCGCGTACGCGACCTGCACCTCGCAACGCTTCGCGATCCCCGCCGCGACGATGTTCTTCGCCGCGTGACGCACCGCGTACGCGGCCGAACGGTCCACCTTCGTCGGGTCCTTGCCGGAGAACGCGCCACCACCGTGACGGGCCATCCCGCCGTAGGTGTCGACGATGATCTTGCGGCCGGTGAGGCCACAGTCGGCGTGCGGCCCGCCGAGCTCGAAGTTCCCGGTGGGGTTGCAGAGGACCTCGAAGTCGTCGTCGGCGAACTGCGCGGGCAGCAACGGACGGATGACGTGCTCGACGAGGTCGGGCTTCATCAGGCTGTCGATGTCGATGCCGGGCTGGTGCTGCGTCGAGATGAGCACCGTCTGCAGGCGCTTCGGCACACCGTTCTCGTACGCGATCGTGACCTGCGTCTTGCCGTCGGGCCGCAGGTACGGGAGCACTCCCGCCTTGCGAACCTCCGACAACCGGTGTGCGAGACGGTGGGCGAGCCAGATCGGCATCGGCATGAGATCTTCGGTCTCGTCGCAGGCGTAGCCGAACATCATCCCCTGGTCGCCGGCGCCGATCTCGTCGTAGTGGTCACCCGTGCCGGCGCGCTGCTCCATCGCCTTATCGACACCGATCGCGATGTCGGGTGACTGCTCGTCGATCGAGGTGATGACTCCGCAGGTGTTGCCGTCGAAGCCGTAAGACTCCCGGTCGTACCCGATGGCCCGGATGGTGTCGCGGACAACACGAGGGATGTCGACGTAGGCGCTCGTGCTGATCTCGCCCGCCACCACGACGAGGCCTGTCGTGGCCATCGACTCGCACGCGACGCGACTCGTCGGGTCCTCGTCGAAGATCGCGTCGAGGACCGCGTCGCTGATCTGGTCGCACATCTTGTCGGGAT
>CAZJSY010000348.1:0-3052 GCA_964548555.1 uncultured Burkholderiales bacterium
TGACCCGCTCCTGGAGCTCGTCGGCCTCCACGACGATGCGGCCGATGTCGGGATCGGACCAGCTCACCGTTCACCTCCGCCCGCGTGCTCAGCCGTCGGCGCGGCCTGGATCCAGAGAAATCGACGTGTGCCACCGCCGACCCGCGCGTTGCGGGCGACACCGTAGCCGAGGGTCCAGACCACGCCGCCCGCCCGGTCGCACAGCTCCAGACGGCCGTCGGCCTGCCGGCGCACGTGCGCGGTGTCGCCCAACGCGTCGGCGTCGAGCACGCACGTCCAGCGGCCGTCGGGCCAGCGGGTCGGACGCCGGCGGGCCACCCACGACTCGAGCCGCACCCCGAACCCTTCCGTGACACCGGGCAGCTCGCACACGAGCGGACCGCCGAGGCGATCGCCGGTCGGCGAACCCGTGACGAGCTCGAGACGGCCGGCGCTGCGCACCACCCGGCGACGACCCGCGAGCTCGGTGCCGAGCCGTTCGCCGCGAGCCACCGCGAGCACCCGCTCGACCTCGTCGAACGAGGGCGGTGGTGAGCCGATCCATCGTCTCACCGCGCGCCGTGCGAGCGCGACGGGAAGCTCGGTCAGTGCGCGAGCCGGTGGACGATCCGACTCACCAGGCGGGGGCCATGACGCGACCGCGAAGTCGTCGAGAAATTCCGACTCGTCACGGAACAGGCGGGCCTGACGCGCGAGCAGAGCGACGACGTCGCGGCGCGCGCCGCGTTCGAGGAACGGCACGAGCTCATGGCGGATCCACGCGCGACGAAACGAACGGTCGTCGTTCATCGGGTCGAACACCGGCGCGAACCCCAGACGCGCGCAGAGCTCCGTCGTGTCGGCGCGACGCACACCGAGCAACGGCCGGTGCACGTCGCCCTGGACGGCAGCCATCGCCGCGAGCCCCGACGACGCAGCGCCGCGCATGAGATTCAACAGCACCGTCTCCGCCTGATCGTCGGCCGTGTGCCCGACGAGCAGTGCGTTCGCGTCGACGGCACGCGCAACATCGCGCAGCGCGTCGTAGCGCGCGTGACGCGCCCGCGCTTCCAGGTTCGACCCCGCGTCGACCGTTACCCGCTCGGCAACCGTGCGGACGCCGAGACGGGCCGCGTGCTCGCGCACGACGTCGGCCTCGCGGCCGCTCTCGGGACGCAACCCGTGGTCGACGTGGACCGCGACAGGTTCGAGACCCGACGCGACCGCGAACGCGAGCAGCGCCAGGGAATCGGCGCCTCCGGAGCACGCGACGACCACCGGCGCGGTCGTGTGGTCAAGGCCCTGCAGTCGAGCGACCCAGGGTGCGACCGCGCGTGCGAGCGCGTCGCGTGTCAGGCGCCGACGCGCAGCAGCCAATCGCCCGGTCGCGTGAGCTCGTCGAGCGTGGGCAGCCATTCGGGGCCCCGCCAGGCCGCGTCGATCGCCTCGAGACCGGCCTCACGCTCGATCGCTTCGACGAACGCCTCACCGACCTCGTACTGGCGCATCTTCATCTCCAGCCCGAGCAGCTTCTGGATCTGCGCGGTCAGCCCACGCGCCTGACGACGGGCCTGGAGCACCCGAGCCATCCGCTCCTGTCCGACGACGTGCCGCCGGCCGAGGTGGTTCATCACGACGTTCCCGTGGCCCTCGAGGAGCGACATCAACGCCTGCACCCGAGCGATGACCCCGCGCTGCTCGGGCGTCGCGAGAAGACCGACCAGGCCGCCTTCGTCGAGGGGATTGCGTCCGCGCCGGATCTCGTCGGCGGCGCGTGCGAGCGCCTGTACGAGACGCTTCGGATCGGGATCCACCATCCCGAGCGACCGATCGACGAGCGACAGGAAGTACGGACGCAACCAGGGCACACCGGTGAACTGCGCACGGTGCGTGACCTCGTGGAGTGCGATCCACAGGCGGAAGTCGCGGGGCCGGAACGCGAAACGCTTCTCGAGCCCGATCACGTTGGACCCGACGTAGTACACCGCGTCGGGCAAGGGACCACCCGTGGCATCCGGCTCGTCGGGCACGAGAAGGTCGTACTGACCGAGCACGCGTTGAGCGAGATAGCCGAGCAGCGCCCCCATCTCGGCACCCGCGACGCGGCGGCCGAGCGGTGCGACGGGACTGCGCGCGACGCGTTCTGCGACCCGCTCCGTGAACGGACGCAGCAATCGGCGCATCGACGTGACGTTGGCCTCGACCCAACCTTGACGGTCGAGCACCTGTCCGACGGCAGGACCGGGGCTGTGCAGGCGGGTGAACTCGCTGACGAGTCGCTCCGCCTGGACCGTGACGTCCTCGAAGTCGCGCCGCAGCGACGCGCCGAGGTACGACGCCGCGATGGGCTCGCGGCCTGCGAAGCGTCGTGCGACCTGGAGCGCGAGCCGCCAGTCGACCGGGTCGGGTAGATCCCGCGTCTCAGCCGGCCGCGCCGTCTCGACCGCGACTCCGCCGGGCTGGCTCACGTCCATCGGCCGCCTGCTCTACCGGCCTCGGTACTTCGGCCGGAACACCTTCACGTAGTAGCCGATCATGATGGCGATGAAGATCCCGACGAAGCTGATGCCGAGGATCGGGGCGATCCAGTAGTGCCACGGCTTCGGAGTGCCGGCGCCGACCGTGCCGACCGCGAACGCCGGTGTCGCGCCGACCCCCAGGAGGGCCAGTACCGACAAGGTCACGAACAGCGAACGAACGGTCTTCAACCCTGGTCTCCCGAATCGGACGGTCAGCGTGCTCGACTGGTGCCCATCGTAGAACGGGTGCTGCACCGCTTCGGAGCCGTGCCTCACACCACCGGCGGCTCGTCGGGCGGTAGCTCGACCCCGATGGCCATCGCGATGCGCCGCCGAAGATCCGGCGGCACGTCGTCACGGCACTTGAAGGCGATGACCTGTCGGAGCTCGATCTCGAAGTCGAAGCCGTTCGCACACGGCGGGCAGTCGTCGAGATGCCGGGCGATCGCAGCCCGCTTCCACGCGGTCAGCTCCCCGTCGAGATACTCGTAGATCCGGTGGATAGCGCCTTCGCAATCCATGTCGCCCGTCATCTGCGGCCCGTCTCGCCATCG
>CAZJSY010000349.1:0-3039 GCA_964548555.1 uncultured Burkholderiales bacterium
ACGCGGTCTTGGCGTTGGAGGAGAAGTACTTCCAACCGTTGATGACCCACTCGTCGCCGTCCTTGAACGCCCGCGTCTTGAACATCGTCGGGTCGGCGCCGGCGTGGGGCTCGGTCATCGAGTAGCTCGAGAACATCTCACCGTCGAGCAGCGGCTGGAGGTACCGCGCCTTCTGCTCGGGTGTGCCGTAGTGGGCGATGATCTCGGCGTTGCCGGTGTCGGGCGCCTGGGTGCCGAAGACGTTGGACGCCCACTGGGACCGTCCGAGGATCTCGTTGAGCAACGCGAGCTTCAACTGACCGAAGCCCTGACCGCCGAGCTCGGGACCGAGATGCGTGGCCCACAACCCTTGACGCCGCACCTCGTCCTTCAGCGGATCGATCACCTTGCGCGCCGTGTCGTCGAGCGGCACGAACTGCATGTGCGGGAACACGTAGTCGAGCGGCTCGACCTCCTCACGCACGAACTCGTCGGCCCAGTCGAGCTTCTTCTGGTACTCGGGGTCGGTCTCGAAATCCCACGCCATGGCGCGCCCCCTTCGGTTCCGGTCAGAATATCATTCTGGCAGCAAAGAATACAGTTCGGAAGGCTTGCTCATCTGGCCGCGTTGCCCCGCGGCGTCGCCGCGCTGATGCAGAAGTCGGTGAGGCGGTCGAGCTCCCCGCGTGTCGGTTGCTTGCCGGCCCACAGGTAGTCCGACATCGTGCCGAGCATCGCGTGGGCGACGAGGGACGCACGTAACTCGGGATCGGTGCTGCCGAGCGCCTGGAACGGCTCGTGCAGGAGGTCGGCAAGCGGCGCGCTGGCGTTGTGACGACCGCCGTTGACGCCGCTGCCGAGACCGCTGCCGTTCCAGAGCACCGCGAGCGTGGTGGCCGCGGTGTCCTCGTTGGCCTGGGAGAGAACCCCTCGTACCCACCGACGGATCTTGCCTCGCGGTGTGGGGTCCTTGCTCATCTGATGACTGACGTAGCTCGCAAGGCGTGCGGTGCCGTCTTCGAGCAGCGCGGCTACGAGGGCGTCCTTCGACGGGAAATGCCGGTAGAACGCATCGTTGGAGAGACCGGCCGCCGCGACGATGTCGGCCACGCGAGCGCGCGAGCTGAAGCCGAGCTTGCCGATCACCTCGAGCGCGGCATCGAGAAGGCGCCGGACCTCGTTCGTGTAGTCGACCTCGCGCTTCGCCATGGTCTGCGCGGCGATGCGGGCGGCGACGTCGTCCGGGGCGCGGGCGCTCTGGCTCTGGGGGCTCGGTACGTCGTTCTTCGACACCAGAACGCCATTCTCGCGCGAGCGATCTCGATGCGTGGTCCGATCGGAGGCGCCACCCATAAATGTCACACCCCCCGTTCATAGTGAAGTCATGATCGGGCTGGCGGAGATCCGGGAATTCGAGGTGGCGGCGACCCACGCCGCGGCCGATTTCGAACCTGACGCCGTTCCGGCTCCTGATGTGATCCCGATGTGGGAAGCGGCGCTCGCCGCAGCTCGCAAGATGCAAACAGTTGCGACGTTGCTCGCCCGACGTGTCGAGGAGACGCGCACTTGGAAACGCACGGGGCATCGCAGCGCGGCCGAATTCCTGGCCGACCGCGCCGGCACATCGGTCGCGGCAGCGCGGAGCGAGCTCGACGTCTCGCGGAGAGTCGAGGAACTGCGGACGATCGCGGACGCGCTACGCGAGGGCGTGCTTTCGGGCCCGAAGGTGGCGTTGGTTGCCGAGGGCGCGGCCGCGAATCCCGATGCAGCGGAGCACCTGCTGGAACAGGCGCGGCGGGGCTCCTTGCAGGAACTCCGCGAGGAGGTGCTGCGCGTTCGCGCCGCTGCCGACCCAAGCCCTGATGCCACTGAGCGGCGGATCCACACGAGCCGGAGGGTACGTACCTGGCGGGATTCCGAAGGCGGCTGGAACCTCGCCGCACGTGGCACCGTCGCCGCCGGCGCGCGCATCGAAGCTGCGCTGAAGCCGCTGATCGAGGCGGAGTTCGCCAAGGCTCGAGCGGAAGAACGGCGGGAAGCCCGCGAAGCGTACGCATTCGATGCGTTGGTCGCTTTGGCCGAACAACAGGCCTCCGAGCACCAGGGTCCGCGCTACATGACGATCGTGCGCGCCGATCTCGAAGCGTTGCGCCGGGGCCGGCTCGAGCACGGTGAAGTGTGCGAGGTCGCCGGCGTCGGGCCCATTCCGGCCACCACTGCACGCGAGCTCCTCGGTGAGAGCATCCTCGAGCTGGTCATCACCAAGGGGGTCGACGTGCTCAACGTGACGCACCTCGGCCGCGGTCCCAACGCGGCCCAGCGGATCGCGTTGTTGTGGTCGTCAGATGGCTGCAGTGTCGAAGGCTGCGCGCGCACCCGGGTCGAGATCGACCACCGCATTCCGTACGCGCAGACGCGCCACACCCGCCTCGACGAATGTGACCCGCTCTGCACCCATCACCACCGCCGAAAACACCACGACGGCTGGGCCCTCGTCGAAGGGACGGGCAAACGTCCGATGGTTCCACCCGGCGACCCGCGCCACCCCAAGAACAGACCGAAGCGAGACACGAGCTGACGCAGCAAGGGAGCAAGGCGGCCGGCTCGGCACGCGCCGGGCCGCCGCGCGCCCCTACCCCAGACGGCCGAGCAGGAAGTTCACGACGGGCGTCGCGGCGGGGAAGGACTCGGTCATGCCCGCGCTGAAGTAGCCGGCGTCACTGATCAGGGTCTGGCCGGTGATCGCGGACGCGGCGTCGCTGCACAGGAACACGAGCGGGTACGCCTGCTCGAGCGGGGTCGCGGCTTCGACGCCGGTCTCCTGGCGGTAGTCGGATCCGAACCCGAGCCACACGTCCTTGTTGGCCTGTGCGAGAGGAGTGTCGGTCGGGCCCGGGCAGATCGCGTTGATTCGGATGCCCCGCTTGAGGAACGACATCGCTTCGCGAGCGACGTAAGCGCAGATCGCCTGCTTGCTGTGCATGTAGTCGGCTAGGCCGTGCTCCTGGGCCCACTGCGACGCGGCGTCGTAGTCGACGACGTCGAGGTACTCCTTCAGCG
>CAZJSY010000350.1:0-3038 GCA_964548555.1 uncultured Burkholderiales bacterium
GCGCGGGGATGGCGATGATGCCCAGAGCGATGATCACGGTGGCGAGCCCGGTCATCCTGACGCCGAGAATGTCGCGGCCACGGAGGAAGATCGACAGCGACAGCGCGAGGACGAGCGCCGGGAACGACAGCAGGATGTCGAGGATCGCGACGATGACCGTCTCGATGCGGCCGCGGTAGTAGCCCGCGACGAGCCCGAGCAGACCGCCGAACAGGAACCCGATCCCGACCGCGGCCACGCCGACAGTCAGTGAGTTGCGGGCACCCCAGATCAGCCTGCTGAAGAGGTCGTGCCCGATGCTGTCGCCGCCCAGGAGATGCCCGTTGAAGCCGAGGCCTTTCCGTGCCAGGTCGGGGAAACGCTCATTCGCGGAACTGATCGGCAGGATCGGTGCGAGCAGCGCGGCAGCGATGATGGCGACGAGCCACGCGGTGGCGATCCATGCGCCGACGCCGAACTTCTTCTTCCGTCGCTTCGGCTCCTCGCCTTCGACCGCGACGACTTGCCCGATGCCGGGCGTCGGCTCGAGACCCGGCGCCCCGACGGGAGCGGTACCCGTCTCGACCGATTCGTCGAGCGGTGCGATGGGACTACGCGGCTGCTCGGGCATGGCGGATCCTGGGATCGAGCAACGTATAGAGGAGGTCGACGACGAAGTTGATCAACACGTAGCCGACTGCGACGACGAGCACGCACGCCTGGAGCAGGACGTACTGGCGTTGCGAGATCGCGTTGAAGATCGTGAGGCCCATTCCGGGAATCGCGTAGATGACCTCGATGATCAGGGTTCCTCCGATGAGCGCACCGACGCTGAGGCCGGCCGCAGTGAGCAGCGAGAAGCTCGAGGGTCGAAGGGCGTGGCGGAAGAGGATGCGCAGGTTCGTCAGCCCCTTCGATTTCGCCATCGTGATGTAGTCCTCTTGCAGCGTCGAGATCATGTCGGTGCGAAGGAGGCGCATGAAGACTGCGAGTTGACCCGCCGCCAAGCTGGCCGCGGGGAGGAACCAGGCCTTGAACCAGCCCGTCAGTCCTGTGGCGTTGTTCGGATAGATGACCGGGAAGGTGTGGTTCTTCACGCCGAGGTAGTACGTCAGCAGGAACAAGAGGATGAAGTCGGGGACCGACAGCAGCCCGAACACGGTGAGGTTCGCGATCTTGTCCGCCACGGTGCCCGCCTTGTAGGCGCTGAACACGCCGAGCGGTATCGCGATCAGGAGCGCCAGCACCTCCGCGTAGAGCATCAGCTGCAGCGACTTCGGGAGCGCGTGCCTGATGATGGACGTCGCCTTCTGGTGGGTCTGGTAGTCCTGGCCGAGGTCACCGTGCACGACCTTGTTGACCCAGTCCTTGTACTGCGTGAAGAACGGCTTCTTGATACCGAGGTCGTTGCGTAGCTGGTCGCGTTGCTGCGCGGTGCCGAACGGGATGATGACCTCGGCCGGGTCGCCGGGGAGCAGATGGATCAGCAGGAACGAGAAGAAGCTGACGACGATGAGTACGACGACGAGCTGGATCAGCTTCGTCCCGAGTACCCGCATGCTCTCTCTCCTGCTTCTACTCCCCGGCGCTCCATGTGCCTACTTGCTCAGGAACAGACCGACCATCGGGTGGACGCTCGCGACCAACCCTTGCTTGCCGTTGCCGTCGGGCAGCGTCGGACCGTCGATGCCGTGGACGTTGGGCTTCCCGACGAATGCCCACAACGAGTACCACGACCACAGGTTGTACAGCTGCTGGCCGAACACCTTCTGCAGGTCCTCGTAGTCGGCCTTGCGGACGTTGGGATCGGTCGCCGACCGACCCTCGTCGAGGTCGTGGTCGATCTGCGCGTCCTTGATGGCACCGAAATTCACCGGCGAGTTGCTGTGCCACCAGACGTACTGGGTGTCGGGGTCGGCACCCGGGTGGTTCCGCCAGAGCGTGGCCTGGAAGTCGCCGCCGAGCGCCTGGTTGATCAAGGTGGCCTGGTCGGCGTTGCGCAGGTGCACCGTCATCCCGGCCTTCGACCACTGCGACTGCACCAGCTGCGCCAGCTGCACCGTCGTGGGGTCGTTGGTGCTGCTGAGCGTGAACTCGAACTTCCCGCCGTGGGCGCTCTTGTACTGGTCGACCAACTGCTTGGCCTTGGTGAGGTCGAACGTGATCGGCGGCTGCACCGGCTCCTTGACGTAGCCGAACACGTCCGGTGCGAACGGCGTGTTGGTCAACGTGTTCACACCGTGGTTGCTAATCGTGTTGAGCTCGTTGCGGTCGGCGGCGTAGGCGACGGCCTGCCGCGCGATCGGGTCGTTGAACGGCGCCTTGTCGACCCGGAGCATCGTGTAACCGACCTCGGCCGACTTCTGGTTCTCGACCGATGAGAGCTGGCCCGCGTTGACTCCCTGACGGGCCCGGAAGATCGTGTTGCCGTTGTCGGTCATGATCAGGTCGAGCTGACCGGCGTTGAGCGCGTTCAGCCGGGCCTCGGGATCGATGATCGGCCGGAAGGTGATCTGGTCGAGGTACGGCAGCGGACGCCCGGCCGAGTCCTTCCGCCAGTAGTTCGGGTTCTTCACGACCGTCAGGTGGTCGTTGACGACCCATTCCTTGAACATGAACGGTCCGGTGCCGACGGGGTGGTTCGCGCAGGTCGTCTGGTCCTTGAGGGAGTTCGGCGAGACGATCCCAAGCCGTCCGGTTGCGAACAGGTACGACGGGAACGCGATCCACGGCACCTTCATGTCGATCGCCAGTGTGAGCGGGTCGATGACACGCTCGTCCTTGATGTTGGTGAACACGAAGCTGAACAGCAGACCGTGACGGAATGCCTCGAAGTTCGCCATCAGCGCGTCACTGTTCAGGTCGGCGCCGTCGTGGAACTTGATGCCGGGACGCAGCTTGATCGTCCACGTCAGGTAGTCGGGACTGTTGGTGACCGACTCGGCGAGGTACGGCACCATCTTGCCGTTCTGGTCGGGCACCATCAGCGTGTCGTAGAACGTGAGGTTCTCGAGGATGCCGGCCGCCGCGAGCTGCGCGGTCGGGGTGCAGAACCCGCC
>CAZJSY010000351.1:0-3027 GCA_964548555.1 uncultured Burkholderiales bacterium
GCGACTTCCCCGTCGAGCGGATGATGCGCGACGCGAAGATCACGCAGATCTACGAGGGGACCAACCAGATCCAGCGGGTTGTCGTCGCGCGCAGGCTGCTCGAGGAGCTGAGCTGACCGACTGGTCAGGTCGGGAAGAACCGCTTCCACCACACGATCTGGCCTCGGTGCTCGAGCATCTGCAGCGCGGCCCACAGCTCCAGGGCGTCGTCGCACTCGCTTCCGAGGGCCCGCTCGATGTCGCGCAGGCCCACGCCCTCCGGGTGGTCCTCGACGAAGACGCGCACCCGTTCCCGCAGCTCGGTCATCCTCATGTGCTCCACCCGGCCTTCTCGCGGATCCCCAGTGTCCGGGACCGAGCAGGGCCCCCACTGCGCCGGTCCAATGCGGATTCTCCGGGAGCGCCCCTGTGCGTTGGAAGAGGTGTAACCCTGTGACTTGCTTGTGGATCTCGTGTGGACAAACGCGGTCTCGCAGGAGACCTGCTCCGGATTGAGGCCGGCCGCTCGCGGGTAGCGTGCGGGCGCAGGCCGGACGGGGGGAGGGCTCATGCTGCGTCGCCGCGGGTTCGCGATCGTCGTCGGGCTGGTCGTGCTCGGGCTGGCAGTGCCGGCAGCCGGGAACGCGTCCATCGAGGGCGATCGCAACCCGGCGGACCACGCGCAACAGGCCTTCAACATCATCCCGTCAGGTCAGTACGGCTCGGTGCCGCCGCCACCGCAGGCTGCCGACCAAGCCAAGCTCTACGACGGGCTCACGCCGCTCTTCGACGACGTGAAGGCGAAGGACCTGCCGCAGTACTTCAAGTCGGAGCGGTTCGGTCCCGACGGCGACGGGCCGGTGCATGCGGAGGCCGTGACGCCCTCCGGCGTGCGCATCCTTCGCGACCGTTTCAACGTCCCTCATATCTACGCCGACACGCAGGACGCGCTCACCGTGGGCGCCGGCTGGGTGATCGCCGAGGACCGGGGACTGCTCTTGGAGCAGGCACGCTTCAACGCACGTGTCGCCGCTGTCGACGCGCCCGGGCTGTCGGCCCTGTCGCTGACCGCCGGTCTGAAGCAATTCACCCCGAGCGCCCAGACGGAGGCCGAGCTCTCGAAGCAGACCGACGTACTGCTGGCCGCGGGCGCCAAGGGTCGTGGTGTGCTGCACGACATCGACCAGTTCGTCGCGGGCATCAACGCGTACTACGCGCAGACCCACAACCGGGCGACTCCCTGGACGCGCAACGACGTCTACGCGCTCGACGCGCTAAAAGGTCAGTTCGTAGGTGAGGGTGGCGGCGACGAAGCGCGCCGGTCGATGTTCCTGGACGCGTTACAGCAGCAGCTCGGACCCGAGAAGGGCCTCGCGGTCTTCAACGATCTGCGCGAAGCCCGCGATCCCGAGACGCCGGTCAGCGTTCCGGGGAACGTCTCGTTCCAGCCGCCGCCGCGCAGCATCGCCGGGAACGTGGTGCTCGACAACGGCAGCTTCGTCCCGGTCGATACGGCGGCGGCCGTTCCACCGCCGCCGGCTCCGCCCGTCCACGCCAGCAATGCGCTGCTCGTGTCGGGGAACCGATCGGCCAACGGTCACCCGTTGATGGTCGCAGGGCCACAGATCGGTTACTTCTATCCGGGACTCACGCTCGAGATGGACCTCCATGCGCCGGGTATCGCGGCCCGCGGTGCGACGTCGGCGCCGTTCCCCGGCTACATCCTCATCGGGCGGGGCGCCGACTACGCGTGGTCACTCACGTCGGCGGGACTCGACATCGTCGACACCTACGTCGAGACGCTCTGCGGAGGCAGCGACACGAAATACGTGTTCGACGGCCAGTGCCGTGACATGAGCTTCTTCGACGCGGGTGTGCTGAACGGCACGCCCGCGAAGCCGGTGAGGTTCTCTCGAACCGTTCACGGTCCGGTGATCGGCTATGCCACGGTCCACGGCCGCCGAGTTGCCGTCACGCGGAAGCGCTCCAGCTACGGGCGCGACGCGCAAGACCTGTTGCTGTACCGGGATCTCACCAAGGGCGACATCCACAACGTGCACGATTTCTTCCGCGCCGCGAACCAGTCGCCGCAGACGTTCAACTCGTTCTACGTCGATGACCGCGACATCGGCGTGTTCACGAGCGGACTCGTGCCGGTCCGGCCGTCCGACGTCGACCCCGGCCTTCCCGTCGACGGCCGAGGCGACCACGAGTGGCGTGGCTTCATCCCGTTCTCTCGTCATCCGCAGGGTGTCAATCCGCCCGACGGGCAGATCGTCAACTGGAACAACCGGACGATCGCCGGCTACCAGGCCGCTGACGACAACTGGTCGCTCGGTGCGGAGCAGCGGGTGCGGCTCCTCACCGACGCGCTCGGGCGTGGCGACGATCAGTCGCTGGCGTCGCTGACCGCGGCGATGAACAAGGCCGCGACCGAGGATGTCCGTGTGATGGAGTTCGAGCCGGTGCTGGCCGCGCTGTTGCGGACCGGTCCGGCCCCGAGCGCCCGTGAGGCGAAGATGCTCCAGCTGCTCGACGCATGGCGCGCACACGGCGGCAGTCGCCTCGATCGCAACCTCGACGGAAAGATCGACGATCCCGGCGCGGCGATCATGGACGCGATCTGGCCGAAGCTGGCGGCCGCGTGGGCCCGGCCGGTGCTGGGGCCGGCGCTCACCCTCCAACTCGCATCGATCGTCCGACCGTACGACTCCCCGCCGGGCGGCCAGTACGGAGGTTGGCACATCTACATGGACAAGGACCTCCGGACCCTGCTCGGGCGTCCGGTGAAGGGTCCGTTCGAGGTGCGCTACTGCGGCAACGGCAACCTCGCCGCGTGCCGCGCGTCGCTCTGGGCCGCGATCAAGGCTGCGGGCGACGAGCTCGCGACCTCGCAAGGCGCGGATCCGTCTGCCTGGCGCGCCGACGCGACGCGCGAGCGCATCACGTTCGTGCCCGGCCTGCTGTCGTACACGATGCGGTACACGAACCGGCCGAGCGGCATCCAACAGCTGATCACGTTCGACAGCCACGGCCCCCGCTCGTAGC
>CAZJSY010000352.1:0-3018 GCA_964548555.1 uncultured Burkholderiales bacterium
AGCTGCGTCCTGGGCGGACGCCCGGGCGGGCGCAGCGGAGGGAGCCATGAGCACCGTGCGGACGGAGCTGCGTCCTGGGCGGACGCCCGGGCGGGCGCAGCGGAGGGAGCCATGAGCACCGTGCGGACGGAGCTGCGTCCTGGGCGGACGCCCGGGCGGGCGCAGCGGAGGGAGCCATGAGCACCCCTCGAGTGATCACCGGTCAGGAGTGGGAGCGGCCGAAGCCGGCGAAGGACGGCGTGTCGGGGCCGTACTGGGAAGCGGCGGCGCGCGGCGAGCTGCTCATCCAACACTGCCCGTCGTGCGGCACACGGCAGTGGTATCCGCGCGCGGTCTGCACCGCGTGCGGTGGGACGCCCGAGTGGGAGCAGACGTCGGGACGCGGCACCGTCCACACCTTCACGATCATCCGGCAGAACTACGCGAAGCCGTTCCGCGACTTGTTGCCGTATGTCGTCGCGATGATCGAGCTCGACGAGGGACCGATGCTCATGGGCAACATCACCGACGTCGACGTCGACCACGTGCACATCGGCATGCCCGTCGAGGTCTACATGATCGAGGCCGAAGAAGGCCTCGGCGTCCCGTTTTGGCGCCCGGCGACGGCGTAACCCCGCCCTGGCGTCGTTCACCGCCGCTATGCGTCGCCGAACGACGCCGAAGTACTGAAGATCAGCGCGGGGTGCTGCCGTCGGCGGGGCTGATCATCACGATGTCCGCCTCGCACAGCAGCGTGTCGCCGTGCCACGACGTCGCGGTGCAGAAGATCTTGCGACCTTCCACGCGGTCGACGCGCGCCTCGTACCGGATCAGCTCCTTCAACGGTGTCGGGCGGCGCATGCGGATGGTCAGCGTGCCCGTGTAGCCGGCCCGGCCCGACGCGGTCTGCGCGAACCCGAGCAGCTCGTCGAATGCGGCCGCGACGAACCCGCCGTGAAGGCACCCGGTCGGGCCCTCGTACGCCATGCCGTACACGGCCTCGCCGTGGGTGACGCCGTCGTCGTCCATCGACATCTGCAGCGGCGGCGCGAGGGGGTTGGAGCGACCGCTGATTCCGCTGCGCTCGAGCAACGCGCTGTCGGGCGACGGGAGGTCGGCGAGCCCGTGGAAACGCGGGTTCTTCTCGAGCGCGTCGGCGAGCTCACGAGTCCGGTCGAGAAGTTCGACGAGCTCCCGGTCCTCGACGTTGTGCACGTCGAGGAGAGCGACGTGCTCGATGATGCGCTTGGTCTCCCGCACGAGAGCGTGCTTGCGGGCGCGGGGCGTGTCCTCGGCCGGGTCGTCGGTGATGTAGACGCGGCGTGGATCGACAGGAAGGCTCACGCCGGGATCGTAGGCGGTGGCGTCTGCCGCACGATGTGCTCGGTACCGAGCATGCGCCAGCCTGCGGGTACGTCGATGAAGCTGCGTACGTCGGCCTGGACCCGGGCCCGTCCGTCGTCGGAGTCGTACATCCGGTTCAGGAGATCGTCGTACGTCCGGAAATGCAGCTCGGCGATGCCGTCGACTTCCGGCGCATCGGGCGTGAGGGCGTCCATCACGACGTTCTGCACGTACCGGCAGATCGCCGGGTGGTGTACCCGCGCGAGCGGCGCGTGGACGTCGATCCAGTGCGATGCGAACTGTGAGCGGCTGAGGCTCGGGACGCGCCGGACGAACGAGAGCCGCTTGACCCCGGGCGTGGCGCCATGCGAACGCTGCGCGGGGAGGAGATCCCATTGGACACGTTCCTCGACGAGGTACGCGGTCACGCTCGGCCCGATGCATGTCGTGACGGCCGCGAGCGCGTCGACATCGTCGTCGAGCCACATCATCCACACGGCCTGTACGCCGGCGGGTTGCTCGGCGGTCACAGCGTCGTACGGATCGTGGCGTGACAGGGCAATGACACCGTGCGGAACGACCAGGCTCGAGCGCCTCTGGTGCTCACCGTGCGCAACGGCGGTCACTTTGCGCATGATGAGGGACGGTACTCGTACCCGAGGTGCGGAGGATTCGGTGGGACGACTCGACGGCAAGGTCGCGATCATCTCCGGCGCAGCGCGCGGTCAGGGCGAGGCGCAGGCGCGTCTGTTCGTCAAGGAAGGAGCGAAGGTCATGCTCGGTGACGTCCTCGACGGCGAGGGCGAAGCCGTCGCGGCCGGTCTGGGGGAGGAGCATGCGTCGTATCGCCATCTCGACGTGACGAACGCCGACGACTGGGACCAGGTCGTCGCCATGGCAGTCGAGCGCTTCGGGCAGGTGAACGTGCTCGTGAACAATGCCGGCATCCTCGTCTCGCACCCCCTTGTCGGGCATCCGCTCGACGATTACATGAAAGTGATCCAGGTCAACCAGGTCGGGTGCTTTCTCGGGATGCGCGCGGTCGTCGAGTCGATGCGCGCGGCGGGTGGAGGGTCCATTGTGAACACGTCGTCGCTGGCGGGGCTGTCCGGTGCCACCGGCCTCCTCGCCTACACGGCGTCGAAGTTCGCGATCCGGGGCATGACGAAGGTGGCCGCGCTCGAACTCGGCCCCGACGGCATCCGGGTCAACTCGATCCATCCGGGTGGCATCGACACGGCGATGATCCAGGGTTCCGACCTCGACGCGGGCTTCCGCCATCTGCCGCTCGGTCGTGTCGGCCGCCCCGACGAGGTCGCGGCGATGGCGCTGTTCCTCGCGTCCGACGAGTCGAGCTACTCGACAGGCTCGGAGTTCGTCCTCGACGGCGGATCTCTCGCCGGACTGAGCCGCCGCCGGTAGCAGCCACCGGTCCGAGCGGTCAGCCGTCGGGCCAGAGCGGATCGGTGATCGCGAAGCCAGGGTCGTCGCCCCAGCGGTTTCGGAACGACACCTCGTGGACGGGCCGCCGAGGGGCGACGCCCCACCGGCCGGTGGGGTATCCGAACGAGACGCAGCACGCCATGATCCAGTGCTCGTCCGCCGGGACTCCGAGCACCTCCAGGGTCTCGGGACCGTGGAACACACCGAGCACCGACGTGAGCGCGCTTCCCACACCCTCGGCGCGGGCCGCAA
>CAZJSY010000353.1:0-1733 GCA_964548555.1 uncultured Burkholderiales bacterium
GGTGAACGACGGTGACACGGTGAGCATCGTGCCCGCCGTCGCGGGCGGCTGAGCCCTCCTTTCGCGCGGGGCGCGTTGCCCGACGGTTGCGGACGGGTCACACTCGCTGCGTGTCCTCGATGAGGTTGTCGGTCTGGGCCGTCCTGTGCGGTCTCGTGCTGCTCACGCTCGGGTGCTCGGGCAGCGCGTCGGTCGCGGGCTCGCAGGATGCGACCGCGACGACGTTCATGACGGATCGAGCAACCATCGACGGGCTGCGCTCGATGGTGTCGGACGCGAGCGGCGCGTCGCTCTTCGCCGCGTCGGGGGCCGGTGCAAGCCAGGCGGCCGATTGCGCCGCGACGTGGAACAGCATCCGCGACCGCATGGCCGTCCGTGACAGGAACGCGGTCGCCGCGATCGATGCCGCCGTCGCGCAGCTGCGTACGGCCACGGGTGCTCGGGACGCGGTCGGAGCGTCGGCCGCGAGCGCCACGATCGCCGTCACCGCGGCCGACTACGCGAACCGGTTCCCGTAGCCGAGCGCGGCGGAGCGGCCGCGAGGTTGCATCCCAAGGTTGGGAAGGTTACCCTTACTTGACGTCGGCGTCATGCAGCGTCAGGTGCGCGACTGCCGGTGCGGTCACGGCACATCGAGCGACGTGACTTCGGGAAGGTTCTGAGAACGTTACGGCCCTCCGAGTGGGCCGTGTCGGGAGGTGCGGGTGTCCACCGCTGAGATCGTCGGGCTCGGTGCGATCGCCGGACTCACCATCTTTCTCGGCCTGCCGATCGGACGTCTGCGCAACCCCGCGCCCCGGATCCAGGCGTTCCTCAACGCGGTCGCCATCGGGATCCTGGTCTTCCTGCTGTTCGACGTGCTCGCCAAGGCGAACGACTCGGTCGAGACCGCGTTGAAGGCTGCGAACGACGCAACCGGCAGCTGGTGGCGCTTCGTCGCGTTGGCCGCGATCTTCGCCGGCGGGGCCGGTCTCGGTCTGCTGTCCCTCGTGCACTACGACGGCCTCACGGGTCGGCGCCGCCGCGCGCGGCGCGCGTTCGGGCCCGGTGCAATGGCGGTCGGCGAGCTCGAGCATCGCACCGAGACGAAGCCGGGCTTGCGGAAATTTTCGCAGGCCCAGCAGCTGGGTCTGCTCATCGCCCTCGGCATCGGGCTGCACAACTTCGCCGAAGGCCTCGCCATCGGTCAGTCGGGAGCAAAGGGAGAGATCGGGCTCGCGCTCATGCTCGTCATCGGTTTCGGTCTGCACAACGCGACCGAAGGGTTCGGGATCGTCGCGCCGCTCGCCGCGGTTTCGGAGCGAGCGTCGTGGGGCTATCTCGGTCTGGTCGGGCTCATCGGGGGCGGTCCGACGTTCCTCGGCACGATCCTGGGACAGTCCTTCGTGAACGACGAGCTCTTCGTCGCGTTCCTGGCCCTTGCCGCGGGCTCGATCCTCTATGTCGTGATCCAGCTCGTGCAGGTGGCCAAGAAGCTCGGGTACCAGGAGCTGCTGATGTGGGGTGTGTTCGCGGGACTGGTCCTCGGGTTCGCGACCGACTACGTCCTCGTCGCCGCGGGGGCCTAGGGCTCAACTCGTCCGCACGATCACACGGCTCCCTCGTCGAGCCCTCCCGGGCGTCCGCCCAGGGCTCAACTCGTCCGCACGATCACACGGCTCCCTCGTCGAGCCCTCCCGGGCGTCCGCCCAGGGCTCAACTCGTCCGCACGATCACACGGCTCCCTCGTCGAG
>CAZJSY010000353.1:1833-3002 GCA_964548555.1 uncultured Burkholderiales bacterium
CCTCCCGGGCGTCCGCCCAGGGCTCAACTCGTCCGCACGTACATCAGCGCGGCGACGCTCGGCGGGACGAGGTGCTCGCCGGTGTCGGTCTTCACCGTCACCCCCGACGCATCACGCGAGACGACGATCGCGGCCGACTCGGGTACGAGCCCGGCGGCGACGAGCATCTGGAGTGCTTCGTCGTCGAGCTCCATCTTCTCGCTGATGCGACGAACGACCACCGGTCCGGGAGCCGCCTCCGCCAGGGGCAGCGTGGGGCGCGCATCCACCGCCCGTTTGGTGCCCGGGATCGGATTGCCGTGGGGACAGGTCGCCGGGTCCCCGAGGAGCGCGACCAACTTCTCCTCGACGTCGGCCGAGATCGCGTGCTCCCAGCGGTCGGCCTCGCGGTGGACCTTCTCCCACTCGAGACCGATCACATCGGTGAGGAGCCGTTCGGCCAGACGGTGCCGGCGCACCACGGTGGTCGCGAGCGCCCGGCCCTTCGGCGTGAGATGCAGGCTGCGGTCGTCGAGCAGCTCCGCGTAGCCCTGCTCGACGAGCCGGTTCACCGTCTCCGATACCGCAGGGGCCGAGAGCCCGAGGCGCTCGACGAGGCGGGCGCGGATGGGCCGCACACCTTCCTCTTCGATCTCCAGGATCGTCTCGAGGTACTCCTCGGTCGCGTCGTGCATTTCCGCCACGGCGCCTGCTCCCGGTCGATCGCGCCAGCCGTACGATGCGGAGGATACCGTCGCAGACCCTCCCGGAGGCCGTGCACGGGCCGCCGCGCTGCGAATGTGGTGTAGGTGGTTGCACCGGGGGTAACGACCTGATCGGTGCCTCTGTGCGCCGTTGACAGGCCCGGCCCACGCGCTTGCACTCGAACATCGAGAGTGCCAACATGAGTTAGCACTCCTCGACCACGAGTGCTAACGGCGTCTCGACGGTTCCCCGTGACCGCGGACGCAGCGGTATTCGCACGCACGACGACCACCACCACGCTGCCCCAGGGGGTATGACGCAATGCCGAAGCAGATCGCCTACAGCGAGAACGGGCGCCGGGCGCTCGAAGCGGGCATGAACAAGCTCGCCGACGCAGTACGGGTCACGCTTGGCCCGAAGGGTCGCAACGTCGTTCTCGAGAAGAAGTGGGGCGCGCCGACGATCACCAACGACGGCGTCTCCAT
>CAZJSY010000354.1:0-3001 GCA_964548555.1 uncultured Burkholderiales bacterium
GACGATCCGGGCAGCCACGCGTACCGCGGACCGACCCCGCGCAACACGACCATGTTCGGTCCTCCGGGTCGCCTGTACGTCTACTTCAGCTACGGCGCGCACTGGTGCGTCAACGTCGTGTGCGGTGAGCCGGGCGTCGCCAGCGCGGTGTTGCTGCGCGGCGCAGCGCCGCTCCAAGGCGCCGAGGTCATGCGTACGCGCCGGACGCGGGCCCGGCGCGACACCGACCTGTGCTCGGGCCCCGGCAAGCTGGCACAGGCGCTCGGGCTCGACCGTTCCTTCGACGGTGCCGACCTCGTACGCGGCCCGATACGACTGCTCGACGACGGTCTACCGCCGCCGCCGATCCCGGCGGTGTCGCCGCGCGTCGGCCTGAGCGAGGGCAAGGGCGAAGACCATCTCTGGCGCTTCGCGGTTCCCGGTGATCCGAACGTGAGCCGGCCGAGGCCGCGTGCGGCCACGTGACGGCGGTGCTTCGTGCACTACCTTCGAGCCCGTGACCGAGCCCGCGCGCGCTCTGACCGAGGATCTCGACGAGCAGGTGAAGGTGCTTACCGCGGGCGCCGTCGACGTCATCAGCGAACAGGACCTGCGCCGCCGGCTGAGCCGGGGCCGGCCTCTGCGGGTGAAGCTGGGTATCGACCCGACCGCGTCCGACATCCACCTCGGCTTCGCGGTGGTGTTGCGCAAGCTCCGCCAGTTCCAGGACTTCGGACACCGGGCCGTCCTCATCATCGGCGACTTCACTGCTCAGGTCGGTGATCCGTCCGGTCGGTCGGCCACCCGACCCCGACTGTCGCCCGAGGAGGTGGAACGCCACGCCGCGACGTACGTCGAACAGGTGAAGCGGATCCTGGACTTCAGCTCCGACCGCATCGAGATCCGTCGCAACTCCGAATGGCTGGCGCCGCTCGACATGGCCGACGTGTTGCGGCTGATGGCGAGCACGACCGTCGCGCGCATGCTCGAGCGTGACGACTTCTCGAAGCGCTACGCCGGCGGCAGCCCCATCTCGCTGTCCGAGTTCCTCTATCCGTTGCTCCAGGGCTACGACTCGGTGATGGTCGAAGCCGACGTCGAGCTGGGCGGGACCGACCAGCTCTTCAACAACCTGATGGGACGACAGCTCCAGGAGCAGGCCGGCCAGGAGCCACAGATCGTCCTCACGACGCCGTTACTGGAAGGGCTCGACGGCGTGCAGAAGATGTCGAAGTCGCTCGGCAACTACATCGGTATCGACGAGGCGCCGGCCGAGCAGTTCGGCAAGGTGATGAGCATCCCCGACGAGCTCATGCCGCGGTGGCTGCAGCTCACCACCGGCTGGCATCCCGATCACGTGCACGACATCGTCGCCCACCTGCGGGACGGGCGACTGAAGCCCGTCGAGGCGAAGCGGCGGCTTGCCCGCCGGATCGTCGACCTCTACCACGGACCCGACGCCGGGGTGCACGCCGAGGCCGAGTTCGACCGGGTGTTCAAGCTCCACGAGGCACCGACCGAGGTCCGGGAGGCGACGCTGCGCGCCTCCGAGTTCGACGAGCACGGCCGTATGCGTCTCGCCAAGGCGCTCCACCTGGTTGGGCTCGTGGGCTCCAACAAGGAGGGCCGGCGCAAGATCGAGCAGGGTGGGGTTCGCATCGACGGCGAGCGGGTGACCGATGCGGACGCGGAGGTCGGCCCGGCACAGCTCGACGATGCCCTGGTGCAGGTGGGCAAGCGGCCGAACAACTTCGTTCGCGTGCGGGTTCGATGATTCCGGGCCCCGAGCCTCGTAATCGGGAATGCCCGGGTGGTCGGCTGTGTTGAGATTTTCGTCTGCTCGAGCTTCGTTTCCGGGTTCCGGATGCGGTACGGTGAGCGGCCGCTTCGGGGGAGGAAACCGGGGTGTGGGGAACGCCCCACTCCATCGGTCTGTTTGACTTCCCCGAGATGCCCTTCTACGATGGAGGGTCCCGCTTCCGGGCTTCGCGGTTGGCCGCGGTCCGGAGCGAGCGGATTGACACGGACGCCCTCGCCCGCCCGGTTTTGCCCGGGAGCGCAGGGTGGGTGTCCGCCCGAGAGGAGTCGGCTTTCATCAGCCGCGGTCTCGGGCAGCCGCTCCTTGAAAACGGAAGAGTGATAGCCAAAAGCCAGTGCGGGCGTTCACCTCGGTTCGCCGAGGAGAACGTCGTCGATTCAGCACGGCGTGCGCCTCGCGCGCTCGTCGTGTCGTTGTCGGACGGGTAGTGGCCCGTTCGGCGACTCTCAACGGATCGTGGCACGTCACCGGCCCCTTCGGGTGCCGGCCGTCGTGCCGAGATCTCGATGGAGAGTTTGATCCTGGCTCAGGACGAACGCTGGCGGCGCGCTTAACACATGCAAGTCGAGCGAGGCCCCGGGCTTGCCCGGGTGTCCTAGCGGCGAACGGGTGAGTAACACGTGAGGAACCTGCCCCGAAGACCGGGATAACACCGGGAAACCGGTGCTAATACCGGATGCCCTCATTGGATCGCATGGTCCGATGAGGAAATGGATTCCGCTTCGGGATGGTCTCGCGGCCTATCAGCTTGTTGGTGGGGTAACGGCCTACCAAGGCAGCGACGGGTAGCTGGTCTGAGAGGATGTCCAGCCACACTGGGACTGAGACACGGCCCAGACTCCTACGGGAGGCAGCAGTGGGGAATCTTGCGCAATGGGCGAAAGCCTGACGCAGCGACGCCGCGTGCGGGATGAAGGCCTTCGGGTTGTAAACCGCTTTCAGCAGGGACGATTGTGACGGTACCTGCAGAAGAAGCCCCGGCCAACTACGTGCCAGCAGCCGCGGTAATACGTAGGGGGCGAGCGTTGTCCGGATTTATTGGGCGTAAAGAGCTCGTAGGCGGTTCGGTAAGTCGGGTGTGAAATCTCCACGCTCAACGTGGAGGGGCCACTCGATACTGCCGTGACTCGAGTCCGGTAGAGGAGTGTGGAATTCCCGGTGTAGCGGTGAAATGCGCAGATATCGGGAGGAACACCGGTGGCG
>CAZJSY010000355.1:0-2999 GCA_964548555.1 uncultured Burkholderiales bacterium
GATCTGCGCGACGTGGTCCCACCCGTAGCGCTGCGCGGCGTACTTGATCATCTCGCCGCGGTAGCGAGAGTCGAAGTCCATGTCGATGTCGGGCATCTGCTTGCGCCCGGGGTTGAGGAAGCGCTCGAAGAGCAGGTCGTAACGGATCGGATCGATGTCGACGATGCGCAGGCAGTACGCCACGCACGACCCGGCCGCGCTCCCCCGCCCCGGCCCCACCCGGATGCCGGCCGACTTCGCGTAGCGGACGAGGTCCCAGACGATGAGGAAGTACGCAGAGAACCCCATGTCGTTGATGACGCCGAGCTCGAACTCGATGCGCTGCAGCGTCTCGGCGGGCGGCGACGATCCGTAACGCTCGCGTGCGCCTTCCATCGTGAGATGACGGAGGTAGGAGTCTTCGTCGAAGCCCTCGGGTGTCGGGAACGCCGGCAGCATCATGCGACCGAAGTCGATCTCGACGTTGGCGCGCTCCGCGATCCACAGCGTGTTGTCGCACGCTTCCGGATGGTCGGAGAACAGATCGCGCATCTGCGCCGCGCTCTTCAGATAGAACTCTTCCGCCTCGAACTTGAACCGGTTCGGGTCGTCGCGTGTCGCGCCGGTCTGCACGCACAGCAAGGCGTCGTGGGCCTCGGCGTCGGCCTGGTGCGTGTAGTGACTGTCGTTGGTCGCGAGCAAGGGCGCGTCGAGATCGGCTGCCAGCTTGACGAGCAGCGGGTTCACCTCGCGCTGCTCGGGGAGGCCGTGGTCTTGCAGCTCCACGAAGAACGAGTCGCGTCCGAAGATCTCCTGGAAGCGCGCGGTCGCTTCGCGCGCGCCGTCGTAGTCACCCTTGAGCAGCGTCTGGCAGACGACGCCACCGAGGCAACCGGTGGTTGCCATGAGGCCGGCGTGATGCGATTCGAGGAGCTCGAAGTCGATGCGCGGCTTGTAGAAGAAGCCCTCGAGATACGCGTGCGACGACACCTTGATGAGGTTGCGGTAGCCCTCGTTCGTCTCGGCGAGCAACGTGAGGTGGTAGATCTCGTGCTCGGACCGGCGCGGCCGATCGGTGCGCGGTGTCGTGACGAAGTAGCCCTCGGTCCCGATCACCGGCTTGATCCCGGCGTCACGCGCGGCCTTGTAGAAATCGAGAACGCCGTACATGTTTCCGTGGTCGGTGATCCCGATCGCGGGCTGCCCGTCGGCTGCGGCCGCGGCGACCACGTCCTTGATTCGGGCCGCACCGTCGAGCATCGAGTACTCGGTGTGCAGGTGAAGGTGGGTGAACGACTTCGTCACGTTCTTGCCCGCTCCGTCGGCACCGCCACGGGCATCGATCGTAGCGCCGGAGTTACACCGGTGTCATTCTCCACAGGGCTGTCAACAGCCCCTGTGGATTCCTTCTCGCTCGCTCCCTCGCTGCAGGGCTCCGGCTTTCGCCCTGGGCCGCCCGCTTTGTTCGCTCGCTGGCGAGTGCCTGCGCTCCCCTCCGGTCGCTCCGGCACCGCACCCACTCACGGCTCGGGGGCTTGGGCGTGGAGGTGTTCGCTTACCCCGCCGTTCCGCGGCCTGCCAAGAGCGGGACATACATCTCGTCCGGAGTGAGAGACCCGTGGCCGGCGACGAGACCGGCTTCGCGGGTGAACGTGGGGTCCACGAAGCCGACCGGCTCGTGAGCCGCGAGCACCACGTCGCCGATGCGCCGGCGCACCGACGACCGCACCGGGCCCGGTCCGAGCCAGCCGCCGTCGATCAGCTCGTCGCGTGACATCACCCAGGCCTGGTGCCGGTACTCCTCGCGCGCCGCGGCGAGCAGATCGGCGAACGCGCCTCGTCGCGCGTACAGGTAGCGGAAGCGCCCGTCGCCCGCGTACGCGTCGACCATCTCGCGCAGCGGCTCGAGCCCGACCCATCCGGACGGACCGATGTGCACCTGTCCGTGATCGGCGGTGACGAGCACGGTGACGTTCGAAGGCAACGCGTCGAGCACGTCGCCCACGAGACGATCCGCCGCGACGAGCTCGGCGCGGAAGAAGTCGTCGTGCAGCCCGAACTCGTGGGCGACCGAGTCGACGCCGGGGTAGTAGGCGTAGACCAGCTGCTCACCTTCGGCGATCAGGCGCCGGCACTGCTGCACCAGTGTTGCCGTGGTGCTCCAGCCGACAAAGCGGGTGCCGCGCAGGTGTGCTTCCGTGAAGCGCGTCGTGCGGAACTCTGACTTCGTGATGACGGGCACCGGACGGCCGAGGAAGGCATCACGGCGCTGCACGGTGAACGGGTCGGGTGCGGAGCCGTCGTCGGAGTGCCAGCGCAACACGTTCAGCACGCCACGCTCGACGCGCATGCGGAACCCGACGATGCCGTGCTCGGCGGGGGTCAACCCTGTCGCGAGCGAGGTGAGTGCGGTCGCGGTGGTCGACGGCGCGACCGTCGTGATCGCCCGACCGTCGAGTGCGCCGAGGCGGGGCAGCATGCTGCGGTGCGCTTCCAGCGTGGTCCAGCCGAGGCCGTCGAGGAGCAACACGACGACGGGTCCGCGCTCCCGCGCCGTCTCGGGGAACCACGACGGCCGCGATCCGCGCACGAGCGCGGGGACGATGCCGACGATTGACGCGCCGCTGTAGTCGGGAACCACCGGTTCCATCGAACGAGCTTAGGTGCCGCCGCGTTCGTCGAACGGCGCCGCGCACCTGCGGCCGGGCACACGTCCGCACCGGCCTGACGCCCCCGGCCGCCCCGATGCGCGACCATGTGTGGGTGAAGGTCTCCACCCGGGGCGACTACGCGGCGAGAGCGTTGTTGTCGCTTGCGCTGCACGAGTCGGACCGGCCCACGTCCGTGAAGGAGATCGCCGAGCGCACGAACCTGCCCCAGCCGTACCTCGAGCAGATTCTCCTCGCGGTGAAAGGCGCCGGGCTCGTGCGTTCGAAGCGCGGTGTCGGTGGCGGCTACGTGCTGGCCCGTGATCCCGAGGAGATCACGCTCGCGGAGATCCTCGCCGCGGTCGACGGTCC
>CAZJSY010000356.1:0-2987 GCA_964548555.1 uncultured Burkholderiales bacterium
GTCGATCATCGGTGTCGCGCGCGAACTCGCCGCGCACTTCCACGTGCCGCTGCGCGTGCCGCCCCCACCGGCCGGTGAGGTCGGCGGCGACGTGCGCGGGGTCACTGTCGCGGTGGAAGACCCCGACCTGAACCCTCGCTACGTCGCGCGTGTCGCGTCGGTGCGGATGGGCCCGTCGCCCGAATGGATGCAGCGCCGGTTGACCGCTGCAGGCATGCGACCGATCTCCAACGTGGTCGATGTGACCAACTACGTCATGCTCGAACGTGGACAGCCATTGCACGCGTTCGACCTGAACCGGCTCGCGGGACGAGGAATCGTGGTGCGACGCGCCGACGCGGGTGAGCGCATGACGACGCTCGACGGCGTTGACCGAGAGCTCGAGCGGGACGACCTCCTCATCTGCGACGCGCAGCGTGTCCCGCAGGCGATCGCGGGGATCATGGGCGGCGGCGCCTCCGAGGTCACCGACGAGACCACCGAGATCCTGTTGGAGTCCGCCTATTTCGAGCCGACGGCGATCGGACGCACCTCGAAGCGCCTCGGGCTGCGCACCGAGTCCAGTGCACGTTTCGAGCGCGGCATCGACCCGAACGGCGCGTTACAGGCCGCCGACCGTGCGATCGAGCTCATGACCCAGATCGCGTCGGCCGATGCCGCCCCCGGCGCTCGCGACGAATACCCCGAGCCCATCGAACCCCGACGGGTCACATTGCGCACCGGCCGCGTCAACGCGTTGCTCGGCACCGACCTCGAAGAGGGCGAGATCGCGGACGCGCTCGTGTCGCTCGGCATCGAACTTGAAGGCACCGGTCCGGTGCGCACCGCGCTGGTGCCGACGTTCCGCCCCGATCTCGAACGCGAGGTCGATCTCGTCGAAGAGGTCGCCCGGCGCATCGGTTACAACGCGATCCCGACGACCGTCCCGAAGTCGGGCGACCACTTCGGCTCGCTGACCGTGCGCCAGCGGGAACGGCGGCTGGTGGTCGACGCGCTCGTGGGGTTCGGTTTCGACGAGGCCTACACGATGCCGCTCGTCTCTCCGGCCGACCTCCGGCGCGCCGGGATGCCGCCCGAGGGCATCGAGCTCGAGAACCCGCTGCGTGCGGAAGAGTCGCTGCTGCGGCCGAGTCTCCTCCCAGGCCTGCTCGGTGCCGCGGAGTTCAACAACGCGCAGGGCCAGTCCGACCTCGCCCTGTTCGAAGTCGGACACGTGTTCCTGCCGCCGAGAGGTGAGGGTCCGTTGCCCGACGAGCGCGACCGTCTCGGCGCACTGCTCGTGGGCTACGTGCACCGGCGACCGCACGAAGACGACCGGCCGGTCGACGCGTTCGATCTTGTCGACGTGTGGAACGGTGTGGTCGGCGCGCTGCACCTCGCCGACGCGCGGCTCGAGCCGGGGGAGTGGCCGGCCTTGCATCCCTCCCGGAGCGCGATCGCGCTGGTCGACGGCCAAGTGATCGGCGCGCTGGGCGACGTTGCCCCGGAGGTCGCGGCACGTTTCTCGCTCACAGTCCCCGTCGTCGCGATGGAGTTGGAGCTCGACCGTCTGCTCTCCGCGTCCCGTACGCCGGCTCGTCTGCGACCCGTGTCCCGTTTTCCGGCCTCGCGTATCGACCTCGCGTTCGTGGTCGACGAGCACGTGCCCGCGGCGCGTGTCGAGGAGAGCCTGCGGACCGCGACGGGCGACCTCCTCGAACAGGTGTCGTTGTTCGACGTCTTCCGCGCCGAGGCGTTGGGTGCGGGCCGCAAGAGCCTCACGTTCGCGTTGCGGTTCCGTGCGCCCGATCGCACGCTCACCGATGCCGAAGTGGCGGAGGTCCGGGCGCGGGCGATCGCGCGCGTCGTAGAGCAACACGGCGCCGAGCTGCGCGGATGAGTGCTGCGTTCGTGCACCGGGTCCGGCCGCGGTACGCGGAGGTCGACGCGCAAGGCGTCGTGTTCAACGCGCACTGGCTCACCTACTTCGACGAGGCGTGCACGCGGTTCTTCGACGCGCTCGGCTTCCCGCCTGCGACGTCGTTCTTCCGTGACTTCGACATGATGCTCGTGAAGGCGGTCGTCGAGTGGCACGGGCCGGCCGGCTTCGACGACGAGGTCGACATCGCGGTCGAGCCGGTCCGCTTCGGCACGTCGAGCTTCGACGTCCGCTACACCGCCGGCGTGGGGGACCGGCGCGTGTGCGTCGGCGTCATCACGTACGTATCGGTGCGTCCGGGCTCCCACGAGCCCACCCCGATCCCCGACCCCGTGCGGTCGAAGCTCAGCGGCGCGAGCAACCTCGACCCGGCCTGACGCCCCTCACCTTGTGTGGATGACAGGCACGGAGCGCCGTCAATCCACACGAGGTGATCGGTGTGCGGTTCCCAGCGCGGCGAGACGGCCGTCGCCGTCGCGCACCTCGAAGCGGGCCCGGCCGGCGTCGTATTCGACCGCGGCCTCGACCGTCTGGTCGCCGACGACCATGCCGGCGAAGCGGGCGCCGAACGTCCCGTGCTCGAGGAACTCGGAGCCCCAGTCGTCGAGCAGGAGCCCGTATGCGGGGCCACAGACCTGCATGCCCTGCGCCACGAGACCGGGCAGACCGAGGCGGCGCGCTTCCTCGGGGTCGGAGTGGTAATTCCCCGCGCGGGAATACGCGCGCAGCGCGCCGGCATCGAGATGCAGTGTCCGACGTCGCGCGGCCGGACCCGGCGGTGCCGTCGGGCCCGGCGCGGGCGCCCGCTTCGTGCCGGCGTGCCCCGGCGGTGCGTTCGTGGGTGTGAACGTCGCGCGCGACCGCCACAGCTGCTGACCGGCGGCGGTGGCGACAACTGCCTCGATCACCGCGTACTGGCGGCCGCGCTTGTCGAACCGTTCCGCGACGGCTCCGTCGACGACGAGGTCGACACCGGCGGGAGCCGCGCGCATGCACGCCAATACCTGCTCGGCGTGCAGGAGCGGCTCGGGCGACACCTGCTGCACGAGCAGGATGGTGAGGTTCGCCG
>CAZJSY010000357.1:0-2959 GCA_964548555.1 uncultured Burkholderiales bacterium
TGGTCGATGCCGCTTCGGCGTGGGCGCTCGTCCGAGCACGCCTTCGCTCCATCTCCGTATAAACCTGCATCATGCTCCGGTCGATAGGACCCCAAGTGGGGACGACCTCCGACGGGAGCAGGATGAGCGTGGGCACCGGTGGGCCGAAGGCGTCGCGTCAGCCGCGTGCCTCCGACGACCTGACGGCCGCGCACGAGCTGGCCATGGCGGTCGGCCGGATGGCCAGCTGGCGGCTCGACCTCGTCTCGGGCGAGCTCACCTGGCACGGCTCCCTGGAACGTGTCATCGGCTTCCGTCCCGCCGGCGACGCCTCCGGACCGCTCGACGAAACCGCCGACCTCGGCCGCTGGATCATCCAGCCGGTCGTGGGCGTCGCGTTGGGCGGCGCGGCCTGGCACGAGTACTCGCTCGAGCGCCCGGTGGTCGACGCCGACGGCGAATCCCATGTGCTGCTCGTGCGGGCGAAGACCATCTCCGACGGCTCCCGACCGGCCGCGTGCGTCGGCGTGATCGCCGACATCACGGACAACCTCCGTACCGCCCAGGCGCTGCAGGAGCACATCGACCGCTACCGGCTGCTCGTCGAGCTCAGCCCCGACGGGATCATGGTCCACCAGGCCGGCACGATCCGTTGGGGCAACGTCGCCGCGATGCGCATGGTCGGCATCGAGAGCCTCGACGAGGTCGTCGGCGACTCGCTGCTGAACTGGGTGCACCCGGACTCCGTGCCGGAGATGCTGGCCCGCATCGCCGCGATGAAGGAGGACGAGGACTACTCGCAGCCGGCCGAGGCGCGCATCATGCGCACCGACGGCAGCGAGCTCGTCGTCGAGACGGTCAGCGTGCGCACGAAGTGGGAAGGCGAGCCCGCCTTCCAGGTCATCATGCGCGACCTCACCGAGCGCCGCGCGGCCCAGGCCACGCTGCGGTACCAGGCCGGGCTCGTGCAGAACGTGTCGGACGCGATCATCGGTCTCGACGCGAACGGCACCGTGGAGAGCTGGAACCCCGCCGCGCAACGGATCTACGGGTGGACGGCCGAGGAAGCCAAGGGTCGCGCCCTCGACGAGCTCGTGGGCGGAACCGCCGGGTTCGGGATCGAGTCCGTCACAGGCCTCGAAGCAGTGCACCGGCGCGCCGACGGCAGCCCCGTCGACGTGCGCGTGTCGGTCGCACCGATCCTTGCCGACAGCGCCGTCATCGGGTCGGTCATCGTGTGCGCGGACATCACCGAGTCCCGACGGGCCGAGGCCGAGCGACGCGCGGCCGAGGCGCGCTACACGGCCGTGGTCGAGGCACTGGAAGAGGGCATCATCGTCACCGACGACAGCGGACACGTCACCGCCGCGAACGCCGCCGCGGAGCACATCCTCGGACCGGTCGAGCTCGGCGTCGACTTCTTCTCGGCATTCTCCGGCGACCGCCTCGCGACGCACACCGACGGGCGGCCGTTCCCCGTCGCCGACCATCCGGCGGCGGTGACGCTGCGCACCGGCGAGCCGTGCACCAACATGCTGATCGGCATCGCTCGGGCGGGGCGCGACCGTCGATGGTTGTCGGTCAACTCACGGCCGCTCATCGCGGAAGGCGCGGAGCGTCCGTACGGCGTCGTCTGCTCGTTCTCCGACGTCACGGAGCGACGCAGCGCCGAGAGCCAGCTCAATTACCAGGCCACGCACGACGCGTTGACCGGCTTGCGGAACCGGCCGGTGTTCGTCGAATCGCTGCGGCAGGCGCTCGCCCACGCGCGCCGCTCCGGTTCGACCGACGCAGTGCTGTTCGTCGACCTCGACCGGTTCAAGACCGTCAACGACTCGATGGGCCACCTCATCGGAGACGAGGTGTTGGTGGCCGTCGCCCGACGGTTGCACGCGGCGACACGCAACGTCGACACGGTCGCGCGGCTCGCGGGTGACGAGTTCGTCGTCCTGTGTCCCGACCTGCCCGACACCGACGCGGCGACCCGTCGAGCCGACGACATCGCGCGCGTCATCTCACAGCCGATCGCGGTCTCGTCGGGTCGCCAGGTGGTGATCACCGCGAGCATCGGCATCTCGTTCGTCCGCGGCGGCAGCGCCGATCCCGAGGAGCTCCTGCGCGACGCCGACGTCGCGATGTACCGGGCGAAGGAGCGCGGTCGTGCGCGCGTGGAGCTGTTCGACGAGGCGCTGCGCGCGCAGGCCCAGCGCCGCTTCGACATCGAGCGCGACCTGCGCATCGCGATCGACGAGGGTCAGCTCGACGTCCACTACCAGCCGATCGCGTCGATGCTCACGAACCGCGTCGTCGGCGTCGAGGCGCTCGTGCGATGGAACCACCCGACCCGCGGCTCCATTCCGCCCTCGGAGTTCATCCCGATCGCCGAAGAGACCGGCCTCGTGCTGCCCCTCGGCGCGTGGGTGCTCCAGCAGTCGTGCGCGCAGATGGCGCGCTGGCAGGCGACGGTTCCCGGCGCGCACGCGATGCACCTCAGCGTCAACCTCTCGGGTCGCCAGCTCGGGGATCCGGAGTTGGTCGCGACGATCGCCGACGCGCTGCGCGGCTCGGGCCTCGGCCCCGAGTCGCTCTGGCTCGAGATCACCGAGTCGGTGCTGATGGACGACGCCGCAGGCGCGGCACGGACGCTCGCGGCCGTTCGTGCGCTCGGCGTCCACCTGGTGATCGACGACTTCGGTACCGGCTACTCGTCGCTCGCCTACCTCAAGCGGTTCCCGGTCGACATGTTGAAGATCGACCGGTCGTTCGTGGACGGCCTCGGCCGGGATTCCGAGAGCGAGGCGATCGTGCATGCGGTCATCGGCCTCGCACGTGCGCTCAACCTCAGCGTGGTGGCCGAGGGCGTGGAGACCACCGAGCAGCTCGCGGAACTGCGCCGCCTCGACTGCACGATGTGCCAGGGCTATCTCATCGCGCGACCCGTCGCGGCCGACGAGGTCGACTTCCGGATCGCCGTGCCGGC
>CAZJSY010000358.1:0-2952 GCA_964548555.1 uncultured Burkholderiales bacterium
GGCGGCGTGCGCAACTGGGACTACCGCTACTGCTGGCTGCGCGACGCGACGTTCACCCTCTACGCACTGATGATCGCCGGATACGTCCAAGAGGCGGTCGAGTGGCGCGACTGGCTGCTGCGCGCGGTCGCCGGCGATCCGGGAGCGTTGCAGATCATGTACGGCCCCGGAGGCGAACGCCGCCTCACCGAGATCGAGCTGCCGTGGCTCAGCGGATACGAGGACGCGAGGCCGGTCCGCGTCGGCAACGCCGCGTCGCAGCAGTACCAGCTCGACGTCTACGGCGAGATCATGGACACGTTGCACCAGACCCGTCGCCACGGCATCGACCCCGAGCCGGCCGCGTGGGACCTCGAGCAGGTGCTCATGGGCTTCCTGGAGTCGGGGTGGCGCCGGCCCGACGAGGGCATCTGGGAAGTGCGGGGCCCGCGGCGGCATTTCACCCACTCGAAGATGATGGCGTGGGTGGCATTCGACCGTGCGGTGCACGCGATCGAGCACTTCCAGCTCGAGGGACCGGTGGACAAGTGGCGCGCACTGCGCGACGAGATCCACGACGAGGTGTGCGCACGCGGCTACGACGCGGATCGCGGATCGTTCGTGCAGTTCTACGGCTCGAAGAACCTGGACGCGAGCCTGTTGATGATGCCGCTCGTCGGATTCCTCCCTCCCACCGACGAACGCGTCCTCGGAACGATCGCGGCCGTCGAACGGGAGCTCGCGCACGGCGGCTTCCTCGCACGCTACGAGACGTCCGACGAAGGTGAGGTCGACGGTCTACCGGCGGGCGAAGGTGCGTTCCTGCCGTGCTCGTTCTGGCTCGCGGACTGTCTCTGGATGACCGGGCGTAGAGACGACGCGCTCGCACTCTTCGAACGCCTGCGGGGCGTTGCGAACGACGTCGGTCTGCTCGCAGAGGAATACGATCCCGAGGCCCGACGGCTCGCCGGCAACTTCCCGCAGGCGTTCACACACGTGTCGCTGGTGAACACCGCATGCAACCTCAGCGGGGGCGAGCACGCGCCTGCGCGCCTGCGCGCGCCGTCACCGCGAACGCTGACACGCAAGCGCGCGCCGCGCGCATCACATACCGAGGAGCTTGGCCTTCTGCGCGGCGAATTCCTCGTCGGTGAGCACACCCTGGTCCCGTAGCTCTGCCAGCTTCCGCAGCTGGTCCGCGACGTCGACGGGCGGTGCCGCAGCTGCGGCGGGCGCCGCCGGCGCGGTCGCGGCCGGTCCCACCTGGTGGATGTACTGCGTCTGGCGCTCGACGAGCTTCTTCTGTCGCGCTTCGCTCACGAGCGGCAGCAGCAGCTCACGAACCTTGTACGGACCGTCGATGTTGTCGAGCAACACCTCGCCGCTCGTGTGCCCGCCGAGATCGGCTTCGCCGCTCAAGCTGAAGGCGCCACTCTGTCCGGAGGCGAGCGTGGGATCCTCGAGCCACAGCACGACGTCGCCGACGTCCTTGCCCCGCTGCAGCACGTTCTGGCGCACGTCGAGGTCCTTCACCGCCCACAGCGGCACGTACTCCGAGCGGACGCCCAGCACGCCCGTCTCGATCCAGATGCGGTCCTTGGTGATGCGGTAGAAGGCCTTGCTCATCCCCGTTGCCTTCGTCGCCGCGCCCTGGCTGTGGCCGAACCACAGGGTTTCCGGGTCGTTCTTCCACTGCTCGACCCGCTTCTCGTTCTGCTCGCTGATCGTGCTCTTGGCCTGCTCGGCGAGCTCCTTGCCCTTTTCGGTGGCCGACTGGACCCCCGCCTTCAGCCGATCCTTCCACGACTGCTTGCCTTCGCCCATGACCCCTCCCTGAACGCGTACAGGCGGAGGTCAGTATGGCGGGCGGAGGCAGCCATGGGAACGCGTCAGACCCGTGTGATCGCGCCGGCCTCCCAGCGACCGAGCGCGCCGGGGATCGTCGTGAACGTCACCGCGACGCCGACAGGGATCGTCCGCGTACCGTCGGCGATGCACGTGCAGTGGAAGGGATAGACGCGACCGTCGTCGCCTTCCACCTCCCCGAGCCCACGACGCTCGTCGAAAGCCCGTACACGCCCCCGCTTCATCCGGACTAGTGGACGATCTTGGAGATCGGCAACTCGATGATGCCGGTCGCACCGTGGTTCTTCAGCGCCGGTATCAGTGTGTTGATCTCCGACTTGGCGACGACCGCCTCGACCGCGTAGCCGTCTTCGCCGAAGAGCTTCGAGACCGTCGGAGACTTGAGCGACGGAAGAAGCGCGACGACCTGGTCGAGACGGGCCGCGTCGACGTTGAGCTTCACGAGGACACGCCCGCGCGCCTCCAGCGCGCCGGTGAGCAGGGTGCGAATCTCGTCCATCGCCTGGCGCTTGTCGGGATCGGCGTACGACTCGGGATTCGCGATCAGCTCGGTGTACGACGTCAGCACGGTGTCGACGATCTTGAGGCCTGCTGCACGCAGCGCGCGCCCGGTCTCCGTGATCTCGATCACCGCGTCGGCGATCTCGGGAATCTTCGCCTCCGTGGCGCCGTAGGAGAGCGTCACGTGCGCGTCGACACCGTGCTTCTCGAAGTACCGCCGTGTGAGATCCGGGTACTCGGTGTGCACGCGCACGCCGTCGGGCAGGTCGGTGACCGACGTGACCGGCGCGTCGCCGGCGACGGCGAGCACCATCCGGATCGGACGCGCGGTGGCCTTCGAGTAGTGGAGCTCGCTCAACGTGACGACATCGGCGCCCGTCTCCTCGATCCAGTCGCGGCCGGTGATGCCGACGTCGAAGAGTCCCCCGGCGACGTAACGCGGGATCTCCTGGGGGCGGAGGATGCGCACGTCTTCGACCCGGGGATCGACGATCGTGGCGCGATAGTCGACGTCGGAAGCTCGCTCGACGGCGAGGTCGGCCTCTTCGAAGAGTTGCAGTGTTGCCCGCTCGAGCGTGCCCTTCGGCAGCACCAGTCGAAGCACGG
>CAZJSY010000359.1:0-2949 GCA_964548555.1 uncultured Burkholderiales bacterium
GCCCGCGGAGTCCTCGACCACGATCTCTGGTGGGACTAGTGGCGTCCGCTGTCGCGTGGCCCGACGTGCTCGGCCGGTTGATGCACCGCGACGACCTACCCGCTGAGCTGGTCGAGCAGGCGATGACCATGATCCTGTCCGGCGATGCGAGCGACGTCCAGATCGCGGCGTTCGCAGTCGCGCTTCGATCGAAGGGCGAGACGCCGACGGAGCTTGCTGCGCTCGTGCGGACGATGTTGCGCTTCTCGAATGCCGTGCCCGTCGATCCCGACGGGTCGCCTCCGCTGGTCGACACGTGCGGCACCGGCGGCGACCGGTCGCGCAGCATCAACGTCTCGACGCTCGCGGCGCTGGTCGTCGCGGGTGCGGGAGTGCGCGTCGCGAAGCACGGCAACCGTGCCGCTTCGTCGGCGTGCGGCTCTGCCGACCTGCTCGAGGCGCTCGGCGTCGCGATCGAGCTCGGGCCCGAGGCCGTCGTGCGTTGTATCGACGAGGCGGGGATCGGGTTCTTCTTCGCGCCCCGGTTTCATCCGGCGATGCGCTACGCGGGGCCGATGCGGCGTGAGCTCGCGGTGCCGACGACGTTCAACTTCCTCGGCCCGTTGGCGAACCCGGCGCGTGTGCGCCGCCAGGTGCTCGGTGTGTCCGACCCGGCGATGGCCCAATGCATGGTGGAGACACTCGGCGAGCTGGGTGCGGAGCACGCGATGGTGGTGCACGGTCGCGACGGGCTCGACGAGCTCACCACGACGACGGTCTCCGACGTGTTGGAGCTCGTCGAGGGCGAAGTGCGGCACAGCATCGTCGATCCGCTCGAGCTCGGTCTCGCGACCGCGGAACCGCGGCAGCTCGTCGGTGGCGATCCCGTGCACAACGCGCAGATCGCTCAGCGCGTCCTCGACGGCGAGGCCGGGCCGGCGCGTGATGTCGTCGTGCTCAACGCGGCGGCGGCGCTCTCGGTGGCCGGGGTCGCATCAGGGATGCGCGACGGTGTCGATCGTGCGGCGGAGGCGATCGATTCGGGTCGTGCGGCGACGGCCCTCGAGAAGTTCGTGAAAGTCAGTCGGGCGGCGGCCGAAGCGGAGAGTGGTTGATGGCGCAGGGACTTCGGTGCCCGCATTGTGGCCACAAGCATCCCCTGGCACAGCTGCCGGGCACACCGACGTTCCGGTGCTCGGGGTGCGGTCAGGTGCTGAAGATCCCGGCGGAGTACCGGTCGGCCGGCGCGCCGAGCGGTTCCACTCCGGTGGGCCCGGCTCCGGAGCGCCGGCGAAGCGCACCGGCGGTCCCGTCGACCTACCGGCGTCCGGCACCGAGGCCCGCACCGGTCCCGCGGACTGAACGCGACATCGCCGCCGAAGAGACCGCCGCAATGGCTGCAGTTGCGCCGCCGCCACGGGTGCGCGCGTCCGTCGGTGCCGACGGAGCGCGCCGACCGAGACCTGGAGCCCCACTGGCATGGCCCTGGCGTGTACTGGCGTGGGTGGTCTCGGTGCCGGTCGGTTTCCTCATCGTGGTCTTCGTCGCGCGGTGGCTCGGTCTGCTCACCGGCAACAACCTGTTCGACGTCATCAGCGGCAGCGGCATCGGTCGCTACGTGCGTCTCTTCGCCATCGCTCCGTTCGCTGCGCTCGTGATCGCGACCCTCGCTCATTTCGCGCTGGAGCGGCTTCCGGTCGTGCTCGAACGCAGGCGTGCGGCACGACGCGTTCGTGGTGCGGTCGGTGCTCCTGCCTACGACGACACCTCTACCGATCCGCGCGGTCAGGCGCGCGCACCTCAGCGCACGGGCCGTCCGGCCGGGCGTCGTACCGCTCCGTAGGCCGGGAGCCGCGGCAGCGGCGACGCCCACGATCCGGACGCCGCAAGGAGCCGCGTGGATCGGCTCGACGCCTCGCGCGTGAGCCATCGGGCCGCGAGGAGCAGCTCGTCGATCTCGGTTCGCCGGGGCGGCAGATCGAGTCGTGGCGCGTCGTGGTCGGTCTGGGGATCCTCGGTGAGCGTCGGCGCGTCGGCGAGCTGCAGCCGGCCGTAACGGAGCTCGAAGGTGACCGCGCCCGTCGTGACGACGAGACGTTCGACGGCCCGCACCGCGTCGGCGGCGCGTTGGCGCGCGAGTGCGGCGCTGAGCGCGCGGAGCCGGTCGCGCGCGAAGGCGGCCTCTTCGAACCGTTCGGCCGAGGCCAAGCGTGACATTCGCCCTTCGAGCGGCTCGAGGAGCAGACGGGGGTCACGGACGAGGCCTTCGAGCACCGTGTCGACGACGGCGGCGTAGTCGGCTTCTCCGGTGTGGCCCGAGCACGGGCAGCAGGCGACGCCGAGCTGGGCCGGCACGCACGGCTCCCCGCCGACCAGGGCTGTTCGACCGATGCGGCGGGTGCACCGACGCAGCGGGGACGCGCTCTCGATCGCTTCACGGACGCCGTGCGCGGCGGAGCTCGATCGGAACGGTCCGAGGTAACGCGACCCGTCGGCTCGTGCGTCCCGCGTGACGACGAGACGTGGAAAGCGTTCGTTGCGTGTCAGCTTCACGTACGCGTAGCGGCGCCAGGCCTTCGCCTCGCGGTTGAACCGGGGTTCGTACCGCTGGATGAGGTGGAGCTCCCGCACCGCGGCTTCGAACGGGTGCGCGCATTCGACGCAATCGATGCTGACGAGCTCGCGCAGCAGCTGTGGAACCTTTCGGCGGTCGTCGCTGCCGAAGTAGGAACGAACCCGCGCGCGGAGGTTGGTCGCCTTCCCGACATAGAGGACGCGTCCACCGCGATCGCGGAACAGGTAGACGCCGGGCGATCGCGGTAACCCAGTCGTGAGCCGCAACTTGTTCGACGACGGGTGCGCACGCATTCGCGGAAGCTCGACGAGATCATCGAGGCCGAGTACGCCGAGCGTGCCGGCCCGTTCGAGCAGGCCGTGCAGCACCTCTGCCGTCGCGCGGGCGTCCTCGAG
>CAZJSY010000360.1:0-2925 GCA_964548555.1 uncultured Burkholderiales bacterium
CGCATGGAGCAACTGCTCGACACGATCGGTGTCGACGACAAGAAGCGCTACATGCACCACTACAACTTCCCGCCGTTCTCAACGGGAGAGACGGGCCGAGTCGGTTCGCCGAAGCGTCGCGAGATCGGCCACGGCGCGCTCGCGGAGCGCGCGCTCGTACCGGTCGTTCCCAACGCGACCGAGTTCCCGTACACGCTGCGCGTGGTGTCCGACGTGCTGTCGTCGAACGGATCCACGTCGATGGCGTCGGTGTGCGGCTCGACGTTGTCACTGATGGATGCCGGCGTGCCGCTGAAGGCGCCCGTCGCCGGCATCGCGATGGGGCTCGTCTACCACGAAGGTCGCTACACCACGCTCACCGACATCCTCGGCGCCGAGGACGCGTTCGGCGACATGGACTTCAAGGTCGCGGGCACGGCCGAGTTCGTGACCGCGCTCCAGCTCGACACGAAGATCGACGGGCTGCCCGCCGACGTCCTGAAGCAGGCGCTGCAGCAGGCGAAGGAAGCCCGCCTGAAGATCCTCGACGTGATGCACCAGGCAATCGCCGAGCCGCGTGCCGAGGTGCGGGAGACCGCGCCGAAGATCGTCAGCTTCGAGATCCCGATCGACAAGATCGGCGAGGTGATCGGACCCAAGGGCAAGGTCATCAACACGATCCAGCAGGAGACCGGGGCCGACATCTCGGTCAGTGACGACGGTGTCGTCGGCACCGTGAGCATTGGTTCGAAGGACGGCGCGCAGGTGGAGGAGGCCCGCCGGCGGATCCATCTCATCCTCGAACCGCCCACCGCGGAGCTCGGCGCCGAGTACGCCGGCAAGGTCGTGAACATCACGAAGTTCGGTGCGTTCGTCAACATCCTCCCGGGACGCGACGGATTGCTCCACATCTCCAAGCTCGGCGGCGGCAAGCGCATCGACCGCGTCGAAGACGTGCTCCAGCTCGGCGACGAGGTGCAGGTACGCGTCGACGACATCGACAACTCGGGCAAGCTGTCGCTGTCGCTCGTCGGCGCCGAGCAGGCGACCGACGGCGGCGAGGCGAGCGGCGATGCGCGGGCCTCGGGCGGGAACGGCCGCGCCGAGGGCGGTTCGCAGCGCGAGGTCGCGTCGTTCGACGACGTATGGGACGCGGAGGCCCGGGAGACCTTCGGTGACCTGGGCCCGGCCGAGCGTGAAGGTGCCGGTCGTGGCGACCGGGGCGGTGACCGCGGTGGCGACCGTGGCGGTGATCGACGGCCGCGCCGGCGCCCACGTCGCTGAGCGCGCGAAAGCGATGGATTCCTGCTACAGGGCGTGGTGGGGTGGGTCGATGACGAGACCATCATGAGCATCCCGCCGCACCACGCCCCAGGAATCCAGCACACCGAGGTCGACGCCGGCCTCCGTGTCGTCACGGAGAGGATGCCGGAGCTGCGCTCCGCCGCAGTGGGGTTCTGGGTCGGCACCGGTTCGCGCGACGAGCAGCCGCGACTGCGCGGCGCGAGTCACTTCCTCGAGCACCTGTTGTTCAAGGGCACAGAGGAGCGTTCAGCGCGCGCCATCGCCGAGGCCGTCGAGTCGGTCGGCGGGGAGATGAACGCGTTCACCACGCAGGAGTACACCGCGTTCTACATCCGCGTTCCCGACGACCATCTGGGTCTCGCGGTCGACGTGCTGTCCGACATCATGTGGAACCCCGCCTTCCGCGTCGACGAGGTCGAGTCCGAGCGGCAGGTGATCCTCGAAGAGATCCGCATGCGCGACGACACACCCGACGATCTCGTGCACGAGCTCTTCGCCGAAGCCGCGTTCCCGAATCATCCATTGGGCCTCGAGGTGCTCGGCAGTCAAGAGTCAATCGAGGCGATGACGGTCGACGACATCGCGAGCTACCACCGCGCGCACTACAAGCCGAGCAACGTCGTGGTCGCCGCCGCAGGCAATCTGGCCCACGACGAGGTCGTGCGGCTCGTCGAAAAGGGTCTTCCCGGCACGAACGCCGACCGTCCCGAGCGGGTGCTCGGCGGTATCCGCCCGCCCGAGCCACTGCGTGTGTTGCGGCGCCCGACCGAGCAGGCACACATCGTGCTCGGTCTACGCGCGCCCTCGCGTGTCGATCCCGACCGCTGGGCGTTGTCGGTGCTCAACCAGGCACTGGGCGGCGGCATGTCGTCGCGACTGTTCCAGGAGATCCGCGAGCGCCGCGGCCTCGCGTATTCCGTGTTCTCGTACCGCACCGGTTTCGAGGAGACGGGCGCGCTCGCGGTCTACGCGGGCACCGCGCCGTCGCACGCGCGCGAGGTGCTCTCCGTGCTCCATGGCGAGCTCGACCGGCTGGTCGCCGACGGGCTGAGTGACGCCGAGCTGGAGGCAGCGAAGGGCCATTTGAAGGGGTCCATGGCTCTCGGGCTCGAGAGCTCGTCGAGCCGCATGCACCGACTCGGACGCACCGAGCTCGTCCTCGGCGACGTGCCGACGCTCGACGAGCTCGTCGCGGAGGTTGAGGCGGTGACGAACGACGACGTTGCGCGCGTGATCCGGCGCGTCGTCGTCGACGAGGCGCGCATCCTCGCCGTCGTCGGTCCCTTCGACGTCGACGACTTCGCGTGAGAGCCCGATTTCCGAATCCTCCGGGGCTCGGTAGTCTCCGTTCATGATTCGGGTCGGCGTGTTCGGCGCCGGAGGTCGCATGGGAACGACGGTGTGTCGTGCCGTCGCCGGTGATCCGGAGCTCGAGCTGGTCGCGGCGGTCGACCCGCACCATGCCGGCATCGATCTCGAGCAGCTCGGCATCCCGGGCACCGGCGTTCACGTCGCCGCGAGCGCGGATGCGCTGCTCCATGCGCAAGCCGATGTCGCGGTCGACTTCACGGTTGCCGACGCTGCACGCGAGAACATGAGCTGGTGCGCCGACAACGGCGTGCACGTCGTGGTCGGAACGAC
>CAZJSY010000361.1:0-2920 GCA_964548555.1 uncultured Burkholderiales bacterium
CACTGGATCGCGGACGCCGACATCGTGATCGCGGCGTCCGACGCGCAGTTCTTCGATCCGCACGTCTCCATCGGACAGGTCGTGGCGGTGGAGGCGATCGGTCTGTTGCGCAAGGTGCCTGTCGAAGCGGTGATGCGGATGGCGTTCGTCGGCCGCCACGAACGATTGTCTGCGGCACGAGCCTACGAGCTGGGCATGATCAGTCAGGTGGTGGATCCACCGGAGCGTCTGCGCGACGAGGCGCAGGCACTCGCGGAGAAGATCGCACGCAACTCGCCGGCCGCCATGGCGGCGACGAAACGGGCGCTGTGGGGTGCGCTCGAGCTCGGCCTCACCGACGCCTGCCGCGCCGGTGCCGAGGAGCTCGTCTCGATGTGGGGGCATCCCGACCAGGAAGAGGGCCCGCGGGCCTTCGCAGAGAAGCGAGACGCCCGGTGGCAGCCGCTGTCTCCGGGTGCGTGAGCGCCATCACGGCGTAACCCGGCGCGAGGTTCCGGGCGAAGGGCAACTCGACTACGGGGGGTACCGATGAGAGCGAGCCGCTGGCTCCTACCGTTGCTGGTCATCGCGCTCGCGATGGCCGGCTGCAGCCGCTCGGGCAGCAGCTCGAAGAACGGCACCACGACGACGGGCGCGAGCGCGGGCGCGGCAAGCGGCGACTTCGGGACCTTGAAGGCCGTCTGCGGACCCGGGAACGCCAAGGGCGCGACCGAACAAGGCGTGACCGACTCGACCATCCGTGTCGGCACGATGTCGGACCCGGGCAACACCGTGGTGCCGGGTCTGGACCAGGAGCTGTTCGACAGCGCCGACGCCTTCGTCGGCTGGTGCAACGACGCGGGCGGCATCCTCGGTCGCAAGCTGCAGCTCGACAAATGGGACGCGAAGCTCACCGAGGTCGCGCCGCGCATGATCCAGGCCTGCGACGTCGACTTCGCGCTCGTCGGCAACGGCGAGGGCCTCGACCAGTCGGGCGTCGACCAACGGACGAAGTGCAAGCTGCCGGAGTTCGCCGGGTACGACGTGTCACCGCAGGCCGGGATCGCGGCCGGCTCGGTGGAGGCGATTCCCAACCCCAACACCGCGAGCTTGGCCAATGGGGCGTACAAGGCACTCGCCGCGTTCGACCCCGAGGCGGCCAAGCACTTCGGCATGATCAGCAGCCAGTTCGAGTCGATCAAACAGCAGGGCGACAAGGACCGTGCCGCCGCAGCGGCGAGCGGATACACGAGCGCGTACTACGACGAGTTCCCGCTCTTGGTCGACAACTACAGGCCGTACGCGCAGAACATCCAGTCGAAGGGCGTGCAGGTACTCACGGTCGAGGGTGCGCCGGGCAACATCGCTCCGCTCTACAAGGCACTGCAGCAAATCGGCTACATCCCCAAGTACGGGATCATGCAGCCCAACCTCTACGACCCGACGTTCGTCCAGGACTCCGGCCAGGCGCTCGCGGGAACGGCGGTCTACGTCGTGACGTACATCGTGCCGTTCGAGCTCGCCAACTCGAACCCGGCCACGAAGCAGTACATCGGCCTGCTCGACAAGTACGTCAACGGCGTGAAGCCGAAGGAGCTCGGGGTCAACTCGTTCTCGTCGTGGCTGCTGTGGGCGCAGTCGGTGAAGGCCTGTGGCTCCAACCTCACGCGTCAGTGCATCCTCGCCGAGGCGGCAAAGGTGACGTCATGGACCGGAGGTGGCCTGCACGCCCCATTCACGCCCGGGAACGCCTCGGCGCCGTCGGGTCAGTGCTTCGTGCTCCTTCAGGCGACACCGAACGGCTTCGTGATCGACAAGCAGATCACGAAGCCCAACAACGGCATCTTCAACTGCAGCCCGGACAACAACCCGCGCCTGCCGGGATTCCCCAAGTCGTGACCAAACCGCCGAAGTAGTCCTCCGAGCCAGTGTCGGTTGGGACGATTTTCCGCTCATGGGGCGGAAGATCGTCCCGACTGGCGGTGGGGGGTTCGCGCGTTCGCGGGTAGGGATGTCTCCGACCGGGAGGTCGCGAATGGGTGAGCGTGTGAAGGTCGAGCGGGGTCGCAAGCGCGTCCGCGTGTATCTCGGCGGCGAGCTCGTCGCCGACACCGCGCGACCGCTCCTCGTGTGGGAAGTGCCCTACTACCCGATGTACTACTTCCCGCTCGACGACGTACGGGTGGAGCTCCTCCGCGACACCGGCGACGTGAAGCACTCGCCGAGCCGGGGCGACGCCCATCTGCTCGACGTGAGCGGTGGTCGGGGAGTGGTGAAGGAGAAGGCGGCGGCGCGCTACGACGACTCGCCGGTCGAGGAGCTGCGCGGCACCGTACGGCTCGACTGGGACGCGATGGACACGTGGCTCGAAGAGGACGAGCCCGTCCACGTACACCCGCACGACCCGTACAAGCGCATCGACATCCTCGGCAGCTCGCGACACATCCGGGTGGAGGTCGACGGCGTCGTGCTGGCGGAGTCGTCGCAGCCGCGGATGTTGTTCGAGACCAGCCTGCCGCCCCGGTACTACCTGCCGATGAGCGACGTCCGCCTCGACCTCTTGCAACCGTCCGAAACGGTTACGGGTTGCGCCTACAAGGGGTTCGCGCACCACTGGACGGTCGTCCTCGACGACGGCCGGGAACTGCGCGACCTGGCGTGGACCTACTGGACTCCCTTGCCGGAGGCCACCAAGATCGCCGGTCTCGTGTGCTTCTACGACGAGAAGGTCGACGTGTTCGTCGACGGCGAGATGCAGAGCCGGCCGCGCACGCACTTCAGCTGACGGCCGCGCGGGTGCTAAGCACCCGGGCATGACGGGAGTGATGGACGGCGTCCGGGTCCTCGAAGTCGCGCAGTGGTGGTTCGTCCCTGCGGCCGGCGCGGTGCTCGCCGACTGGGGCGCCGACGTGATCAAGATCGAGCATCCGGTGAGCGGCGA
>CAZJSY010000362.1:0-2910 GCA_964548555.1 uncultured Burkholderiales bacterium
TGTGTGTCCAACCCAAAACCATCCCCGGGGGGGGGTTTTTTTGGCACCGGCCGCCCAACCAAAACGACGCCAGTTCGGAGAGTGACGGGGAGCATCGATGCCGGTTCGGGGTACACAGGGGCGATGACCGTGCTCGTCGGCACCTCCGGCTGGCAGTACCGCGACTGGCGGGGGACGTTCTACCCGCCCGGCGTGCCGCAGAGCCGCTGGCTCGAGTACTACGCATCGCGCTTCGCGACCGTCGAGGTGAACAACACGTTCTACCGGCTGCCGCCCGCAACGACGTTCCAGAAGTGGTACGAGGGCACGCCGCCCGACTTCGACATCACCGTGAAGGCGAGCCGCTACCTCACCCACATCCGCCGCCTACGCGAGCCGCGGGAGCCCGTGAAGCTCCTGCTGGATCGCGCGGCACCACTGCGCGAAAAGCTCGGGCCAGTCCTCGTGCAGCTCCCACCCAACCTGACCGCGAACCGCGACGCGCTCGCCGAGACCCTCGACGCGTTCCCGCGCGAGACGAGGGTCGCGTTCGAGCCTCGTCATCCCTCGTGGTTCGTCGACGAGATCTACGAGCTCCTCGGCGCGCACGACGCTGCGCTGTGCCTCACCGACCGCCACAGCCGTCCGGGCGTCGTCGCGCGTACAGCGAGCTGGTTCTATCTGCGCTTCCACGAGGGCAACGCGACACCACACCCCTGCTATGGGCGCCAGTCCCTGCAGAGCTGGGCGCGGCGGCTCCTGACGCTGTGGGACGGCGACGCGGACGGGTACGTGTACTTCAACAACGACGGACGCGCGTGCGCACCGCGAGACGCGGCGCTCTTCGCGCGGGCGTGCCGGAATGCGGGCTTCGACGTGGGCCGGGCCGCCGACCCGCGGGAGTGTCACCTCGCCACGTCGTGAGCTCGCGACCGGCCGGTAGCGTCGACCACGTGAGAGCGGCCAAGGCCACCGAGCACGACCGCGAGATCCTGCGGCTCGCGGTTCCAGCGTTGGGCGCTCTCGCGGCGGAACCGCTCTACATCCTCGCCGACACCGCGATCGTGGGGCACCTGGGCACGCGGCCACTCAGCGGGCTCGCGGTTGCGGGTTCGGTGCTCACGTCGGCATTCACCGTCTTCAACTTCCTCGCCTACGCGACCACAGGAGCCGTTGCACGGCATTTCGGCGCACGGAACCGCCGCGCCGCGGTGGAGCAGGGCATCGAGGGACTGTGGTTGGCGACTGCGATCGGCGCCGCCCTGCTCGTGCTCGTATTCGCGACGGCTCCACTCGTCATCGACGTGATGGGCGCGTCCCGTGCGGTGCATCCCTATGCAGTCACGTACCTTCGGCTGAGCATCGTCGGCGCGCCCGCGATGCTCGTCACGTTCGCGGCAACCGGCTTCCTGCGCGGATGGCAGGACACGCGCACGACGCTGTTCGTGGCCGTGGCGCAGAACGTGTTGAACCTCGCTCTCGAACTGCTCTTCGTGTACGTCGCCCACCTGGGCATCGCCGGAAGCGCGTGGGGCACCGTGCTCGCGCAGTACGGGGCCGCCGGCGCATACCTGGTCGTGATCGCCCGTCTGGCACGTCGAGAACGCGCGTCGCAGCGGCCGCGCCTGGAAGGGATGCGGGCGAGTGCACGCATCGGTGGCCGGCTGATCGTCCGAACCGGCTCGTTGCTGCTGGCGTTCGTCGTCACCACCGCCATCGCGTCGCGTCTCGGCGACGCCGAGGTGGCCGCGCACCAGATCGCGTTCCAGGTCTGGATGTTCCTCGCGCTCTCGCTCGACGCGCTGGCCATCGCGGCGCAGGCGATGACCGGCCGGTTCCTCGGGGCGGGCGACGCCGCGCAGGCACGGGCCGCGGCCCGCCGGATGCTCGAGTGGGGCGTCAAGACCGGCGCGGTGTTCGCGATCGCGATCCTCGTGGTCCGCCCGTGGCTACCCGCCATCTTCACAGGGGATCACCGGGTACGGTCGCTCACCCTCCAGGTGCTCTGGGTCGTCGCCGCCATGCAGCCCGTCGACGGAGCGGTGTTCGTGCTCGACGGCATCCTGATCGGCGCGGGCGACGTCGGATATCTCGCAGGGGCGATGGCCGTATCGACGTTCCTCTGCTTCCTCCCCGCCGCGCTCACGGTGCTCGCAGTACATGGAACCCTGCTCCAACTCTGGGGCGCGCTCTGCGTGCTCATGGCGGCCCGCCTGGTCACGATGTGGTGGCGATTCCGGACCCCGGCGTGGCAGGTGCTCGGCGCAGTCCGCGGTCCGTGAAGAACTGCTTGCGCCGAGAGGGCGATCGCGGTTTCCTTCCGTGATGCCCGATCGCGCGCCGGACGCGCCCCCCGCACCCGTCGACCTTCGTGAGTCCGTCGGTGAGGGCCACGGCGAGGGTCTTGGCGAGGGTCAAGCCGGCAGCCGGGCACTCGTGCCGCTCCCCCGCGAGACGCCGGAAGAGCCCGACGCCGGGCTGCGCCTCTCCGACGTGGATGCCTGGGGCCGCAGCGAGCACATGCGTGAGCTGGCCCGCAAGATCTACGACCCCGTCTACCGGAAGTGGTTCAGGGTCGAGTGGCAAGGCCTCGAGAACGTCCCCCGTAGCGGTGGAGCGCTGCTCGTCGCCAACCATGCCGGGGCCATCCCGAGCGATGCGCCCGTCATCATGCACGGCATCGAGACGGAGCTCGGCCGGCCGGTGTACGGGTTGGCCGAGAACCTCTTCCGCGCCATTCCCGTGGTGGGCACGCTGTGGGCGCGCGGCGGTGGTGTCGCCGCGCACCCCGACAACGCCTACCGCCTGCTGCACGACGACAAACAGCTCGCGTTGGTGTTCCCCGAGGGCACCAAGGGGCCGGGAAAGCACTACCGCGACCGGTACCGCCTCCGGCGCTTCGGCCGCGGTGGGTTCGTCGCGATCGCGATG
>CAZJSY010000363.1:0-2909 GCA_964548555.1 uncultured Burkholderiales bacterium
TGATCGATTGGATCGGGGAACGAGGCGCACGAACCGCCGATCGAACCGATTAGCTCTTCAGCGCGCACGCGGCAGTCTGCTCGCCACAGCAGAGCAGGGCATTCAGGCTCGGTCCGGACCGACGATCGGGCGCCGCCGAGTGATCCAGGAGCGATGCGACGGCGAACGCATCTCGGTCAGTTCGGTCGAACACGGAGGGCTCCAATGCTGGTGGTGCGGTTTCGCGTCCGGTGTCAAGCGGCCAAGAGCGACGAGATGATCAAGCGGATGGACGCTGTGGTCCGTGCCGCGCGGAAGCTCGATGGAGTGGTCCACTTCGACATCGGGCGTGACATCACCGACCCCAACGCCTTGGTCGCGACGGAGGTGTTCGAAGACCGCGCGGCTATGGAGCGAGAGGAAGCGATTCCCGAGGTGGCAGCCGTCATCGACCTCATCCAGGATGGGGCGCTGACCGAACCGCCGGCGTGGACGATTTACGACGTCACTTCGGCCGTATCGCCTTCCATGTAGACGCGCTTGAGCAGTTCGGCGATGGAGCACAAGGCCCAAGTGATCTGTTGCGTCCCGTGGAACGAACACTCCCCGGCGGCGTCGAACGCCGTCGGCGCTGACCGACAAAGGGGACGACGTGGCGACGATCTGGCACGCAGCGGTCACATCTGCGAGAGCGCACCGCACGGCGCGACGCTCGCCATGACCACGAACTATTAGGCCGGGCGAGAGGAAGTGCTCGGGCTCCTGAGAGGTGCGGCTCGCCCACGGGCGACTCGTCGCGCTCACCACTCGACGCCGGTGCAAACGCAGAACTCGTTGTTCTCCGGGTCGGCCATGCGAACCCACTTGGTGGCGCCGAAGCTCTGGACGCCTTCGTCGAGCCGCCGGGCGCCGAGTGCCGACAGCCTCCTGATTTCGGGCTCGATGTCGTCGACGACGATGTCGAGGTGCATGCGGTTCTTCCCGGCCTTCGCCTCGGGGACGCCCTGCAGTACGAGCGGTGAAGCAATTCCCTCCTTGGGGACGAGCACTGCGACAGAGGTGTCGATGAAGTACTCGCGGTAGTCGAGTGCCTCGCGCCAGAACTCGACGAGAGTCTTGGGGTCGGCGCAGTCGAGTACGAGATCGACGCGTGCTTTCTGTCCCATCACTCTCCTCCGGGTGTTCGAGTCCAATCTCTCTTCAACAGGGGCCGCGTCGCCGGCCGGACGCGACGGGAAGATCTTGACGTTGCCATTCGGGGTAGCCGTCTTGAAGGCGGCGGGCTCGGTAGCCGCGTTTGCGGAGTTGTTTAACGGCGTCGTTGGCGTACACGCAGTAGGGGCCGCGGCAGTAGGCGACGATGTCGGCGTCGGGGGGCAACTCGCGCAGATGGCGTCGGAGTTCGGTGATGGGAACGGAGCGGGCGCCGCGTACGTGCCCGGCCTCGTACTCGGCGGCGGGACGGACGTCGAGCACGATGACGTCGCCGGCGCGCAGCCGCTTTGCGAGCTCGTCGCGGCTGATTTCCTCGACACCGTCGAGGGTGCCGAGGTAGGCGCGTGTGAGCTGCTCGAGGTCGGTGACGTGCGCGGCGGCGACGTCGCGCATCGCGGCCCAGAGGTCGGCGACGCGTTCACTGCCGAGGCGGTAGTAGACGCGCGTGCCGTCGCGTCGGGTGGTGAGGACGCCAGCGCGGGCGAGCGACCGTAGATGGTGGGAAGTGTTCGCGACGCTTTGGCCGATTTCGGCGGCGAGGTCCTCGACGCATCGCTCGCCCTGGGCGAGCACGTCGATGATCTCGGCCCGATGGCCGTTGCCGAGCGCCTTGGCTACCGAGGCCAGCGCCTCGAACAGCGCGTCCTTGGCTGCCCGGTCGGCCATTCGTTCCTCCTCCATCCGTCCAGCTATTCAAACCGCTGCTTGAACTCTATCAACCGGCCCGGTACATTCAAGTCCTCATTTGAATAGGCCCTGAGTTCCCGTGCGCAGAGGGCGAGGTGACGAAGCCGCTATGAGCAACGGATCCGACCCCGCCGCGCTCACCGCCGCATCCGGGGTCGTCGTCGCACTCCGCATGTACGAGACCCACCACCCCACGCCGACGTTGACGTCGCGCGAACGCCAACGAGAGCTGCTCGAACAAGGAGCCTGATCATGACCGACACCCAGCGACCGCCGGTCGACGTCGATGCGCTGCGCGCCGAGGTGCGCGAAAAGTACCGCGCCGTCGCGGTCGCGCCCGACGCCGAGTACCACTTCCACACCGGTCGTCGCCTCGCCGCGAAACTCGGCTACGACCCAGGCGTCGTGGCCGCGCTCCCCGACGTCGCTGTTGAGTCATTCGCCGGCGTCGGCAACCCGTTCTCGATCCGGCCCCTCGAGCCGGGCGAACGCGTCGTCGACGTCGGTTCCGGTGCCGGGTTCGACTCCTTCGTCGCCGCGCACGCGGTCACCGACGTCGGCGCGGTCGTCGGTGTCGACATGACCGCCGAGATGCTCGCCAAATCGCGCAGCACCGCGGCGCGGCTCGGCCTCACCAATGTCGAGTTCCGCGACGGCTTTGCCGAAGCCATGCCCGTCGATGATCACTGGGCGGACGTGGTCATCTCCAACGGCGTCATCAATCTCTGCGCCGACAAGCGTGCCGCGTTCGCCGAAATCCGCCGCGTGCTGCGACCCGGCGGGATCCTGCAGTTCGCCGACATCGCCAACGGCCGCCCCGTCCCACCCGAAGCCCTGCGCGACATTGATCTCTGGACCGGCTGAATCGCCGGCGGGCTGCCCCGTGCGGGCTGGCAACAAATGCTCGAAGAAGCAGGATTCACTGACGTACAGAGCGGCCCACCCGTCGACACCTTCGTCGGCGCCACCGGAGAAGAAAAGGCACGCGCCTTCGACGTCTACGGCTACGCCTTCTGTGCGCGGCGACC
>CAZJSY010000364.1:0-2905 GCA_964548555.1 uncultured Burkholderiales bacterium
GGCGGACGTGCGCCGCGCGTTCGCGGCCTGGGGGGAGGGCGTCGCGTTCGTGCGGGAGCATCGCGTCCAGTTCTTCGAAGGCTTTCTCGCACGCGACGCAGCTCGTCTGCACACCTCCGATGGCGAGCCCGAAGCCGCGCTCGTGCTGTTCGCCGACGCGATCGCAGCGTTCCATCGGGCCGGCAACGTGCCGCAGCTGATCATCACGCTGGCGAGCGTGCCTGCGGCGTTCGAGCGCCTCGACCGTCACGCGCCCGCGGCGATGCTCCTCGGCGCGTTGTCGCGTGAACCGTCGAGCTTCCACCACGTTCCCGAGCTCGGCAGCCTCGGCGACCGCCTCGAGCGCAAGCTCGGCAAGCGGCGCGCCGCGGAGCTGATGTCGGCGGGCGCTGCGCTCGACCTCAGTGCGGCGGCGGTGTACGCACGTCAGCAGATCGACGTCGCCCGCCGCGACCCGACCCCACGCGCGCGCCAACCGCGGCCCGGAGGCCTGAGCCGGCGTGAGGTCGAGGTGCTGCGGCTCGTGGCCGACGGCCGAACTGCCGGCGAGATCGCGACACAGCTGTTCATCTCGTCGAGGACGGCCGAGCACCACGTCCAGAACATCTATACGAAGATCGGCGTTTCCAGCCGCGTCGCGGCGACGCGCTGGGCGGTCGAGCACAAGCTCGTCGACGACGTCGTCACGGGCTGACAGCGCCACGCGGACACACCGACCGAGCCGAATGTCGAAATAGGTAGGTCTACCGATGCCGCGCGCGCGGCTCGTCAGGACAATGACCCTGCGCCGCCCGAACCGGTCGGCGGGGTGGGATCCGAAGCGATTCCTTCTGAAAGGGGACAGTCATGATCCTGGCAACGACGACCGTCGAGAACGTCGAGCGATTCCTGGACGTCTTCGGCACGAAGGGCGCCGAGAAGCGTGCCGTTCACGGCTCCAAGGGCTCGACGGTGTTCCGCGACCCGACCGAGGAGAACCGGGTCTGGGCGCTGTTCGACTGGGACGAGGACGGCTGGGCGAAGTTCGTCTCCGACCCCGAGGTGCCGCCGATCCTCAAGGAAGCCGGACACCTCAGCAAGCCACAGTCCGCGCCGATGCTCGGGTCCTACCCGGCGTAAGGAGGCAGGACGATGAGTACCGCGATCAACCGTCCGGCCCGCGTCGGGCTCGTCACCGATCAGACCGGTGCGTTGTCCTTCATGGGCATTGCCAACGTCAACGTCGCCAAGATGGTGATCGACGACATCAACGTGCGCGGCGGCCTGCTCGGTCGCCCGGTCGAGTTGTTCGTCGAGGACAGCGCGACCGATGACTCGGTTGCTGAAGCCGCGGCGGCGCGGCTCGTCGAGCGTGCGAACGTCGACGTCGTCGTCGGCGGTATCTACAGCTCCACGCGGCAGGCCATCAAGGGACCGGTGGTCGACCAAGCCGAGACGCTCTACATCTACCCGGAGCAGTACGAGGGCCAGGAGTGCCATCGCCTGATCTTCTGCACCGGTCCGGTGCCGGCGCAGCAGGTCGAGCCCTTCTTCCCATGGCTGATGCAACAGACCGGGGCGCGGCGTTTCTACATGCCCTCGGCCGACTACATCTGGCCGCACACGATGAACAAGAAGGTGCGTGAAGTCGTCGGAGCCGAAGGCGGCGAGATCGTCGGCGAGGAGTACTTCGCCCTCGATCACGCCGACTACGCGCGGGTCGTCGACGACATCATGTCGACGGGTGCCGAGGTCGTGTTCAACACGATCGTCCCGCCCGGGCTCACGCCGTTCCTCGAGCAGCTGCACCGCGCCGGCTTCACGGCTCGGGGCGGGCACATCGTCTGCACCTACTTCGACGAGAACTTCCTCAATCTCGTCCCCGCGGAGCAGGTGGAAGGCCTGTACGGGTGCCTGGACTACTACCGGGACGTCGACGACCCGTTCAGCATCGAGCTGCTCAACCGGTATGAGGCGCTCTACCCCGGGAGCGCGATGTTCACCGCGGGGAGTGCGTGCTCGGGCACCTACCGGGCCCTCGAGCTCTGGGCGGTCGCGGTGAACGAAGCCGGGTCCCTGGACCAGGAGGACGTCATCGCGGCACTGGACCACGCGCGGATCGCGCAGGGGCCGGGGGGGCCCGCCGAGATGGTGCCGGGCCAGCACCACGTGCGGATGAACATGTACATCGCACGCTCTGAGGGTGGCACGTTCAAGGTGGTGAAGAACCTCGGTCACATCGACCCGAAGGAGTGCAGCGTTTGACCCACTGCGATTCGTCCCTCGGGATGCACACGAGCAGGCGTACCTGGGCGGAGCTAGCGTGACCTCGTCGACAAAGGGGTGGGCGATGAGTCAACTGGCGACGCTCAGGTACGCGCTCGACGAGCTGACCGGGGTGGTGGCCGCGCTCGACGACTCGCAGATGGACACGGTGACGAACTGCGCGCCGTGGACCGTTCGCCGGTTGGCGAGCCACGCGGTGAACAACCAACTGTTGTGGGCCGGCATCGTGACCGGCGAGGAGACCGTGTCGGCACAGGACACGATGGGTGCGGTCGCCTACGACGGCGATCTGGCACCCATCGCCGACGACGCGGCACGACGGTCTTTCGCGATGTGGAACACCGAAGGGGTGCTCGAGAAGGTGCACGCCACCCCGTTCGGTGATCTCCCCGGTTCGATCGTGATCAACTTCGCGATCATCGACGCGTTGGCCCACTCGTGGGACCTCTCCGCGAGCGTCGGCCAGGCAATCGAGTTCACGCCCGAGGAGATACCGGAAGTGTCCGCAGTCGTGGAAGCGACGTGCACCGATGGAGCGAGGGCGCTGGGTCTGATACAGCCCGCTACCAAGCCTCCTGACGATGCCACGGACACCGAGCGGTTGATGGCCGCGGCCGGCCGGACCATTTCGCGATAGCCC
>CAZJSY010000365.1:0-2896 GCA_964548555.1 uncultured Burkholderiales bacterium
GGCGTGGTCCTGCGTCGAGAAGATGTTGCAGCTGGCCCAGCGCACCTGCGCGCCGAGCGCGACGAGCGTCTCGATGAGCACGGCGGTCTGGATCGTCATGTGCAACGACCCGGTGATGCGCGCACCGGCGAGCGGCTGCTGCGGCCCGTACTCGGCACGACACGCCATGAGGCCGGGCATCTCCACCTCGGCGAGCTCGATCTCCTTGCGTCCCCATTCGGCGAGCGAGAGGTCGGCGACCTTGAAGTCGCTGAAGGTGCCGGTACGTGTCGACGTTCCGGAGGTGGTGGTCGTCATGCTGACTCCAATCGGCTTCGTGCGCGCAACGGCGCCCGGATTCCCTCGTGCTTGGAGTCGGCCCAGATCACCGGGTGACAGCCGTTCGGACGGCCCGACCAGCCACTCATGTTAGTCACTCGCGCTGCCGGCGAGCGCCGCCTTCAGCTGGGCGATCGCGTCGATCGGGCCCGGATCGACCTCGTTCAGCAGCGCCAGGTAGCAGCTCACCCAGTCGCCGGTGTACATGAGGTCGAGGAGCTGCGCGAGCCGGCCTACGCCGCCAGCACGAACATCCAGCACCTGGTGGACGGCCTCCTCGATGATCCCGCGCGTCGCGTCGAAACGTCGCGCCAGCTGCGGGTGCTCGAAGCCGTGGCGCAGCTCGACCAACGTGAACAATTGGCGCGTCACGTCGCCGTGCTGGCCCCACGCGCAGATCTCGTTGTGGTCGAGCTCCGGGTAGGCGTTCCAGAACGCGGGCGCCTTGGCGTTCTCGTTGACGTCGGCCTTCCAACGCATCGCCGCGACGGCACCGAGCGCGCCACCGCCGTACACCAGCGGGATGGTTCGCCCGATCCGGCGCGCGAGCTCACCTGCCGGGTTCGTGCGTTCGGGGGCGTCGGGCGCGCACTCGTCGCGCCGGCGGGCGAGCTGCTCCTGCGCGCGCACGAGCAACGTGTGCGCGTCGGGAAGCAGCCCCATCCGGAACAGCGTGACGAACATCGGTGCAACCAGCGCGCCGAGCGCGGCACGAGGCATGAACCCGGGTGGGCACGACAGGTGGAGCGCACCTGCGGACGCGGCGACGCGCGCGAGCTCGCCGCCCGCCGAGATCCCGACGACGCGCGCACCGGCCTCGATCGCACCGCGCGTCATGGCCAGCGTCTCCTCGGTGTTGCCCGAGTACGACACCGCGAACGCGAGCGTCGACTCGCCGACGAAGCGCGGCGTCCGGATCTGCTTCAGCACCGTGACGGGAACACCCAGCGTGTCGTTCGCGCTCGCCGCGAGCACGTCGCCCGCGATGCCGGAACCTCCCATGCCGAGCACGACGATGTTGCGGAGCCCGTCGGCCTGCGGGAAGGCCGCGGGGTCGATCGCGGCCGCCGCGTCGTGCGCCGCCACGAGCTGCTCGGGGAGCCCGGCGACCGCGTCGAGGAAGCCCAGGCTGTCGGTCGCTCCCACGACGCGTTAGGCCTCGAAGGTCGGCTTGATCCCCTCGGCTCGGGCCTTGTCCGTCAGACGTTGGTGCTCGGCGTCGTCGACGGTCTCGGCCTCGTCGATCAGCATGATCGGGATGTCGTCACGCACCGCGTAGCGACGCTTGAGGCGCGGGTTGTAGAGCGCGGCCTCGTCGGCGAAGTACAACAACGGACCCTTGTCCTCGGGGCATGCGAGGATGTCGAGCAGTTGGGGATCCAACGCCATGTGGGCTCCTTCAGCGTCGAGTGATCAAGCGCGCGGGGCGCACTATTACACCCAGGGCGCAGCTGGTACGCACACGGAATCAGCCTCGGCGAACGAGCGCCAGCACCTCGGCCGTGTGCTTCTCGACCGCCTCCTGGTCGGCAGCCTCGAGGTTGAGTCGCAGCAACGGCTCCGTGTTGCTCGGCCGCAGGTTGAACCACCAGTCACCGAGATCGACCGTGAGCCCGTCGAGGCGGTCCTGCTGCGCGTCGTGGTACTCGGCCGACACCTTCTCGATCACCGCCGCCGGGTCGGCGACCTCGGTGTTGATCTCGCCCGACTGGGCGTAGCGCTCGAAGGGCTTCCGCAGCTCCGAGAGCGGCTGGCCGGCGATCGACAGCTGCTCGAGGACCATCATCGCGGCGATCGATCCGGAGTCGGCCCGCCAGTTGTCCCGGAAGTAGTAGTGCGCCGAGTGCTCACCGCCGAAGATCGCGCCGGTCTCGGCCATCACCTGCTTGATGAACGAGTGCCCGACGCGGGTACGCACCGGCGTGCCGCCCATCTCCCGGACGAGCTCGGGCACGGCCTTCGAGACGATCAGGTTGTGCACGATCGTCTCGCCCGGGTGCCGCTCGAGCAGCGCCTTGGCGACGATCGCGGTCGTAGTGGAGCCCGACACCGGCTGGCCGCGGTCGTCGACCAGGAACACCCGGTCCGCGTCGCCGTCGAAAGCCAGGCCGACGTCGGCGCCCCGGTCGAGCACGGCGCGCTGCAGGTCCTTGAGGTTCTCGGGCTGGATCGGGTCGGCCGGGTGGTTCGGGAACGTTCCGTCGAGCTCGGGGTACAGCACGGTGAGATCGAAGGGCAGCCCGTCGAGCACGGCCGGCACGACGAGGCCGCCCATACCGTTGGCGGTATCAGCCACCACGACGAGCGGACGCAGCGCGGCGACGTCCACGAACGAGCGCACGTGCTCGGCGAAGTCGCCGAGGAGGTCGACGTGCTCCACCCGCCCCGTCTCCTCGGCCCGCTCGAGCAGGCCCGCCTCGACGGCCGCCTTGATCTGCGCGAGCCCGGTGTCCTGACCGATCGGCGCCGCACCGGCCCGGCACAGTTTGATGCCGTTGTAGCGGGCGGGGTTGTGGCTCGCGGTGAACATCGCGGCCGGCGCGTCGAGACGCCCGGCCGCGAAGTAGCACATGTCGGT
>CAZJSY010000366.1:0-2889 GCA_964548555.1 uncultured Burkholderiales bacterium
GCTACCCGCGTGCGCCCGTCGCTCCGGGCACGGGAACCGATGCGAGGACGCTCTGCAGCACGTCGCCGGGTGAGATCCCGCGCAGCTGCGCCTCGGGTGTGAGCAACAGCCGGTGCTGGAGCACGACCGGTGCCAGCGACTTCAAGTCATCCGGGAGCACGTAGTCACGTCCGACGCCCGCAGCCCATGCGCGCGCGGCGCGCTGGAGGGCGAGGGCACCGCGGGGACTCACGCCGAGGACGAGGTCACGGTGATGGCGCGTTGCCTCGGCCAGGTCGACGACGTAGCCGCGCAGTGCAGGCGCGACGTGTACTGCGCTCACCGCCTCGGCGGCCAGCGCGATCTCGTCCGAGTCCACCACGGTGTCGAGCTCTTCGACCGCCTCGTGACTCGTGTGCGACTCGAGGATCGCGATCTCCGAGTCGCGACCCGGGTACCCCATCCGGATACGCATCAGGAAGCGGTCGAGCTGCGCTTCCGGGAGTGGGTACGTGCCCTCGAGCTCGATCGGGTTCTGCGTCGCGATGACCATGAACGGGCGCGGCAACGGATACGTGTGACCGTCGACGGTGACCTGGCGCTCCTCCATCGCCTCGAGCAGCGCCGACTGCGTCTTCGGCGAGGCCCGGTTGATCTCGTCGGCCAGCACGACGTGCGCGAAGACACCCCCGGGCCGGAACTCGAACTGGGTCGTCGCACGGTTCCACACCGACACACCGACGACGTCGGACGGCAGGAGGTCGGGAGTGAACTGGATCCGGTGCCACGTGCCCCCCAACGACCGGGCGATCGCTTTCGCGAGGGAGGTCTTGCCGACGCCCGGCACGTCCTCGATGAGGAGATGGCCCTCGGCGAAGAGGCAGGTCAGCGCGAGGCGGACCTCGTCGGTCTTGCCCTGGATGACGCGCTCGACATTGTCGAGGAGCGCCTGGAAGAGCTGCTCGAAGCCGGCGGCGCCCCGGTCGGGGACAGGCTGGGCCACGGCGTCACATCCTTTTGCGGCGCGACGGTCGCTGCGCCGGCGCGGACTCCGCAGTGTAGGCGGCACGACCGCGGTTCAGGAAGGTGCGACCGGGCCCACCGGCGGGGACGCCCTTTCGGTGGTGCGGCGCTTCGAAGTCGTGCAGCGGTACGGTCGCCGGCATGGTGCAGGGTGTGCGGTTCTGGGCGCGAGCCGGATGGGCCCTCGCACGCCGGCCCTCGCTCTGGCCGACCGCCGTCGCACAGGCTGCGCGGCTCGCTGCGCCGCGGTGGTGGCGCCATCCTCCCTACCTCCCTCTGCCCGATCCCGCATACCTGCAGTTCCGTCTCGAGACCCAGTACGGGCGGATCGCCCGAACGGATCGCGTGGACCGGATGGAGCCGCACGACGTCGTCGCGTACATCGAATGGTGCCGCGAGATGGCGGTGAGCACGCACCGTCGCCGGAGGACCCGCGGGTAGACTGCGGCCCGCCACACGACCTAGGAGGTCTCGAAAGCTTGGGAAGAGCGCTCCTGCTCAACGCCAGCTTCGAGCCGCTGTGCGTCGTGTCGGTCCGCCGAGCGGTCGTGCTCGTGCTCAAGTCGAAGGCGGAGATCGTCTCGCGTAACGGCGCGGAGATGCGTTCCGAGCGGACCAGCGTGCCGGTGCCCTCGGTCATCCGCCTCGTGCATTTCGTGCGGGTGCCGTACCGGTCCCGCGTTCCGCTGTCCCGCCGGGCCGTGTTCGCTCGTGACGGTCACCGTTGCCAGTACTGCAACCACCCGGCCGAGAACATCGACCATGTGGTCCCGCGATCACGGGGCGGGCAGCACACCTGGGAGAACGTCGTCGCGTCCTGCCGCTCGTGCAACGCCCACAAGGAGGACCGGCTCCTGTCGGAGACGACCCTGGCCCTCCGTCGCCAACCGGTGGCCCCTCACGCCGCGCTCTGGGTCGTCGCGACGGCCGGGTCGATCGACCCGAGCTGGGAGCCCTACCTGCCCGAGGCCACGGCCGTCCCCGCGTAGCGCCCGCGCCGGCCTGAGCCGGCTCCCGCCGCACGCCGCGCGCCACAACCTCACGACCGGCTGAGCGCCGCGCCCGTTCGCCACACATCACGGTGGTGGCGCGGTGTGGTGGCGCGCGCCCTCGAACGGAGCCGGTGGAGCCCCGGCGTGCCCACGGGGCGCGGCCGGCTCCTCCGTGGTGGAACGACCGGCACAGGGGCGCGCGGTGGTGACCGGTGGGGTGGTTAGTGGTTGACCTGTGGTGGAGAGTGGCGTAGGGTGGCGCGTAGTGGTGTAAGGGGGAGCGCAACACCGGTTCGGTGGGTCCCGGTGAACAGGAGCGAGGGGTCCGGATGTTCCTCGGGGAGTTCCAACACTCCCTGGACGCGAAAGGGCGGGTGATCCTGCCTGCCGAGTTCCGGGACCAACTCGCGGAGGGTGCGGTGATCGCACGGGGCCTCGACGGCTGCCTGAGCGTGTATCCGCACGAGGAGTTCGAGAAGTTGGCCGAGCAGATGCGGGAGAAGTCGAGGCGGGGGGAGCGGGAGCGCCGTGCCGCCCGTACCTTCTTCGCCGGCGCGAAGACCGTCGTGCCCGACCGTCAGGGCCGGGTACCCATCCCGCAGAACCTGCGCGAGTTCGCGGCGTTGGAGCGCGACGTCACGGTGGTCGGCGTCGACTTCCGCATCGAGATCTGGGACACCACCCGCTGGCGCGAGCAGGACGACGCCGGCCAGCACGACATCGCGAGCGCCGAAGGCCTCGAAGACGTGTTCTGACCTGAAGTCACGACGAAGAAGCAAAACAACCCGGCAAGCAGCGCGGTGCCCGAAGCGAGGAACGAGCGAAGGGCACTCGCCAGCGAACGAACGAAGTGGTGATCCGGGGCACGTCCGGAGCCCCGGAGCGAGTGAGTGAG
>CAZJSY010000367.1:0-2879 GCA_964548555.1 uncultured Burkholderiales bacterium
CGCTCGAGCCACTCCTCCGCGGTCATCGCGTACCGCACGTGATCCTCGTAGACGCCGCGTATCTGCAGGAAGCGCAGCGCGGTGCCTTCGTTTCGCAGTCCGATCTTCTCGGCGACCCGCCGGCTGGCGTGATTGCGGGGAACGATCGACGCTTCGAGGCGGTGCAAACCCAGTTGGTCGAACCCGTACCGCATGATCAACACGACGCCCTCGGGCACGAGCCCGAGCCCCGCGTGATCGCGGTCGACCCAGTATCCGATGTACGCGCCCTGGAACGGGCCGCGTTGCACCGAGCCGAGACTCACCTCACCGACGAACGGTCCGTCGCGCAGGAACATGCCGAAGCCGTAGGCCGTGTCGAAATGCCGCTGGCGTTCCCACGCTCCGCAACGGGCCCGGAACGCCTCCCCGTCGACGACGGGATCGGGGCTGCCCGGTTCGGGCAACGGCTCCCAAGGCTCGAGCCATTCGCGGCTGCGGATACGGACGTCGCGCCACGCATCCCAGTCGGAACCCTTCAGCGGTCGCAGGAGCACGCGGCGACCGACGAGCAGCGGCGCCTCGTGCAGCTTCACGCGACTCCCCCGGCGAAGACGCCCCGCGCGGACTGCATCGCCGCAGTCTACGGGTGAGTAGCGTGACGCCAATGGCCGCGGAGACCGTCAAGAGCGATAACCGCCTGGTATGGCTCGATCTGGAGATGACCGGTCTCGACGTCGCCTCCGACACGATCGTCGAGCTCGGGGTGCTCGTCACCGACGCGTCGCTGCAGCCGCTCGACGAAGGTCTGGACGTCGTGGTGCACCAGCCGCCCGAGGTTCTGGCACGGATGAGCGACTTCGTACGCGCCATGCACACCCGCTCCGGGCTTCTCCCCGCCATCGAGGCGTCCACCGTGGAGCTCGCCACCGCCGGAGCCCGCGCGCTCGAGTATGTGAAGGGCCACGTGCCGGAGGCGTCGACCGCGCCGATGTGTGGCAACACCATCGGCATGGACCGACGGTTCCTGGCCCGTTACCTGCCCGACCTCGAGAACTACCTGCACTACCGCAGCATCGACGTCTCGACGCTCAAGGAGCTCACACGGCGCTGGTATCCCGACGTCTACCGCAAGCGGCCGGGCAAGGCGGAGCGGCACCGGGCGCTCGACGACGTGCGCGAGTCGATCTCGGAGCTGCAGTTCTACCGCGACACGATCCTCGTGCCCACGGGAGCGGGGGTCGGGCCTCCCTCCGCTCCAGGCACCGGAGGTGAACGTTCTGCGGAGGCAGGCCCGACCCCCGCGGGCTAACTCCTGCGCATGCGGGCACACGTCGTCGAGTGTCCGGTTTGGTGGACGAATTAGGTGAGGAGCTCGTCGACGGCGGCGAGGAAGGTCAGGACGTTGCGGTCTCTCGCGTTGTGGCCCATGAGGCCGATGCGCCATGCCTTGCCGGCGAACTCGCCCAAGCCGCCGCCGACCTCGATGCCGTAGGTCTCGAGCAGACCCTTGCGCAGCGCGGCGTCGTCGACGCCTTCGGGCAGCCACGCGGTGGTCAGCTCGGGCAGACGGTGCCCCTCGGGCGCGAGCAGCCGGAAGCCGCGCTCCGGCAGCAACTCGTGCAGCAGCGCGCCGGCGCGAGCATGGCGCGCCCACGCTGCTTCGAGGCCCTCGTCGAGCACCGCTCCGAGCGCCGCGTGCAGGGCAGAGATCATCGCACAGCAGGAGACGGAGATCGTGCTCGACCTGGGCCGCGGCCGTCTTGGCTCGGCCCGTCCCGAGGTAGTACGGGCCGGAGTCCGTGGAACCACCGTCGACGGTGATCGCGTCGGCGCCGAGATCGATGCCGCGCGTGATCGTCTCGGGAGGAAATCCGCTACCGAGCATCCCGGTCGGCATGAGAACGCGAACTCGTGAGCTCATCTCTGCTCACACAGCGCATCGACGGGTATCTCCGAATCAGACGACGAGTCATCGGTGACGAGTGCGATGTCAGCCGGCGCAACCCAGACGGTGATGTGCTCGTCGGCGAGCTGCGCGGATGACTGAGCGACGAGCGCCACATCGCCGACCCGAAGCTCGTAGCGGTAGTGGTCGCCGAGGAATGTCGCTCGCTCGACGGTCGCCGCGAACGCCGCGCCATCTCCATTCCTGATCACGTCGCACGGTGCGACGTGGATGTGCTCGGGTCGAATCGCGACCAACACACGCGCGCCCGTTCGAAGCCCGCCGGTCTGCGCCCGGAGAGGTGTCGGCAATCCCTTCACATCGACGAGGCTGCTCGTGCGGCTCGGTGAGCTCGCGACAATCCCGGGGAGGAGGTTGCAGTGGCCGACGAACGAGGCGACGAACCGGGAAGCGGGCCGGCGGTAGATCTCCTCGGGGCTCCCGCTCTGCAGGATGCGGCCTTCGTCCATGACGTGGATCTCGTCGCTCATCGCGAAGGCCTCGCCCTGATCATGGGTGACGAACAGGGTGGTGACGCCGAGGCCCTGCTGGATGCTTCGCAGCCAGAGGCGCGCTCGATCGCGCAGGTTGGCGTCGAGGTTGGAGAACGGCTCGTCGAGCAGGAGCAGGTCGGGTTGGGGCGCCAAGGCGCGGGCGAGCGCTACACGCTGGCGTTGCCCGCCCGACAACTCGTGCGGATAGCGGTCGCCCATGCCGGGCAGTTCGACGAGATCGAGCAGCTGCGTCACGCGGTCACGTACTGCATCGCGCCGGAGACGTTGGATCTTGAGCGGGAACGCAATGTTGCGCGCAACGGTGAGGTGCGGCCACAACGCGTACGACTGGAACACCGTCCCGATCCCACGGCGCTCGGGTCGCACGTTCTGGTGCGTCGAGGTGTCGTAGAGCGTGCAGTCTCCGCAACGGATGGTTCCACGGTCGGGGTGCTCGA
>CAZJSY010000368.1:0-2849 GCA_964548555.1 uncultured Burkholderiales bacterium
CGGTGGTCGAGGCCACAGAGGAGGCCGTCGTCAATGCACTTTTCACCGCGGACACGGTTGTAGGTCAGGGAGGCCGCGTCCGCCATGGTTTTCCCGTCGACGAATGCGTGCGGCTGCTGGCCCCAGGCTGCTAATGCCTGGCGGAAGCAGCATGCGCCGATTGCGATCGGGATCAGCCAGATTATCCGGGCGCTGTACTCAACCGGACTTGCGGGCTCGCCTTCGCGCGCTTCGCGCTACTCATTACAGGTGGTATCGCAAGCATGAAGGACTCAGGCGGTTTTGAAGTTTCAGTTTGATTCGTCCATCGATGTCCATGGACATCCGGTGCAATCGGATTGAGACCCCGTTTTGCCGCGTCTGTGTCTGCTCGCGTCCATGGAAGTCCGCTTGCTTGGCTGTCATGGTGGCTGTCATTGACGCTTCCCGTGCGGGGCGAGCAGATGCTCGGCGAAGAGCACGCTGCGTCCCGTCCCGTCTAGGGCCAAAGGTCCACGGCCTCCTCGCCACGCATGGGGAAATAGCGCGGCCGGAGACGCTCTCAGGCGCTTCGGTAAAGCTTCGTGATCACAAACTCGCGGTGTCCCAACGCCTCGGCACAGGTCAGCCGGCCGTTGATGACCCGGTCCACGTAGCTCATCAGACGGTCGCCGGCCTCGCGCAGGTTGTACTGCCGCCATAGGAGACCCGAGACGTCGACATCGATGTGCTCCGACATCGTCCGCGCCGTCAGCGGATTGGCAGTGATCTTGATCGTCGGCACCACCGGGTTGCCGATGATGTTGCCCTGACCGGTCGGGAACAGATGGACGACTGCTCCCGCGGCCCCCATCAGCGTGATGAACTCGGCGGCCGCCGAGCTCGAGTCCATGAAGTTCAGGCCCTGCTTGGTCGGCTCGACCGCAGGCTGCAGCGCATCGACGACCGGGACAGTCCCCGTCTTGGCGATGTTGCCGAGCGCCTTCTCCTCGATCGTCGAGAGGCCGCCCCGGATGTTGCCCTGGGTCGGCTGCGAGCCGAGCAGGTTGGCGTCGGAGCTATCGATCTCGCGGATATAGCCGTCGTACATCGCCTGGAATCTGGCCCGCACCGCGTCGTCGACGCAGCGCTGAGCGATCAGGTGCTCTCCGCCGGTGAGCTCAGAGGTCTCGCCGAAGATCACCGTACCGCCGCCCTCGACATGGCGGTCTACTACTTGGGAGACGGTGGGGCAAGAGCCGAGACCGGTCGTAGTGTCGGACTCGCCGCACTTAATCGATATCCGAACCTCGCGGCGCTCGATCGGCTCCCGCTTCAGCTCTGATGCGTCCTGCGCCATCTGCTGGGCAGTCCGGGCCGCGGTGGCCAGCGTCTTCAGGTCGCCGAAGCGCTCGATCGAGTAGGCCTCCACGGGCTTCCCTGTCCTGGCGATACCCTCGGCTACCCTCTGCGCCCAGTTGGGCTCGATGCAGACCACGACCGCTGCGGCGACGTTGGGGTTGGCTCCGTTGCCGATCAGCGTACGAAAGGTCAGCTCCAGGTCCTCGCCATACTGCAGCCGGCCATAGTGATGCGGCAGGGCAAGCGTGCCTGGGACAACCTTGGCGATGTTCTCGCAGACCGCGTTCGATAGGTCGTCGACCGGGATGATCGCCACGTGGTTGCGGACGCCGACCCGGCCGTCGGGCCGCCGGTAGCCGAAAAGGCCTACTGGCTCTGCTGCCATCGCGCGCTCCTCAGGTTGTGGGTGTGGACCAGCCTGCCTTTCTTGATGGGCTGCCGGGTGAGGCCGACACGGACCTCGTACTCAATGACGTCGGCGTCCGCGCCGAGATCGGCGAGCGCGACCTTGTGGCCGAGCGGGATCGCCTCCAGCGCCTCCAGCTCGACCTCGCGATCGCTGTCCATGTACACCGCGCGAACCCGACCCGGTTCGACGTCCTGCACCGCCACCGCGACGTGGTCGCCCTCGTTGTGCACTAGGAAGTGTGGCGCTCTCCCATCCGCATCGATGCGGTCGGGTGCTATCGGTTCGGCTTTGCTCAAGTGGTCTGACCTCCGGTCAAGTAGGGTAGCGCCAATCATCCAGGTGGCTGCTCTGAGGCGATGCGAGCCAGGGCCGCTTTCTGAGCATTCGCGATGTGACTCCGCATGGCGCGGCGCGCGGCCGCGGCGTCGCCCGTCGCGATGGCGTCCGCAATCCGCCGGTGCTCGTGCCTCGATCGCTGAAGGCGTCCAGGAATCTTGAGCGTGGTCTCCATCCCTTTCCGCAGCATCTCGTGAAGCACCCCCATGGTTCGAAGCAGGAAGCGATTGCCCGCCGTCTCGGCGATGGCAAGGTGAAACTCGATGTCGAGGCGCCGGATCTCCTCGATATCCGAAAGCTGCTCCATTGACGCGAGCACCTGCCGGAGCCGGGCAGCGAACTCCGCGTTCCCGGCTTCCGCCGCCCAGCCTGCCGCCGGCACTTCCAGCACCTCGCGCATCGCGAACAGTTCGAGCAGCCCGATCTCGCGCGGCTCGGCGAGCGCGCGCATCGCGTCAGGCGGCTCGATCCACACCCCGGTCCCGTGACGAACGGTGACCCTGCCCGTCGCCTGCAGAGTCTTGATGCCCTCCCTCAGCGACGGCCGGCTCACGCCGAGGAGCTGGGCGAGCTCCCGCTCCGGCGGGAGGCGATCTCCCGGCTGAAGGTTGCGTTCCTCGATGAGCTGCTCAACCCGGTCGACGATGCGCAAGTAACGGGTCCGTCCGCCCGGCGACGGCTGGGCGACGGGCATCATGCCGTCTGCAGCTTCGGTGCGCGGACACCCTTCATGGTCTGAGTCTAGCAAGTGGTCAGACCACCGGCCCGGTATCTCATCTATAGT
>CAZJSY010000369.1:0-2843 GCA_964548555.1 uncultured Burkholderiales bacterium
GGCGGTGTCCCGAGCCACGTCGCGCCGGAGACGCCGGGTTCGATCCACGAGGGCGGGGAGCTCGGGTACTCGCTGACGCATGCGTTCGGCGCCGCGTTCGACAACCCCGGTCTCCTCGTCGCCTGTGTCGTCGGTGATGGCGAAGCCGAGACCGGGCCGCTCGCGACGTCGTGGCACGGCAACAAGTTCCTCGACCCCGTGGGCGACGGTGCGGTGCTACCGATCCTCGCCCTCAACGGTTACAAGATCGCCAACCCGACCGTGTTGGCCCGCATCGACGACGACGAGCTCGCCGCATTCTTGGAGGGCAACGGGTGGACGCCCTATCTCGTCTCGGGCGACGAGCCCGAGCCCGTCCATCGACAGCTCGCCGCGACGCTCGACCATGTCGTCGACGAGATCCGAGCGATCCAGGAGCGCGCGCGTTCGGGCGGCGAGCGGTTCCGGCCGCGCTGGCCGATGATCGTGCTGCGGACACCCAAGGGCTGGACCGGACCGAAAGAGGTCGACGGTCTCCCCGTCGAGGGAACGTGGCGCGCCCACCAGGTGCCGCTGGCGGAGGTCCGAACCCGCGCCGACCACCGCGCGCTGCTCGAGGAGTGGATGCGCAGCTACCGGCCGGCCGAGCTGTTCGACGACGCGGGCCGGCCGCGGCCGAAGATCGTCGAATGGCTGCCGCGTGGAAGTCGGCGGATGGGCGCGAACCCGCACGCGAACGGCGGCTCGCTCCTGCGCGACCTCGTCCTTCCCGACTTCCGCGACTACGCCGTCGACGTGACCAAGCCCGGCACCACGCGATCGGAGCCGACCCGCGTGCTCGGTGAGTTCCTGCGCGACGTGATCACCGCCAACGACCGCACGCGCAACTTCCGGCTGTTCGGTCCCGACGAGACCGCGTCGAACCGTCTCGACGCGGTGTACGACGCCACGAACAAGGTGTGGCTGGAGAAGATCCTTCCGGTCGACGAGCACCTCGCGCCGTCGGGGCGCGTGATGGAGATCTTGAGCGAGCACACCTGCCAGGGATGGCTCGAGGGTTACCTGCTCACGGGCCGCCACGGGATGTTCAACTGCTACGAGGCGTTCACCCACATCGTCGACTCGATGTTCAACCAACACGCGAAGTGGCTCAAGGTGAGTCGGACACTGACGTGGCGCCGGCCGATCGCGTCCCTCAACTACCTGCTGACGTCCCACGTGTGGCGACAGGACCACAACGGGTTCTCACACCAGGATCCCGGCTTCATCGACGACGTCGTCAACAAGAAGGCCGAGATCATCCGGGTCTACCTCCCGCCCGACACGAACTGCTTGTTGTCGGTGGCCGATCACTGCCTCCGCAGCCGCAACTACGTGAACGTCGTCGTCGCGCAGAAGTACCCGTCGCTCGACTGGCTCAGCCCCGAGGACGCGATCCTCCATTGCACACGCGGCGCAGGCATCTGGGAGTTCGCGAGCAACGACGTCGATGGCGAGCCCGACGTCGTGCTCGCGTGCGCGGGCGACGTCCCGACGCTCGAGGTGCTGGCGGCAACCGATCTGCTGCGCCGCCACCTCCCCGACCTGAAGGTCCGCGTCGTGAACGTGGTCGATCTGATGCGGTTGCAGCCCGATTCGGAGCATCCGCACGGCATGTCGGATCGCGACTACGACACGCTGTTCACGGCAGATCGACCCGTGATCTTCGCCTATCACGGCTATCCGTGGTTGATCCACCGCCTCACGTACCGGCGTTCAGGGCACGAGAACCTGCACGTGCGCGGTTACAAGGAAGAGGGCACCACCACGACGCCCTTCGACATGGTGTTGCTGAACGATCTGGACCGGTTCCGCATCGTGATGGACGTCATCGACCGCGTACCGGACCTCGGCGCGCGCGCCGCGCGGTTGCGTCAGGACATGGTCGACCTGCGCGTGCAGGCGCGTCAGTACACGCGCGCCTTCGGCGACGACCTCCCCGAGATCTCGGAGTGGGCCTGGCCCGGTTGACCGCAACGGGCGCATTCATCAAAGGGGGACAGCAACTGCTGCGGTCGCACGCCTTCCGGCGTTGTGTGCACGTTCGACCGCGCTCCGTTGTTCATCCAACTGGGTACTTTCGCCCCTGGTTCGTCAAAGGGGGTACCCGTATATTTCCTATCGGAGCGGGGCGTGCCGATGAGCCCCGACAAGGGACCAGATCCCGGTGGGCGCAGGATCGTCGGCACGAGCGCGCGGTGTGCGCGTACCGGGAGGCAACACATGGGCACGGGCTTCGAGACGACGTCGCGCGCTTCGCAGCAGCCGGGGATCGTCGGCCTTGGTGCCGTCACCGGCTACGGGTGGGGGCGCAAGCTCTTGTGGAACGGGATGTTGTCGGGCGAGTCCGCGGTGGTCGCCCGTACGGGATACCAGGACGTCCTGGGTCACGACGTCGCCTACGCCGCACTGATCCCCGCGGACGGACCGGAAGGCATGAGCCGCTTCTCGGGCTCCCTCACCTTCGCGGCCGAGGAGGCGATCGAGGACGCCACCGACCGCGGCTGGCGGCCGGGTCCCAACGTCGGTCTGATCCACGCGGTCGTTCTCGGCGAGGTCGACCTGTGGCACGACTTCTGGCTCGAGCGTGATGCGCGGGTCAGCCGCCGCGACTACCTCCAGCTCATGCCCTCGACGCCGCTGTCATTGCTCATGCAGCGCCACGGCTGGCACGGGCCCACCATGGGCGTCACCGCGATGTGCGCGTCGGGCAACGCCGCGCTGTTGACCGCGAAGATGTGGATCGACGCGGGCATCGTGGACGACGTCATCGTCATCGCGACCGACGTGTCGGCACTCCCCGAGAACATCAAGCACTTCGTCGA
>CAZJSY010000370.1:0-2822 GCA_964548555.1 uncultured Burkholderiales bacterium
CCATGCTGTAGGCGGCGTCGAACGCGGCGAGCGGGTGATCGCCGGGCGCGATCGGCTTCGGGAACACATTCGGTTCCTGCGAGACGAAGGCGGGCCGCTCACCCTCACCGGGCTTCTGTTGTTCCAGCGAGCGCGACCGTACATAGCGGGTCACTCGCCGGAACCCGGCGGCGACGGATGCGTCCGACGGCCGGGGAACGGGCGGTAGGTCGTCGAGGACCTCGATGTGAAGCGCGACGTCCGGCACGGGAGGAATGGCCGGAGAGCGCTTCTCCTCCCAGTAGTGCCGGGTGGTGACGCGCGACGCGTCGGGGTCCAGCGCGAGCCAGTTCCGGTCGCGCGCCGGGCCGCCGAGAAAGATCTCGAAGCGACCGTCGGGGTCGACGTCGAAGTGCGTGTCGTTGAGCACGCCCGAGGTGCGAACCGGAAAGCCACCATCGGGCGCGCCGGCTTCGACCGTGAACGACACGTACACGGCGCCCGCGGCGCGACCGGTGATCCGGTACGCGTGGTCCGACGACACGGCAGCGTCGAAGTAGATCGCATCCGCGTTGTCGCCGAGGCTCTTGCGTGTCGACGTCACGATCTGACGGAAGACCGGTTGACGGGGGTCGTCCTCGAAGTGGCCGACGAGCCCTCCTTCGAGGAGGTTCGCGACCACCCGTAAGCCGCCTGCGACGTCGTCGGGCGTCGTGAGGCCCCATTCGGTGCCGGCGTATCGGTCGGCGACCTCGCGAAGCGTGTCGAGGAGCTCGTCGAACGCGGCCCGGCTCTCGCTCGTGGTGTCGGTCATGGCGAGAGTCTGGCCCACGCGGGACCTCGCAGCGAAGGAGAGGTCGGCGCGGTCTGCGGTCAGCCGTTCCCGCTCGTGCGGAGACGCTCGAGCAGCTCGGGCTGCGAGTGCACACCCACCTTGCGAAAGATCGTCGCGAGGTGGTTCCGGACCGTGCTCTGGCTCAGGTACATGTGCCGCGCGATCGTCGGGACGCGCTCGCCCCGCAGCAGCCGCGTCAAGATCTCCCATTGCCTGGAGGTGAGATCACGCAGGCCCGGGATGGACTCGGGATCGGGAAGGCTCGAGAAGCCGTCGATGATGCCGGCCGCTTCCACCTCACGCGCGATCCGTTGCAGGCGTTGCTCGAGCTCGGCGACGCGGTCGAGGCTGGTGATAGCGGGCGCTCGCTCTTCGATGGGTCCGAGCGCGAAGCCGAAGCGACCCGTGCCGTCGCCGAAGCGCGCGACCACGAGACGCATCGGTTGCCATCCGCCGCCGCCGTCACGCGCGCGAATGATCACCGCGGGCTGCGCGCCTTCCACGCTCGCGGCCTCGAACGCGGTCAGTACCTTCGCGACGTCGGCCGGGTGCACGAGGTCGAGCAGGGGATGGAGGTTGACGTCTGCCATTCGCCATCCGGTCACGGGATGGACCTCGGAGCTGACGTTCTCGATCCGCTGCGACGAATCGACGATCCCGACCATGAGGACGGTCTCTCGGCCGTAGCGAGAACCGGCTTCGGTCGCTTCGGCCTCGCTTCGACTCGCACTCTCGCGGTCCTGGTCGTCGACGAATACGAGACCGTGCTCGCGTTCGTCGTTGCGAGCGATCACACGCACGGAGATGTACGAGTCAACCGTCGACTGGTCGCGAGCTTGGAGCTTGCGTCGCGTCTGGTATCCGTCCAGAACCCCCTCGGCGACCAGGTCGAGTGCTCGTCGGGTGGCGTCCGGCTCCTTCGACAGCGACGCGACGTCGACCTCGGACAGATCGACATCCTGCAACCCGAGCAGCGACGCCGCCGGGCCACTCATCGCGAGGAAGCGCCGCGTCGGCAACTGGAGCAAGCCGATGCTGAGTGTGCTGTCGCGAACGGCGCGAGTCAGAGTGTCCCAACCAGCGTCGGAGCGCGCATCCACCTGGGATCGGCGCTCGACCACGCCGTTCCGCCGCGGTGGTCGCGGATGCGACACGACTCGCGCCTACCCGTCCGAGGGGTTGCGCTCCCATCCAAGACCACGCGATCGCGGGGTGCGTCGACGTGACGGCGGCGCGAGCCTGTTCTTTCCAGTACGGCGGAACCTCGCGGGGGCGATGACATGACTGCAGCCGCAGGACGCACCTCGGGACCCGACCTTGCACTGCCCGTGAACGCCGAGGATCATTTCGCCGGCAATCCCGACGCAGCGGTCATCCTCGTGGAGTACGGCGACTACGAATGTCCGTACTGCGGGCAGGCGTTTCCGGTGGTCCAGGCACTCCGACGGCAGTTCGACGACGCCCTCGGCTTCGTGTTCCGCAACTTCCCGCTCGTCGACGCGCACCCGCACGCGCTGATGGCCGCCGCGGCGGCCGAGGCTGCCGGTTTGCAGGAACGGTTCTGGCCGATGCACGACACGCTGTTCACGAACCAGCAAGCGCTGGAGCCGGAGAACCTCATGGTGTACGCGCGGGCGCTGGGTCTCGACCTCGAGCGTTTCGTCGAGGACGCGAACTCCAAGCGCGTCGCGCGCAAGATCGAACGTGACATGGAGTCCGGAGTCGCGAGCGGTGTGCCGGGAACACCGACGTTCTTCGTGAACGGTCGCCGGCACACGGGCAGCTTCACGCCCGAGTCACTCGGTGAAGCCGTCGAACACGCGCTGCTCGCGGTGCAGGGTCGCCGCGTGTCGTAACGCACCGTCGGGCGATCGAGCGCGGAGCAGAAGGAGCTGCCTGTGCCGGTGATGGGCATTCCGAAGTTCGAGCGGTTCTTCCGAGAAGCCGCCAGTGTCGACGTCGACAAGAGTGACCTCAAGCGCTACAGCGACTTCGTGAACGAGGAGCT
>CAZJSY010000371.1:0-2821 GCA_964548555.1 uncultured Burkholderiales bacterium
GCGGCCACCGCGGCCGGCGCCCGGCGCTGGAACGACGCGAACGTGCTCGTGATGAGTCTCCGCCTGGCGAGCACGGAGGTGGCGCGGGAGATGCTCGACGCGTGGTTCGGCACCGAGGCCGACGGCAGCGAGGCCGCCAACATCGCCAAGCTGGAAGCGCCCGCGGACCGGTAGTGTGCCGGTGATGTCGACCTTCGTCATGCTCAGCACGATCGGTCCCGACGGTTGGGAGACGGTGCGCGAACGGCCCGACCGCATCCACGAGGTCACCCGAGAGGTCGAGGCGATGGGCTGCCGGGTCATCGCGCAATACGCGGTCATGGGTCAGTACGACTTCATCAACATCGTCGAGGCGCCCGACGAGAAGACCATGGCTCGCGTCGCCGTCATGCTGGCGGCGCGGGGCACCATGCGAAGCACCACGCTGCAGGCGATCCCGCTCGACGAATTCGTCCAGGCGTTGAAGGAAGACGAGATCTAGGGACGCACTCGCTCCCGCACGCTGTGGTGGTCAGTCGGTGCGGGTCAGTACCACCACATCGAGCGGCGCCGCTCCTCGCGCAGGTCTTCGTCGCTGAACAGCGCGGGGAGCACGGAACCGTCGGAGCGGCGGCGCACGCGGTATTTCGGCGCGCCGTCGCCGACGACGTCGACGATCTCGAAGCCGCGTCCCCACGAGTCGTCGAACCGGGTCCGGACTTCGACTCGCGTGCCGGGGGTCACGGCGCAGATGGTACGGCCTTCCGACCCGCTCCCGGAACACGTTTCCCGACGGCCGGCGCAACCCCCCGGACTCACGGAACCCCGCTCCGACGAGGTCCCGCGGTACGGTGCCGCCGTGAGTCCGGGCGCGCCCTATCCGACCCTGCGGCTCGAACGCCGGTTCTGGCAGGCGGGCGAGCGCGTCGTCTGCGGGATCGACGAGGTGGGCCGGGGTGCGTGGGCCGGTCCGGCCACGGTCGCCGCGGTCGTCTCGGCGCCCGAGCACTTGCGGGGCGTACGCGACTCGAAGCAGTTGACGCGACCGGAGCGCGAGCGGGCGGCGGCCCGGATCCGTACGTGGGCGCTCGCGATCGGTATCGGTCACGCGACGCACGAGGAATGCGACATGCTCGGCATGACGGCTGCTCTGCGCGCCGCGGGGCATCGAGCCCTGGCCCAGATCGCGGCGCAGGGTTACGAGCCCGATCGCATCGTCCTCGACGGCAATCACGACTATCTCGGTCTGGGCTCGCGTGTGACGACACTGATCAAGGCCGACACGAGTTGTCTCGCGGTCGCGGCCGCGTCGGTGGTCGCCAAGGTGACGCGCGACGGGATGATGGCCGAGGAGGCGGAGCACTTCCCCGCGTACGAGTTCGACTCCAATCGCGGGTACCCGGCGCCGGTACACAAGATGGCGTTGGCGGCGTACGGCCCCAGCGCAATTCATCGCCGCACCTGGATCTTTATGGAGAACCTCTGCTGGCGCGGACTCGAACCACCGCCCGGGCGTCTCTTCTGAATCATCTGAATCATCCGGGTCGATCCGCATCATCTGGACGATCCGGCCAGAACCCGCGCGGCGAGGACGTCGGGGAGTGTGGTCGCGTCAAACGGCCTATGCTTCGGCGCGATGGGTCAGGAAATCACCGTCACCGCGCTGCACGGGGCGAGCCCTGCAGTCATGCTGTTCGACCTCAACCGGTCGCTCACCGGCATGGCGATCGAGCGGTACGCGTCGGCCGAAGCAGCGCGTGGTGACCGGCCGCCCGACGTGCTGGCCCGCCGCCTGTTCGACCTGGGCGCCACCAAGGTGACGATCTACTCCAGCGTCGTGACGGTTGAGGCCCCGCCGGAGCGCTGGGAGGCGATCCTTCCCGAGGTCACCCACACCATCGAGCACCTGTTCCTCTATTACGGCGACGAGGCCGGCTGGTCGCCCGAAGCACTGGGCCGCGCCCCTGCCGGCCCCAATGGGATGGCCGACGGCGACGCCACCGCGCGGCCGGAGGCCACCGACTCGTAGCCCGCCACGCACTTGCGGTATCGAACATACGTTCGATACCGTCTCGACGTGGCCCTCGCTGCACTTCCCCGGCGTGACGAGCACGCACGTCAGCACCTTGCCGACGTGGCCCGGCGCGCCCGCCCGGTCGTGCTCGCTCGTGAACGGGTCCTCGCGGTTCCCGGGCCCCTCGGCGACGAGCTCCCCGGGCGAGGGCTGCAACGCGGCGCGGTGACCGTGGTCGACGGACCGCACGGTGCGGGCGCCACCACGCTGGCGCTGCGGCTCGCGGCGGCCGCAAGCTCGGCAGGCGAGTGGGTTGCCGCGGTCGACGGCGACGGTGTGCTCGGCGGTCTCGCGGCACACGAGGCAGGGATCGCGCTCGACCGGTTCGCGGTGGTGCGCGGGGTGCCGCCGCAGCGTTGGGCGGCCACGGTCGCGGCCCTGCTCGACGGTGTCGCGTTCGTCCTCGCGCTCGCGCCACCCGGAGTACGCCATGCCGACGCGCGCCGGCTCGTGGCCCGGACGCGCGAGCGCGGAGCGATCCTCGTCGCGTTGGGCGCGTGGCCGGTGGAGGCGATGGTGCGGCTGTGCGTCACGGGGGGCTCGTGGGAGGGGCTCGGTGACGGCACCGGTCTGCTCACCGACCGCTCGCCCGCCTTCACCGTCGAAGGGCGCGGCGCGGTGATGCCGGGCGAACCGACTGCACCGCGCCGTCTCGCACGAGCCGGCTGACCGCCGGGTCGAGGGCAACGAGAGGGGGCCACGGATGGCCAACCTGCGGACGGAGTGGAGCTCTGCCGAGCGAAGCTCACCGGAGCGGAGCGGAGGGAG
>CAZJSY010000372.1:0-2818 GCA_964548555.1 uncultured Burkholderiales bacterium
GAGCCTGCTGACGCGCGCGCTCGGCGATCTCCTTGATCCACCGGTCGAACTCGTCGCGTGACACGTGAATGCGGCGGTCCGTCAGGAACGCGCGCAGCTCGTCGTGCTTGACCGCCTCGTCGACGGTCTCCTGACCGAGCCAGGCGGCCAAGGCCTGCTGGTCGAGGTTGAGCTTCGGCTCCTCGCCCGCGCCCTCGGGGGACGTTGTGTCCATGACGCTGGTCATCGGCGCGCCGGCCGGCCGACTCAAGCGGGTTTGGGCCACAACGGCGTCGATCTCCGACGATTCGTCGCGTATGTCCGTGTTGCAGGGGCCTGACCAGGGAATCTCCCTCATACAGTTCGTCTACGCGCTGGCCGATTCCTCCGGAGTGAAGACCGTGCGGGACGAGGCGTCATTGGCGGAGATGACGCCGCGCCGGGCGGCCCGCCTCGCGGCGCTGCTGTATGTCGTGTGTGGCGCGTTGGTCGGAATCGGCTCCGTCGCGTTTCCACGTCTCGAGGGCGAGAACGTCGTGGCACTCTTCGTGCTCGCGATCGTGGCGATCCTCTCGGGCGTCGCGATCTGGTGTTTCCCATGGGACCGCTTCGGCCGCAGCTCGACACAGTGCTTGCTACCGCCGACGTTCGCACTGATCGCGTCGTTCGACGCGTTCACCGCGCGAGGAAGCTACGCGTACGGCGTCTTCTTCTTCGTCTCCTTCGCCTGGATCGGGCTCACCCACAAGCCGGGAACCGCGCTGAAGTTCGCGCCGCTCGCCGCCGTTGCGTACGTCTTGCCGTTGACGCTGCAGGGGCGGCCGGCGGCATCGATCGCGACCGTCGCCTACGTCGCGCCGTGCTGGGTGCTCGTCGGCGAAGCGGTCGCCTTCGTGTCCGCGCGACTCGTGCGTTCCCAGGATCTGTTGCGCGAGCGGGCCGTCGGCCTGCACGCGCTGTTCGCGCAGAGCCCGCACCCGATGTTCGTGTACGACGCGTCGACTGGACGCTTCCTCGAGGTCAACGAACGCGCCGTGAGCCATTACGGGTACACCCGTCAGGAGTTCATGGACCTGACGATGGGCGATCTCTCGCCCGCAGGGGCCGGATCCGATCCATCCGCCCCGACCTCGACCGGAGTCGTGCAACACCTCGTCAAGGAGGGGCGCTGCGTCGATGTCGAGTTGTCGTCGCACGAGGTGCCGTATGAGGGTCGCCGGGCGGTGCTCGTCGCCGTGCAGGACGTCACCGAACGCAACATGCTCGTGCGCGAGCTTCGCCGGCAGGCGTTCCACGACTCGCTCACTGGTCTCGCAAACCGCGCGCTGTTCGCCGACCGGGTCGCCCACGCGCTCAGCCGCCGAGCGCTCGCCGCGACGACGGTGGCGGTCGTGATGCTCGACCTCGACGACTTCAAGACCATCAACGACAGTCTCGGGCACAGCGCGGGCGACCATCTGCTGCTCGCCGTCGCGCGCCGGTTACGTGAGTGCGTCCGTTCGAGCGACACCGCCGCGCGTCTCGGCGGCGACGAGTTCGCGATCCTCATCGAGGACGTCACCGACCCCGAGGTGGTGGAGGCCCGGATCGAGCTGCTGATGACGTCGCTGAGCGCGCCGTTCGAGGTCGCCGGAACGAACATCGTCGCGACTGCGAGCGCGGGAATCGCGTTCAACCAGGATGTCGACGGGCCCGAGGAGCTGCTGCGCAACGCCGACACGGCGATGTATCGAGCGAAGGCCGCGGGCAAGGGTCGGGTGCGCGTGTTCGAACCGACGATGCACGACGCCGCAAAAGCGCGGCTCGACCTCGAGCGTGAGCTGCGCGACGCGATCGCGCGGGACGAGCTTGTCGTCTACTTCCAGCCGGCGGTGCTGCTGCGAACGGGCGAGGTCACCGGTTTCGAGGCTCTCGTGCGATGGAACCATCCGACCCGGGGACTGCTGCTGCCCGGCGAGTTCATACCCATCGCGGAGGAGACCGGCCTCATCTCGGGCATCGGTCGTTGGGTCGTTCGAGAAGCAGCAGCGCAAGCGCGGGAGTGGCACGACGCCTTTCCCAGCGCGCGCCTGCGCATCTCGGTCAATCTGTCCGTGGGACAGTTCGCCGACCGCCATCTGGTGGACGAGATCGCCATCGTGCTCGCAGGCGCCGGGATCGATCCGACGTTGTTGACCCTCGAGATCACCGAGACGGCCGTGATGCGCAACAGCGATGCGGCAATCCAGTGCCTCCAGCGATTGCGCAGGCTGGGCCTGAAGCTGGCGATCGACGACTTCGGGACGGGGTACTCGTCACTCAGCCATCTGCGGACCTTGCCGGTCGACGCCGTGAAGATCGACAAATCGTTCATCGACGGCATCGATCGCGACCGGCACTCGTACGGCGTCGTCGAGGCGATCATCGGACTGGCCCGCACGCTCGATCTCGAGACCGTCGCCGAGGGTGTGGAGCGCAGGGAACAGGCGGCTGCGCTCCATACCCTCGGCTGTCGCCTCGCCCAGGGTTTCCACTACGCGACGGCGATGCCGCCGGAGGCGGTACTGCCGTATCTGACCCAGCAGATGCTCACGCGTCCCGAGGCCCTCGCCGGTACGAGTGGGACCGACTGACGGGCTGTCTCGCGACGCGAGCGGGAGAAGGTGTCAAGCGAGCACCCGCCGCGTGCGCACGCGCTCCCGGTGGATGCCCAGGAACGTCGGTGAGACGCCGGATGCGACGAGGCCGATGACGCCGGTACCCAGGTAGAGCCACGCGTTGTTGCGGCGAACCCCGAGCCAGTGATGGATCTGGTGCGGGAACGCGTTGATCAGGGCGACGATCGCGAACCCGATCGCGG
>CAZJSY010000373.1:0-2806 GCA_964548555.1 uncultured Burkholderiales bacterium
GCGGACTTCCCACGCCTGGCTTCGTTCCACGCCGGTGACAACTTCATGCCGAAGCAGCTCACCAAGCGCGGCCACCGGCTGGTGTTCTCCAACGGCATCATCGCTCTCGCGATCGCGGCGGCGGTATTGGTCGTGGTGACCGGCGCCAAGGTCGACCGGCTGATCCCGCTCTATGCGATCGGGGTGTTCACCTCGTTCACGCTGTCGCAGGCCGGCATGGCCCGACACCACATCCGGAAGAAGGAGCCGCACTGGCGGCGCGGCCTCTTCGTCAACGCGACCGGTGCGGTCCTCTCATTGGTCGTCGACATCATCATCGGCGTCACGAAGTTCATGCACGGCGCGTGGGTGATCATCATCCTGGTGCCGGTCCTCGTCGCAGTCCTCGTGCGACTCAACCGGCAGTACGAGGCCGAGGCCGAGGAGCTCGAGCGCGATGCCGAGGCCGCCGCGACCGCGCCGATCATGCGCCGCCACGTCGTGCTCGTGTTCGTGGCCCGGCTCGATCGCGCTGCCGCCCGCGCCATCCAGTACGCCCGGGCACTCGTCCCCGACGAGATGCGTGCCGTGCACATCGCCGTCGACCGTCACGCCGCCGAGGAGCTCGCGAGCGAATGGCGGCGGCTGGGCCTGTCACGTGTCCCGTTGGAGCTGGTCGATTGTCCCAGTCGGCGCGTCGCCCGCGCCGCGCTCGAGTACGTCGCGGCCGAGCTCGCCGACGGCAACACCGAGGTGAGCGTGCTGATGCCGCACCGCGTCTACAAGCGCTTCTGGCACCGGTTGCTGCACGACAGCACCGCCGACGAGATGGCCCGGTCCATCGGTCAGCTCGAGCATGCCAATGTCACCCAGGTCCCGTACCACCTGGGTTCACCACCGCTCACGGTGGAGCAGGTGCAGCCGCAGTCCGACGGCGCGCATGGAGCCAGCACCAAGTGAGTGCCGTCGCGCCGGTATCGCCGGCCCCGGTCGTGCCGATCGGGCAGGCGAAGTGGCGCAGTCACGTGCGGATCCGGGGTCGCGTTCGCTCGATCCGGGTGCAGCCGTGGGCCGACGTCGCGTCTCTCGAGTGCACTGTCATCGACGAGACAGGCGGACTGCTCCTCATCTTCCTCGGGCGACGGCGGATCCCCGGAGTCGAGCTGGGCCGGAACGTGATCGCGGAGGGGATGGTCGGGGAGCACAGGGGGTACCTCGCGATATTGAACCCGGCGCTCGAGCTCCTCGACCACTGACCGTCAGGGTCGGCCGCTGACTGCGGAACCCGCGCCTACAGATTGACTTCACGCGAAGTCCGCCCGTACCGTGTCTCGCCACGTTTCTGCCCCTCGCCCTGCCTCCGCCGGATCGATCAGGCGTGAGCGGCGCGGCGGGCGGGCAAGCCACCTGCGGTCTGACGACACGGGCGGACCGATGACCGACAAGGAGTCACGGAGTCGATGGGGACCGTAATCCTCGCGGCCGGGGAAGCTGGCTATCAGTCGTTCCACCTGAGCAGCACCGAATGGTTGTGGCTGCTGTTCTCGATCGGTGCCGCGGTGCTCGCCATCCTCACCGGTCTGTTCCTCATGCGCGGCGTGCTCGATGCCGACCCGGGCACGCCGACGATGGTGGAGATCGCCAAGGCGATCCAGGAGGGCGCGATGGCGTACCTCCGGCGTCAGTTCAAGACGATCCTCATCATCCTCGTACCGGTGGCGGCGGCCGTGTTCTTCACGTCGACCGCGGTCGCGAAGCCCAGCGGTGGTGATGCGCTCTCGTTCGTGCAGTCCGGGGCGTTCCGCACGGTCGCCTTCATCGCCGGCGGATTCCTCTCCGGCCTCACCGGCTTCATCGGGATGAGCCTGGCGGTGCGGGGCAACGTGCGCACCGCGGCCGCGGCCAAGAGCGGTTCGCTCCCGGGGGCTCTGCGGGTCGCGTTCCGCACCGGCGGTATCGCCGGCATGTTCACGGTCGGTCTCGGGCTGCTCGGCGCGACGACGATCATCATGATCTTCCAGAACACCGCCACCGCGATCCTGATCGGGTTCGGCTTCGGCGGCTCGCTGCTCGCGCTCTTCATGCGGGTGGGCGGCGGCATCTTCACCAAGGCGGCCGACGTGGGCGCCGACCTGGTCGGCAAGGTCGAGCAGGGCATCCCCGAAGACGACCCCCGCAACCCCGCCACCATCGCCGACAACGTCGGCGACAACGTGGGTGACTGCGCCGGCATGGCGGCCGACCTCTTCGAGAGCTACGAGGTGACGCTCGTCGCCTCGATCATCCTCGGCGTGGCCGCCTTCCGATCGATCGGCGCCAACCCGGTGCTCGGTCTGATCTTCCCGCTGATCGCGCGCGCCATCGGCGTGCTCGCATCGATCGTGGGCGTCTTCGCGGTCCGGGCTACCGACAAGGACCGGTCGGCCATGGCGCCGATCAACCGCGGCTTCATCACCGCCGGCGTGTTGACGGTGATCGGCACGCTCGTCGTCGCACTCACCTACGTCGGCAACGACCACGGCAACGAGGGCTGGAAGTGCTTCGGCGCGGTCGTGGTCGGCCTCGTCCTGGCTCAGGTGGTGAGCCACCTCACCGAGTACTTCACGTCCACCGAGCGTGAACCCGTGCGCGAGATCGCCGAGTCCGCACGCACCGGCCCGGCCACCACCGTGCTGTCCGGTATCAGCTCCGGCCTCGAGTCGAGCGTGTGGGCGATCGTCGCCATCGCGATCACCATCGGCGTCGCGATCGGCCTCGGTGGCGGCAACATCCAGTTCTCGCTGTACCTGGTCGCCCTCACCGGTATGGGCATGCTCGCGACGACGGG
>CAZJSY010000374.1:0-2806 GCA_964548555.1 uncultured Burkholderiales bacterium
ATCCCGCTCTACAGCGTCTGCGAGCACCACCTCGCTCCGTTCCACGGCCGGGCCCACGTCGCGTACATCCCGGGAGACGACGGCCGCATCACGGGCATCTCGAAGCTTGCCCGGCGTGTCGACGGCTTCGCCCGCCGCCCGCAGGTGCAGGAACGCCTCACCACGCAGATCGCGGACGCGCTCATGGACGTCCTCAACCCCGCCGGCGTGTTCGTCGTCGTGGAGGCCGAGCACCTGTGCATGTCGATGCGGGGCGTGAAGAAGCCGGGCGCGCTCACCGTGACCTCCGCCGTCCGAGGCCTGTTCAAGGACAACCCGGCTACGAGGGCGGAGGCAATGTCCTTCATCGGACAAACTGGACGCGTCTAGCCCCAGATTTTCTCGCTCGCTCCCTCGCTGCAGGGCTCGGGTCGTTACCTGCGGCCGCCCGCTTCGTTCGCTCGCGGGCGAGTGCCTCCGCTCCTTCGTCGCTCCGGCACCGAGCGGCGAGCCAGCGCGTCTCTGACCAACATCTGGCTCCTGTCTGAGCGCCGGTGATCGAGCGGGGGGCAGGTACTGTTCCGAGCGTGTTCCGGTGGGAGTCGGTGCTTGCACGAACGCGTGGCGCGGTCATGGGGATCGTCAACGTGACGCCCGATTCCTTCTCCGACGGTGGACGCTGGCTCGAACACGCTGCCGCCATCCGCCACGGTCTCGCCCTGGTCGAGGAGGGCGCCGACATGCTCGACGTCGGGGGCGAGTCGACCCGTCCCGGCGCCGACCCCGTCCCGGCCGACGAGGAGCTGCGCCGGGTGCTCCCCGTGGTGTCGGCGCTCGCCCGTGATGCGGGCGTCCCGTTGAGCATCGACACGACCAAGGCCCACGTCGCCGTGTCGGCCATCGAGGCAGGTGCGGTCGCCGTCAACGACGTCTCGGCCGGTCGCCACGATGCCCGCATGCTGCGGGCCGTCGCCGATGCAGGTGTGGGCTACGTCGCGATGCACATGCTGGGCGAGCCCCGCACGATGCAACGCGCCCCCCGTTACGCCGACGTCGTCCGCGAGGTCGGCGATTTCCTCGGGGATCGCCTTCACGCGGCACGGGACGCGGGCATCCCCGACGACGCGCTGCTCGCCGATCCGGGAATCGGCTTCGGCAAGACGGTCCAGCACAACCTCGAGCTTCTCCGAGGTCTGCCCCGGATCGCCGAGCGCGTCGGCGTTCCGCTCCTCGTGGGCACGTCGCGCAAGGGTTTCATCGGCGCGCTGCTCGGCGGCGCGCCGGTCGATCAGCGCGACGACGGCACGCTGGCGACGGTGGTATGGGCGTTCGACCGGGGTGCGGCGATGGTCCGCGTGCACGACGTTCGGCCCGCGGCACGTGCGTCGCGGCTGCTCTCGACGTTGCGCACCGTCACGCCCGAGGGGGTCGCGGCGTGAGAGGCCGCTGGGCCCAGGGCCTCGAGCCCCGCTACTTCTGCTGGATCGTGCGTGACCGGCTCGCCGCGTCGGAGCGTCCGGGCGGGTTCGCGCGCAACCACCGCAAGGTCCGTCGCCAGGAAGAGCTGATCTGGCTCGGCAGCCACGGATTCACGCACATCCTTTCGCTACTCGACTCTCCTCACAATCTCCACGCCTACGACACGGCCGGGCTCGCCTACGAGCACATCCCGCTCGGGCGGCACGACGAGCTGGCCGACCGGTTGGCGAAGATCTACGGAGCCATCGCGGACTGGCTCGAAGATCCGTCGGAGCGCGTGCTCGTGCACCACGAGGAGTTCGGCGACAAGCTGATCGGCACCCTCGCCGGCTTCCTGCTCTACGCGGGTCTCGTGCAGGAGGGTCCGCACGCCATCGGCGTGCTCGAGCGTCAGACCGGCCGGCAGCTCGGAGCGACCGGACGTGAGATCGTGGCCGTCACGCTCGAGGAGAGCATCGTTCGTGGCCGGTGACCTGCGCGCGCGAAGTCAGGTGTTGCGACGCCGGCGGAACGCGCGGGCCTTGGCCCGGTTCCCGCACACCGCCATCGAGCACCACGTGCTCGAGCGGTTGCGCGAAGAGTCGTAGAACGCCCACCGGCACGAGTCGTCGCGGCACACCTTCAAGCGCGACCACGAGCCGTCGTGCTGCGCGTCGTGCACGAGGCCGAGCAGTCGCGCGATCGCGCCGCGGATTCCGCGCCGGGCGGGGACGAGAGCGGAGCTGTCGCCGTCGATGCGGATCTGGACGGGGCTCGCTTCGCTGTGGCGTCGCAACGTCGCGACGGTCGCCGCCGGCAGCGGCGCGCCGCCGTTGACCGACGCCAGCTCACGTAACGCTTCCCTGACCTCCACGAGCGCGCGCAACCCGTCGTCGCCGACCCGCTCGCCGGGTTGCAGCAGCCGGCGCTCGCGCAGCCAGCTCGTTGCCGCGTCAGGTGTCGCGAGCTCGTCTTCGCCGGCTTCGATGTCGAGGGTGTTGATGAGCTCTTGGACCACGCCGAGACGTCCCGGAGCGGGAAGTCGCGACGAGTCGGTGGCCGGGCCCACGGCTCCCTCGGTCGTGGACTGCGTCGTCTCGGTCACCGGGTCGCTCATCGCCGTTCACCCCTGGCCCACGGTCCGAGGACCTTCTGAGGAGTGCAGGCCATTCTGACAGCCCGTCGTCCGAAATTCGCTTGCCCCGCCCGCGGCCGCCCGTCACCATCGTTCCTGCTTGACCGGTGATCATAACTGGTATAGAACAAACATCGGTTACGCAGGCGCAGGGGTGACCGAAGGGAGGCGTTGATGAACCAGGAGCTCGTCGCCTCCCTGGTGCGCGAGCGGCAGGCGCGCCGGCGCCGCGAC
>CAZJSY010000375.1:0-2784 GCA_964548555.1 uncultured Burkholderiales bacterium
AGGAGGAGTGGGGCGTCGAGGTGATCGCGCTGGCGGCCGACGTCGGCCAGCCGCGGGCCGACGCCGGGGTCAGCGGTGAGGACTTCGAGGCGCTCACGACCCGTGCGCGGGCTGCGGGTGCGGTCGACGCGAAGGTCGTCGACGTGCGGGCCGAGTTCGCCGAGGAGTACGTGTTGCCCGCGCTCCAGGCGCATGCGCTCTACGAGGGCAAGTACCCGCTCGTCTCCGCGCTGTCGCGGCCGGTGATCGCGAAGCACCTCGTGCAGGCCGCTCGAGAGTTCGGCGCCGATGCCGTCGCGCATGGCTGCACGGGGAAGGGCAACGACCAGGTTCGCTTCGAGGTATCGGTGCGGTCGTTGGCGCCCGATCTCGACGTGCTCGCGCCGGTGCGCGAGTGGGGTCTCACCCGCGAAGATGCGATCGACTACGCGAAGCGTTTCGAGATCCCACTCACCGTCACGAAGGAGAAGCTGTACTCCGTCGACGAGAACCTCGTCGGCCGGGCCATCGAGTGTGGCGTCATGGAGGACCCCTGGATCGCGCCGCCCGCAGGGGTCTACGAGATCACCCGTGATGCATCGGACGCGCCCCGGGAAGGACGCGATGTCGTCGTGCGCTTCGAGCGGGGCGTGCCCGTGGCGCTCGACGGGACGCCGTTGCCGCTGCACGAGATCGTCACGACCTTGAACGAATGGGTCGGCGAGTACGGCTACGGCCGTATCGACATGGTCGAGAACCGGCGTGTCGGCATCAAGAGCCGGGAGACCTACGAGTGTCCCGGCTCGCTCGCGCTGATCACCGCGCACGCCGACCTCGAGTCGATCACGCTGGAGCGCGACCTCATGCGTGAGAAGGCGCGACTCGAGCCTCGCTACGCCGAGCTGGTCTACGACGGGCTCTGGTTCTCCCCGCTGCGACGCGCGCTCGACGCCTTCGTGCAGTCGGCGCAGTCCGACGTCACGGGTGAAGTGCGGTTGCGGCTCGAGCCGGGCCGCTGCTTCCCCGACGGCCGGCGGGCCGAGCGCGCGCTCTACGACTACGAGCTGGCCACCTACGACGCCGCCGACGCGTTCCGTCACGACGACGCGGCTGGCTTCGTCCGTCTCTGGGGCCTTTCCCTCGAGACCTGGTCGCGCCGGCACACCGACGACGCTTGAGGCTGCAGTGAACGAAGCACGACCGTTGTGGCACGGACGGTTCCAGGAAGGACCGTCCGACGAGTTGCTCGCGTTCACGTCGAGTCTTGCCTACGACCGCGAGCTCGCCCCCGACGACCTCGCCGGCTCCCGCGCGCACGTCACGATGCTGGCGAAGGTGGGCCTCATCAGCGCGGAGGAGATGCAGGCGTTGCTCTCGGCGCTGCAGCAGGTGGAGCACGAGATCGAGACAGGCGAATTCGAGTTCGCACCCACCGACGAAGACATCCACACCGCGGTGGAGCGCCGCGTCACCGATCTGGCCGGCCCGGCGGGAGCGAAGCTGCACACCGGACGCAGTCGCAACGACCAGGTGTCCCTCGACCTGCGGCTGTGGCTACGGCGAGAAGGGCGCGTGGTCGTCGCCGCGATCCAGGAGCTGCAGGAAGTCCTGCTGGCTCGGGCCGAAGAGGCCGAAGACGCGTACTTGCCGGGGTACACGCACCTCCAGCGTGCTCAGCCGGTGCTCCTGGCGCACCACCTCCTCGCGCACGTCTGGGCGTTCGCGCGCGACGTCGACCGTTGGCGCGACACGCTCGCACGCGCCGATGTGTCGCCGCTCGGCGCGGGCGCCCTCGCGGGGTCGAGTCTTCCGCTCGACCCCGACGCCGTGGCCGACGAGCTCGGCTTCTCGACCCGGTTCCACAATTCCCTCGACGCGGTGTCCGACCGCGACTTCGTCGCCGAGGCCTTGTTCGCGGCGGCACTCACGCAGGTGCACCTCTCGCGGCTGGGCGAAGAGATCACGCTCTGGGCGAGCGACGAGTTCGGTTTCCTCCGGCTCGCCGACGCGTACAGCACGGGTTCCTCGATGCTGCCGCAGAAGAAGAACCCGGACATCGCCGAGCTGGCCCGCGGCAAGGCCGGACGTCTCATCGGTCACCTCACCGGGTTCCTCGCCACGCTGAAAGGCCTGCCCCTCGCGTACGACCGCGATCTCCAGGAGGACAAGGAGCCGCTGTTCGATGCGGTGCGCACGTGCGCGCTGGCGTTGCGGGCGGTCAGCGGATTGATCGCAACCGCCGAGTTCTCGGTGGACCGGATGCGAGACGCGGCAGACGCGGCTGCGTCCGCGGCGACGGACCTCGCGGAGTACCTCGTGCGCGCGGGAATGCCGTTCCGGGATGCGCACGCGTTGGTGGGAGGCCTGGTGCGCCAGTCGTTGGAGCGGGGCATCCCGTTGGAGGAGCTCGTCACCAACGAGCCTCGCCTCGGACCCGACGCGCTCGAACTGCTCCAGCCGGGTCAGGCCGTTCGGCGGCGCACATCGCCCGGCGGCGCGGGGCCACAGGCCGTCGCCCGCCAGCTCGAGGAGGCGCGCGCCCGCCTCGTCGAGCAGCGTCACTGGCTGGGGCACGAGCACAACCCGCGGTGAGGAACGCCACTCGGGGGCGAACGCTGCCACGCGCCTTCTTCGCGAGGGACTCGCTCGAGGTCGCCCCGGAGCTCCTCAACAAGGTGTTGGTGCACGACGATCCGTCGGCGGGCCGACTCGCGGTGCGCCTCGTCGAGGTGGAGGCGTACCGCGGCGCCGACGATCCGGGCAGCCACGCGTACCGCGGACCGACCCCGCGCAACACGACCATGT
>CAZJSY010000376.1:0-2773 GCA_964548555.1 uncultured Burkholderiales bacterium
TGCAGGAGCGGCTCGGGCGACACCTGCTGCACGAGCAGGATGGTGAGGTTCGCCGCCATCGGCGGGTACAGGAGGCCGTCGCGCCGGGTCGCATGGTCGACGCCCGCACCAGCCCAGTACCGGTCGTTCGCCGTCGCCGGGACGTGCAGGGCGAGGGTGGGAAACCGATCACCGACGGAGAGCTCGGCCAAAGCGGGTTGCATGGGTATTCACTCCAGTGAATAGAATGTTGCCCATGGCGTATCGGGCCGGCATCGTGGGTGCATCAGGGTACACAGGGGCAGAGCTGCTGCGGCTCCTCGCCGTGCATCCCGACCTCGACGTGGTCCACGTCACCGCGAACAGCAACGCCGGGGCGACGATCGGCTCCCTGTACCCGTCGCTCGCGGCGGCGTATCCGGGTCGTGAGTACGAGGAGTTCGATGCCGGCGACCTTGCGGGCCTCGACGTCGCGTTCCTCGCCCTGCCGCACGGCGAGTCGCAGCGGCTCGTCCCCGATCTCGTCGGCCGGGTGGGCCACGTCGTCGACCTCGGTGCCGACTTCCGGCTGCCCGCGCCCGCCTACGAGCAGTGGTACGGCACAGCGCACCAGGCCCCCGAGTTGCTCGACGGCTTCGCCTTCGGTCTCCCGGAGCTGTTCCGCGACGACGTCGCGCAGGCCGCGCACGTCGCCGCGCCGGGGTGCTACCCGACCGCCGCCGCCCTGGCACTGGCACCGCTGCTCGCGCGCGGACTCGTCGAGCGCACCGGCATCGTGGTGAACGCGGTGTCGGGTGTGTCCGGGCGCGGCCGAGCCTTGTCATCGCCGAGCCTGTTCTCCGAGGCCGACGGCACGGTCACCGCGTACGGGTTGCTGAACCACCGCCACACCGCCGAGATCCAGCTCGCGCTCACCCATGCTGCGCACGGCGAGGACGTCGAGGTCCTGTTCACACCGCACCTCGTACCGATGACGCGCGGCATCCTCGCGACGTGTTACGCGCGTCCCGCGGTCGATGGGCTCGACACGGCCACACTGCTCGAGCACTACCGGGACTCCTACGCGCGCGAGCCGTTCGTCGTCGTGCTCGACGATCCACCGACGACGAAGGCGACGTTCGCGTCCAACGCCGCGCATGTGACCGTACGCTTCGACCCGCGCACCGGCACCGTGCTTGCGCTGGGGGCGATCGACAACCTCGTGAAGGGTGCATCCGGTCAAGCGGTGCAGGACGCGAACATCGTGCTCGGATTGCCCGAGACCGCTGGTCTCTCCAACGTGGGCATCCTCCCGTGAGCGTGACCCACGCGCAGGGATTCGAGGCCGGCGGCCTCGCGTGCGGCATCAAGGAGTCGGGCGCGCCCGATCTGGCGATCGTCACTACGGTCGACCGCCGTCCGGTCGCGGCGGCCGGTGTGTTCACCCGGAACCTCGCGGTTGCCGCTCCGGTTCAGGTGAGTCGCGCCCATCTGGCCGATGGTCGCGCGACCGCCGTGGTCGTCAACTCCGGCAATGCCAACGCAGCCACCGGCGAGCAGGGATTGCACGATGCGCGCCGCATGTGCACGCTCACGGCCGAGGGGCTCGGCTGCGATTGGGCTGACGTGCTGGTGTGCTCGACGGGTCTCATCGGGATCCCGTTGCCCTTCACTGCGCTCGAAGCCGGCATCCCGAAGCTCACGAACGGGCTCAACGGTGCGCCGGCGGCCGCGGAGGCGATGCTGACCACCGACACCGTGCGCAAGGAAGCCGTCGCCGCGGTCGCAGGAACCGGTGCGGTCGTCGGCGGTATGGCGAAGGGCGCGGCGATGCTGGCGCCGTCCATGGCGACCATGCTCGCGGTGATCACGACCGACGCGGCGCTCGAGTCGTCGGTGCTGCATCGTTCACTCCTGCAGGCGGTGGACGTCTCGTTCAACCAGCTCTGCATCGACGCGTGCACGAGCACCAACGACACCGTGCTCGTACTCGCCAACGGCGCCGCGAGCGAGGTACTGACCGGTGCAGCGCTCGACGCGTTCACGGATGCGCTCACCAGCGTCTGCACGTCGCTCGCCGAGCAGATGGCTGCCGACGCCGAGGGGGCAACCAAACAGGCGCGCATCGTGGTGAAGGGGGCGCGCAGCATCGACGACGCCCGTCGGGCGGCTCGTGCCGTGGCTGCGAGTCAGCTGGTGCAGTGCTCCCTCAACGGTGCGGACCCATACTGGGGCCGTGTCTGGTCGGAGCTCGGCGCGAGCGGTGTGGACCTCGATCCGATCCGTGTCGACATCGCCTACGGCGGTGTCGTCGTGTGCCGCGACGGGGTGGCGGCTCCCCACGACACGCAGGCGCTGGAGTCCGTGATGGCGGCGCCGAGCGTCACCATCGAGTGCGATCTCAAGCTCGGCGATGCGACGGCAACCGTGTTGACGACCGACCTGAGCTACGCCTACATCGACGAGAACAGGCGCACCTCGTGAGCGCTCTTGACGCCTCACGTCTGGAACGGGCGCAGGAGAAGGCTGCGATCCTCGCCGAAGCGCTGCCGTACATCCGCGAGTTCACCGGGTCGACCGTCGTGATCAAGTACGGCGGCCACGCGATGGAGGATCCCGCGCTCGCCGACCTGTTCGCACAGGATGTCGTCCTGATGCGGCTCGTTGGGATGAACCCGGTCGTCGTGCACGGTGGCGGGCCCCAGATCAGCGAGCTGATGCGACGGCTCGGCAAGGAGCCGCAGTTCGTCGACGGCTTGCGCGTCACCGACGCGGAGACGGTCGACATCGTGCGGATGGCGCTCGTCGGCAAGGT
>CAZJSY010000377.1:0-2767 GCA_964548555.1 uncultured Burkholderiales bacterium
ACATGGACGCGCTGGCCAACCCCGAGGCGCTCGCACTCGTCCGCGACCTGCCCCAACTCCAGGCCTGAGCGGTCGTCCGGCGGGTTCCAACCTGGTCCGCTGACGAATCGCGCCTTGCGGCGTACGTGCGTGGTGGCGACACATAGCCGCACGTGGCGAGCCCGGCGGCGGCTCAGGACGCGTAGTGCGTCTCCATGGTGCGAATGCTGCGGCTCAAGGTTTCGAGGTTCTCGCGCAGGTGCGTCCGCAGCACCTCGCTGAGCTCCGGTGACGATCTGCGCGTTGCCGACTCGTAGAGCGCCATGTGCTCCGTCATCGACGGCCCGAGCTGTGCACCTTCGACGAAGAAGAGCCTCAGATAGCGCTCCGCCGCGTGCCACAGCGGTTCCAACAGGCGCTCGCTCCACGCGCTCGCAGCCGGTTCGAGCAGCCCCCAGTGGAACCGATGATGCGAGAGCCAGAACTGGTCGCCTTCGGGGTCGGCTACCTCGGCCTCCATCGCGAGAAGGTGGTCGTGCAACGTGGCGAGATGTTCGTCCGTGTACTTCGGCGCGGCATCGCGGATCAACGCCGTCTCGATGGCCTCGCGCAGCAGGTAGATCTCGTGGAGGTCAGCCTCGTTGATCGGGGTGACGACGCCACTGCGTCCCGGTCTGAGCTGCACGAGGCCCTGGCTCTCGAGGTGACGGAGCGCTTCCCGTACAGGAATGTGACTGACGCCCAGCTCGGCGCTGAGCTGGGAGATGGAGAACTTCTGCCCTGGGCGGAGCCTTCCGGCGAGAACGGCGCGCCGGAGCTCGCGGCCGACGCGATCGACCACGGAGCTCTGCGCGACCGGATTCATCGTCGGCCGTGGGGCGTCGGGCACGCGGCCTTTGGTCGGGACCGGTGCTTTCCCACGTCCAGTTGCCATGGAAGCCTCCCGGGCTTCGATATGCGTCGATGATACGGAGGTCGGCTGAGGAGTGCGGTTGTGGCAGGAGCCCGTTTCTGCTCCCATCGCCGCGCGCCCGCCGGGACATGACGCGATGTCCGTTCGCGGTTGCGTGCTGCCCAATCACGCTGCGTGTGTTTGACAATTGGACGCTCCGGACGCTCCCGGCGTTCCAATGCCATTCCAATGCCCTGGCGACGTGATCTCTTCGATCGCGAACGCGACCGGATCCGAAAGCTCGTGCGTGGGCGTCGCGAGATGAGCCGGCCGATCGCGCTATTCGGCTTCCAGCTCGAACCAGACCGTCTTTCCGTCGCCGATGCGGTACGTGCCCCAGTTGTCGGCGATCTCGGCGACGAACTGCAGACCGAAGCCGCCGGGGCCGTTGCCCGGCTCCCGCGGCTCGGGCCAACCGGGCCCGTGGTCGGTGACACTGACGCGCACCCGTCGGCCGTCGGTCAGATCGATCGCGATCGTGGCATCGCTCTTGGCGTGACGAATCGCGTTCGTGACGAGCTCGCTCACGAGGAGCGTCGCTTCGTCTTGTGCGGCATCGAGCCCGTGGCGGCTCAGGACATCGGCGACGAAACGCCGCGCGCGACCGGGTGACGCTGCGTCGCAAGGCACAAAGGCATCGACCGCGTTCCGCAAAATGACCACCGCCCGGCTCCCCTACAGGGTGCCCCGAAGGCCTACGCGGTAATCCGGACCTTCGCGTCGCCGGGCAATCAGCTGCCGTTGTCTTGGAGCCAGCCCGCGACGCCTGCGATCTCCAGGGTGCGCGCGACCTTGCGCGAGGGTTCGACGAGTGTGAACGTCACCCCGCGCCGGCGTGCGGCTTCGGCGGCCCGGCAGAGTATGCGGATCCCGCTCGAGTCGATGAAGTCGAGGTCGGTGAGGTCGACGACGACCGCGCGATATCGCTTCGCTGCGCGGGCCGCCAGGGCGTCGGAAACGCGCGGCGCCGCAGCCATGTCGAGCTCTCCAGAGACTCGCACCACGAGCCGGTCGTCGGAGTCTTCGGTTGTGACTCGAAACGATCCCATGCCAGGCCGCCTCCCGACAACGGAATCCGAGCCGGATCGACATCACAACGCAGAGACAACCCGCTGGTCAAGCGGGGAACGGCCGTTGCCGGTGCGCATGGTGACGACGGTGGTGATCGGCGAGTGGGTCGCCGCCGAAGTCCATGGTCGGCTCGCGTACCACGGTGTGCACGTGGTTGGCGCCGTCCTGCGTGTTGTCGAGCTCCACGAGGAGACGCGGTCCCGAGATCCGGTAGTAGTGACCGTGCCCGGGCTCGGTGGCGCCCGCCCACGCGAAGGCCGCGTCCGCGGGATCGGGACGCCGCGAGCCACCCGGGAACCGGCCGAGATAGAGGTCGAGCAGCGCGGTGGCCGCCGACGCGGCCGGCCCCTCCAGCGCGGTGAGCGGAACACCGGCGTCCGGGAGCGGGCCGTCGAGACGGGGCGCGTTGCGTGTGACGATGTCGTCCGGCGCGACCTCGGACAGGAGGGCCGACGCGCGCTGTTCGACTGACAGCGCGTGCACGAGCTCGAAGCCGAGCTGCTCCTCGAGCGCGAGCGGCGCGACGACGGTTCGCCCGCTGTCGCGCACCGCGGCCGGATTCGCTCCGAGGAAGAGCGGTGTGGCGATCACTTCCCGGCCGCGCACCGTCACGTGTACCGACACGTGGTGGCCTTCGAACCGCAGGCCCCAGAGTTCGCTGCCGGGTTCGCCGAACACGCTGAGCCAGTAGTCGTCGCGGTGGCGCCGGTTGCTCGCATGGTCCTCGATCTGGTCGAGCACCTCGTCCAGACCCATGATCGTCGC
>CAZJSY010000378.1:0-2766 GCA_964548555.1 uncultured Burkholderiales bacterium
GCGTGATGGAGCTCTCGGCGGTCTGGGTCCCCATGTTCATGCAGTTCATGGACGGTGGCTACAACTTCACGTCGCGGCTGGCCGGGAGCACGCACGCGGAGCTCGAGATGCCGCCGAGCGAGTACGTACGGCGTCAGGTGCGCTTCGCCGCGTTCTCCTACGAGCAGCCCCACCGACTCTCGGCCGCCGCGGGGGACCTGTTCATGTGCTGCAGCGACTGGCCACACTCCGAAGGGACCGAACACGCACTCGCCGAGTACGGCGCCCTCGCGCACGGCAGCGTCACGGCGGACAACCAACCAGGTCTCTACGGTGAACACGCGGCGTGGCTCCTGCGCGGAGCCTCCGCGATTTCGTCGCCCGGTGTGCCGTGAATGCGCTGCGCGTGTTGGGTACGTAATCTTCCATGCACCCGTCCTCGAACCCACTCGTCGTCGCGGCCGCCGCTATCGCAATCGTCGTGTCCGCTCTGGCCTATCTCGCGAAACGATCCGACTACGACGAGGTGCGGGAAGAGGGCTGACCGTCAGCGACCCTCGCGGGGAAAGTTGAGGTAGTACCGGCTCGGTGTCGGTCCGCGCTGACCCTGGTACTTCGAGCCGGTCCGGGCGCTGCCGTACGGACTCTCTGCGGCGGTCGTCATACGCAGGAACGAGATCTGCCCGATCTTCATCGCGGGGTAGATCGCGATCGGCAGGTTCGCCACGTTCGACAGCTCGAGTGTGAGATGGCCGTCCCAGCCCGCGTCGACGAATCCCGCGGTGCTGTGGATCAGCAAGCCGAGCCGGCCGAGACTCGACTTCCCCTCGAGGCGGGCGACGAGGTCGTCGGGCAGAGCGACACGTTCCAACGTGGAGCCGAGGACGAACTCGCCCGGATGGAGGATGAACGCGCGCCCGTCGTCCACCTCGACGAGCTCGGTCAGATCCTCCTGAGGTTCCTTCGGGTCGATGTACGGCGTGGTGTCGTTGCGGAACACCCGGAAGTAACGGTCGACGTGCAGATCGACGGAGCTCGGCTGCACGGAACCCTCGGCCAACGGCTCGATGACGATGCGGCCGGCGGCGAGCTCCTCGCGGATGGTGCGGTCCGACAGGATCACGGCGGGGCAGCCTACCGGGCGTCCCGGGCGCTCAGGCGGTCGTACGCGGGCGCCCCGACGGCACCGCCGGACCGGGCCCGCCGCACCTCGCCAGGATCACGGGAACGTCACCGAGGTTTCCGCCGACGGGTGCCACTCGTACGCGTCGACCTCACTGCCGTGATAGATGCGTTGCGCTCCGAGCGTGTCGCGCACGTACCGCTCGGCCGGCGCCAGGATCTCAATGGGCAGCGGTTGGTTACCGGCGGTGGGCGCGAACACGAACACCACCGTGCCCGCGTCCACCGGGATCTTCTCCCCGCCGTACGAGATGACGCGCACGGAACGGCGCCCTGCGAAGCGCCCCGCCACGCCGAAGGTCGCGATCACCTGCGCTTCGTTGGGGATCTGTCGCCGCACTGCGGAGAGCTGGCCGGCCGCGGCCTTCGAGACGTGGACGCGGTCGAGGTCGCCGTAGTGGCCCGCGTCGAAGAACAGTGCGTTCGCCGTCATCGCCGCCGCGACGGCGAGGCCCACCACGCCGAGGGCGCCTCCGCGTTCGCTCAACGCGTGCGCAAGGAGCACCGCACCGAGTACGCCGAAGAGGTAGACGGGAAGGTCCTGATACGACGGCTCGATGAAGTCGGGACGCTGGTTGAGCACGTTCGCCACGAGGACGGCAAGCATCACGCCCAACGACCACGGGGCGACGAGACCGACCACACCCGATGGCGCGAGGTTCTGCCACACCTTGCCGAGCCGTTTGCCGATCGCCTGCACCGGACGCAACGGGTAGCGCAGCATGCCGTGGCCGACTGCCACCACGCCGCCGATCCCGGCCGGAACGCGCTGCGACGAGGCGAGATAGGAGTACTCGGCGATGCCGGATCCCCGGTTCGCCTTCAACAACGCGGCGACGGCCACCCACCCGATTCCCGCGGTGACGAGCGCGGCGCCCTTACCGCGCGTCCGCTTCCCGGCGACGAGGAACGACAACCCCAAGCCCGCGATGTACGTGCCCGCCACATCACCACACATGAGCGCGAGCCCGGCCCATATCCAACCTCGACGACGGCCGTACCACAGGTCGAACGCGGCGAAGAGCGTGAAGAAGGTCGCGAGCGCCTCGAAGTGGAAGTCCTGCCCGGCCGACCGGTACAGCCACGGATTGGCGACGAGCAACACCACGGTGACCGGCAACGCGACCCGGGCCACCCGACCGCGCCGAGTGCGGGTCTCGGTCCAGACCCACGCGACGACGATCGCTTCCGACGCGACGGTCGCGAGATCCTGGAGGTACAGCAGGCTGAGGCCGTCGTCGCGCCAGAAATGCGCGAGGTATGCCAGCGGCCAGGTAATCAGCTCGAAATGGCTCTGCCAGTACTGGTAGTCGAAGACGCTCAGCCGCGGATTGAAGTTGCCCGCGCCGATCTGGTGCCACGCCTGGTGGAAGATCGCGAAGTCGAGCGACAGGTTGAAGTGCTGCCACTGGTGCCGGCTGCGAACCGCGAGCACCGCGAGCTGCACCAAGAGGATGGCGGCGACGAGACAGAAGACCCGCCGCCGGCGCGAGCGGTACGTCCGCCGCAACCGGCGCGTCGGTCGCTTGATGTCCGGCGCGAGGAGCTCGGCGTCGAGCGCCGGGACGGCGACCGCGAGGTCCTCCTCGAGCAGCATGCCAGTAC
>CAZJSY010000379.1:0-2761 GCA_964548555.1 uncultured Burkholderiales bacterium
GCGCCGACGAACCGCCGAGCATGCGCGGCCTCGTCGAGCTCGACGCCGTCGACGGCCACGTCATGGGGGAGTACACGGAGCTCAACCCGGAGGACTGGTCGCAATACGGGTACGGCAAGGCCTCCGGCGGGCCGTAGCGACCACAAAAGCGGCCGCCGGGGCCAAAATATTGCCGTCATCAAACGTCAAAATATTCCTGTCCAGATGTCGCGATTTGCCCTAGTGGGACCGCATTCTTTCCGTTAACGTCCGCGACACTTTCTGGGGTGAGCGTGCGCCGTGGCGGTCGGCACACGACTGGGCAGGCAAGATGGCAGGCTGGTTCGGGCAGAGTCCGGCCTCGGCTCCCGGGGCCTCCTCGCGGCGACGGCGCGCGCTGTGGCTCGCGTTCCTCGCGACCCTCGCGCTGGTCCCCGCGGGGGCCGTCGTGTGGAGCAGCGCGCGTCACGGCAACGCCGCGAACCGCGGCGCGATTCGCGGTGACGGCGCCGGCACGCGCGAAGAGGACGCGAACGCGGGCACGAGCTGCGGCAGTGGCGGCACGTGGGACGTCAAGATCGGCGCGGACCCGCAGGCCAGCCAGATCAACCAGACGCCGGCGGCGACGAGCATCGCATGGCTGACGTCACAGACGCCTTCCACCAATCACCGGGTAGCCCCGATCGAGTTCACCACGTACACGGTCACGGCGACCCTCACGAACGTGTACCAGGAGCACGACCTCGACATGCACATGTCGATCGATGACGGTCAGGGCCATTTCATGCTCGCCGAGCTGCCCGACCTTTCCTGCGTGCAGGGCAGCATCTTCACGCAACAGTTCAACAAGGCCCACGCGCAGCTCGCCGGGTGGTCCGGTCACGCGCAGACGGTGCAGATCACGGGCGTCGGTTTCTTCGACAACCCCACGGGTCAGTCCGACCAGGCTCCGAACCAGATCGAGCTCCACCCGGTGCTGGACATCAACTTCAACCCCGGCGGACCGGCCACCGGCTCGATCGGCGGGGCCGTCGTCGACTCCGGCGGCGCGCCCGTCAACGGCGCGTCGATCGCGACGAGTCCGTCGACCTCGACGGGGCACACCAACGCGACGGGCCAGTATGCGATCCCCGGCGTGGCGCCGGGTTCGTACACGGCGACCGCGTCGGCGCCGAAGTTCGCATCGCAGACCGACACCAGTGTCACGGTCGCGGGCGGCGCCGTCGCAACAGCAAACTTCACACTCACGCCGGTGCCCTTGCCGGCGGCTTCGGGCGGTCCGTACTGGTTGGGTTGGGACATCGCCCGCGGCGTCGCGCTGCTGCCCGACGAGAGCGGCGGCTACGTGCTCGACGGATTCGGCGGATTGCATCCGTTCGCCAGTACGGGCAAGGCGCCGCCGCCCGTGGTCGGCAACGCGTACTGGCCGAACTGGGACATCGCCCGGGGCGTCGCGCTGCTGCCCGACGGCAGCGGCGGCTACGTCGTCGACGGCTACGGCGGGATCCACCCGTTCGCGGTGAAGGGCACATCGTCGAAGCCACCCCCGCTCACGGCGACCGCATACTGGTCGGGCTGGGACATCGTCCGCGGCATCACGCTGCTCCCCAATGGCAACGGTTACGTGCTCGACGGCTACGGCGGGATGCACGCGTTCCGGGCCGGTGGTTCGATGCCGCCCGCGGTGAACGGCCCGTACTGGCCGGGCCGCGACATCGCCCGGGGCGTCCAGGCAACCGGTGCCCACGGCGGCTACGTCGTCGACGGGTTCGGCGGTGTCCACCCGTGGGCGACGGCGACGTCCGGTGCGACGGCGCCACGGGCCGCGTGGGGCGGTCCGTCCTGGGGCTCGTGGAACATCGCCCGTGGAATCACGGGCGGGGGCTACGGACCCGGGCCGGTACGCGGGTACGTGCTCGATGGTTTCGGGGGACTCGGATCGATCATCCTCTGGCCTGCGCCCTGACGTGGCGCGGTCGTGTCCGAATCGCGTAAATTGCGCGGCCTGAATCGGGGTAAACATCAGGTGACGCACGGCGGCGAGCGGGCGAGGGCGGATCGGGATGATGCGGCGGGCGGCGATTCGAACGGTGCTCCTGAGCCTCCTGCTGTCGGGCTGCGGGATGTGGAGCAGCGTCGACTCGTCGTTCTCGACGGCCACGCTCACCCAGCAGGGCAGCGACACGTACTCGCTGGCCTACAACTCGGGCGCCGGCGCGGTCACCGTGTCGGCCACCTCGTCGAACAGTGGTGGGAACGACCGGGGGATCTTCTGGCCCGCCGGCCAGGCCGCTCGCCAGGATGCGGAGACCTGCGCGCGCTGGTCGCTCGAGAACTCCGGCCACACCGTCGTACCGAACATCCAGGAGGGCGCGGCGCTGCGGATCCGTACGAACAGTGATGGCTCCGTGGACGCGGTGACCGTCACGAGGAACATCTATTACGGCGCGGTTTGGATCTTCAACGAGCACATCTGGAACACCAACCAGTCACCGGCGTACACGCAGATCGGCAGCGTGAACCTCGCGAGCGTGTTCGACCCCTCGGGTGACGGTGCACATCCGGCGCCACTGCCGTGGAACCTCTGCGCGAAGACGGTCGGCGCGACGCTGTCGTTCATCGCGTGGCTCGACGGCACACCGAAGCCGGCCTACGGAGACTCCTCGCACGGCGGCTCGGTCACCTTGCCGGCGCAGTACGTCTACGCCGGCAACTACGGCTGGTACATCGGACACCTGACCGCCGGCCAGACGGTCGTGTTCGACAACCTGTCGACCACGCC
>CAZJSY010000380.1:0-2756 GCA_964548555.1 uncultured Burkholderiales bacterium
ACGCCGCGGCCCGCATCGACCCGCACAACGCCCGGCGCATCGTGCGGGCCCTCGAAGTGATCCGGCTCACCGGACGCCCGTTCTCGTCGTTCGGCCCCGGCCTGGCGCAGTTCGGTCCCACCGCGTTCCCGGTCGCCATCGCCGGCGTGTGGCTCCCTCGCGCCGTCCTGTCGCGCCGAATCGACGAGCGATTCGGCGCGATGCGAACGGACGGGCTGGTCGACGAGGTGCGGCGGCTGCGCGCCGATCCCCGCGGCATGTCCCGCACGGCGGCCCAGGCCATCGGCTACAAAGAGACGATCGACGCGCTCCGAAGCGGCGAACCTGAAGCTCTCGACGAGGCGTTCGACCTCGCGGTTCGCCGTACGCGCAGCTTCGCCCGCCGCCAGCGCATGTGGTTCCGGCGCGATCCTCGCATCACCTGGCTGGCCACCGCCGAAAATCCGTGCCGGCTTCTGCCCGCACTCCTGGCAACCTGGAGCCGATGAGCACCCCGCTCCACCTCTCCAAGCTGCACGCGACGGGCAACGACTTCCTGGTCTGCGACGCGTCGGAGACCATGACGGGCTGGATGAGCTACTCGATGGCGGCACTTGCCGGCATCTGCAACCGTCACACCGGCGTGGGCGCCGACGGGCTCATCTTCCTGAACAAGGGCAGCGACGGCGCCGACTGTTCGATGACTCTCCACAACGCCGACGGCCGCCGGGCCGAAATGAGCGGGAACGGCATCCGCTGTCTCGCATGGCTCGCGCATCGCAAGGGTCTCGGCGACGGCAAGCGCCTCGTCGTCGAGACGGACGCGGGCCGGCGCGAGATCGACCTCGACGTCGACCCGCTCACCGACGAACTTCGCGCCGCGACCGTCGACATGGGTCCGGTCACGTTCGATCCCGCCGCCATCCCGCTCGACGCTCCGAGCCCGTTCGACCTCGAGGCGGTGTTCCACGGCACGCACTACGTGGGCGACGCCGCCGGAATGGGTAATCCGCATCTCGTGCTGATCGTGGAAGACCCGCAACGCGCGCGGGTGACCCAACACGGTCCGCATCTCGAGCACGACGAGCGGTTTCCCAACCACACCAACGTCGAGTTCATCGCACCCACTCCGGGTGAGGCCGGCGCCATCGACATGCGCGTGTGGGAGCGCGGCGTCGGCGAGACGTTGAGCTGCGGGACGGGCGCGTGCGCGGCGGCCGCGGTCGCGAACCGGCGCGGGCTCGTGGGTGAGCGCGTGGCCGTCCACCTTCCGGGCGGCGATCTCCAGGTCGACCTGGGGCCGACGATCCGCCTCGGCGGTCCCGTCACGCACGTCTTCGACACGAACGTCGACCTCGACGACTTCAAGGTCGGACCCGGAATGCCTCGATGAGTCCCGCCGGCGAAGGACGCCAACGCCGCCGGCTCACTGCGACCGAGGTCGATCTCGACGTCGTACGCCAACGCGCGCTGCTCGTCGGTACCGGCGCGGGCACACACTCCACCGAAGAAGCGGAGGCGTCGCTCGAGGAACTGGCGCTCCTCGCGGATACTGCGGGTGCCGAGTCGGTCGAGCGCGTCCTGCAACGGCGCGACACGCCCGATCCCGCCACCTACATCGGCAAGGGCAAGGCCGAAGAGCTGCGCGAGCTCGCGGAGGCGCTCGATATCGATGTCGTCATCTTCGACGACGAGCTGAGCCCCGCGCAGCAGCGCAACCTCGAGAAGCTGTTCGCGCGCGACGTCGTCGACCGCGTTGCACTGATCCTCGACATCTTTGCTCAACACGCGAGCAGCCAAGAGGGCATGGTGCAGGTCGAGCTCGCGCAGCTCCGATACCGACTGCCACGTCTGCGAGGCCGCGGGCTCGCATTGAGCCAGCAGGGTGCGGGCATCGGTACCCGCGGCCCCGGTGAGACCCAGCTCGAGGTGGATCGCCGCCGGATCCTGCGTCGCGTCACGAAGCTCGAGCGCGGACTCGAACGCCTCGCCGCGACGCGCGCGACGCAACGCAAGGCGCGGCGTCGTCGTGCCCTGCCGGCCGTCGCGCTCGTCGGCTACACCAACGCCGGCAAGTCCACACTGCTCAACCGGGTCACCGAAGCGGGCGTGCTCGTGGAGGACCGTCTGTTCTCCACGCTCGACCCGACGACGCGCCGGCTCCGTCTTCCCGGTGGTGAGGTGGTGCTGCTGTCCGACACGGTCGGATTCGTGCGCCGCCTGCCCCACCAGCTCGTCGAAGCCTTCCGGTCGACGCTCGAAGAGGTCGCCGACGCCGACCTGCTGCTGCACGTCGTCGACGCCGGTTCCGAAGACGGCGAGGCCCAGATCGCGGCGGTGCACGACGTGCTGCGCGAGATCGGAGCGGGCGAAGTGCCGGAGCTCGTCGTCGTCAACAAGGTCGACACCGCGGGTCCCGACGACGTCGACGCGCTGCTCGCGGCCCACCCGGGTTCGGTCGCGGTGTCGGCACTCACCGGTGAAGGTGTCGACAAGCTCCTCGAGGCGATCGCGACGCGGCTGCGCTCGCTCGCACGCATCATCGAGTTGTCGGTGCCGTACGGGCGCGGCGACGTCCTGGCCGCGTTGCACCGGGACGGCGAGGTCCTCGTCGAGATCCACGAGACCGATGCCACCCGTCTGCGCGCCCGTGTTCCCGAGGCGGAGCTCGGCCGTTACCGGGAGTTCGTCGTCGGCTGAGCCGCCGCCCCGGATAGTGTGAACCGGATGGCCTCGACGGCGACCCCGCGCTCGGGCTTCGTCCCACCCCCGTACCC
>CAZJSY010000381.1:0-2746 GCA_964548555.1 uncultured Burkholderiales bacterium
ACGTCGACGACCTGCTGATCTCGCAGCCCGACACCGGTGAGCAGGCGCTCGAGATTGCCGACATGCTGATCCGTTCGGGTGCGCTCGACGTGCTCGTCATCGACTCGGTCGCCGCGCTCGTTCCCCGGGCCGAGATCGAGGGTGAGATGGGCGACGCGCACGTCGGTCTGCAGGCCCGCCTGATGAGTCAGGCGCTGCGCAAGTTGACTGCCAACCTCAACCGCTCACGCACCATCGCGATCTTCATCAACCAGCTGCGCGAGAAGATCGGCGTCATGTTCGGCTCGCCTGAGACCACGCCGGGTGGGCGCGCGTTGAAGTTCTACTCGTCGGTGCGCCTCGACATCCGTCGCATCGAGACGATCAAGGACGGCGCGGAAGCGGTTGGTAACCGGGCCCGGGTCAAGGTGGTGAAGAACAAGGTCGCACCGCCGTTCAAGCAGGCCGAGTTCGACATCATGTACGGCAAGGGCATCAGTCGCGAAGGTTCGCTGCTCGACGTCGCGGTCGATCTCGGCATCGTGAAGAAGTCGGGTGCGTGGTTCACCTACGAGGGTGAGCAACTCGGCCAGGGCCGCGAGAACGTGAAGAACTTCCTCGCCGAGAACATCGACCTCGTATTCGAGATCAGCGAGAAGGTCCGCCAGGCGGTCGGCATCGACGACGCCGATCCCGAAGCCGAGGGCGACGGCGATGTCGTCGACGTGGCCGGCGCCGAGGGCACCGAGTAGCGCGGTCGTCCGGCCCGGCTCTTCGCACCGACGCAGCACACGGCCGCCCGGGGAGGTCACCACGAGCGCCTCCCCGGGCGAATGCCGCCGTGCGGTCACCCGTAGAATCGCAGGGTGAGCGGCGCCCGACGGTTCTTCGTTCGCACCTTCGGGTGCCAGATGAACGAGCACGACTCCGAGCGGCTCGCGGGTCTGCTGGGCGCTGACGGCTGGCAGCACACCGACGACCTCGAGGAGGCCGATCTGGTGGTGCTCAACACCTGCTGCATCCGGGAGAACGCCGACAACAAGCTCTACGGGCATCTCGGTCACCTCAAGGCGCTGAAGGAGCGCCGTCCCGATCTGCAGATCGCGGTCGGAGGGTGTCTCGCCCAGAAAGACCGGGAGCTCATCGTCGAGCGAGCCGGGCACGTCGACGTCGTGTTCGGCACCCACAACCTCGCCCATGCCCCCGCACTGTTGCGTGAGGCCCGGCGGCGGGGCGAGCCCGTCGTCGAGATCCTCGAAGAGCACGAGGCGTACCCCTCCGCGCTGCCGGCCCGCCGTGAGGTGGATCACTCGGCGTGGATCACGATCCAGATCGGCTGCGACAACTCGTGCACGTTCTGCATCGTCCCGATCGTGCGTGGTGCCGAGGTGAGCCGGCGCATGGGCGACATCGTGCGTGAAGTCGAAGAGCTCGTTGCCGACGGTGTCACCGAGATCACGCTGCTCGGTCAGAACGTGAACTCGTACGGACGCGACCTCGGGGCCGGCCAGTACCGTCCGCGCTTCGCCGACCTGCTGCGCGCCGTGGACGCGGTACCGGGCGTTTCGCGCGTGCGGTACACGTCGCCGCATCCCAAGGACCTCCGCCCCGACACCATCGATGCCATGGCGCAGTGCGCGGCGGTGTGCGAGCACCTGCACCTGCCGTTGCAGGCGGGCAGCGACCGTGTCCTCGCACGGATGCACCGCGGTTACACCGCGTCCCGCTATCTCGAGCGGCTCGCGGCGGCGCGTGCTGCGATCACCGACCTCGCGGTCACCACCGACCTGATCGTCGGCTTCCCCGGCGAGACCGACGCCGACTTCGAACGCACGCTCGAGGTGGTCGACGAGGCCGCGTACGACTCCGCGTACACGTTCATCTTCTCGCCCCGTCCCGGCACGCCCGCGGCGGAGATGGTCGGCGGCTTCGTTCCCGCGGATGTCGCGGCGGGTCGCATGCGGCGACTCGTGGAAGTGGTCGAGCGTCACGCGCTCGCGAAGCACCGGGAGCGCGTCGGGCGGGTGGAGGAGGTCCTCCTCGACGGACCGTCGAAGAAGGACCCGTCGGTCCTGTCGGGTCGCACCCGGCAGAACAAGCTCGTGCACGTCATGCCGACGGGCACGTCGCCCCGGCCCGGCAGCTACGTCGCCGTGCGCGTGGTCGACGCCGCGCCGCACTGGTTGCGCGCCGAGCTGCTCGACGTCGTTGCGCCGCCCCGTCGTGCCCGTACCCGCATCCCCGTTGCCGCCGGACCGGCTTGACGCTTGACCGTCACGCATCTCGCGCTGGTCGGCCCGACCGCGTCCGGGAAGTCCGCTCTCGCCTTGCAGGCGGCGTACGCGCTCGGTGACGTCGAGATCGTGTCCATCGATTCCATGCAGGTGTACCGCGGCATGGACGTCGGCACGGCGAAGGCCGGCGACGCCGACCGGGCGCTCGTGCCCCATCATCTGATCGACGTCGCGGACCCCTGGGAGGACTGGTCGGTCGCGCGGTTCCAGGCCGCGGCGCGGGCGGTCGTCGCCGACATCGAGGCCCGCGGTCACCGGGCCCTGCTCGTCGGCGGGACCGGGCTCTACGTGCAGGCCGTCGTCGACGACCTGACGTTCCCGGGGGAAGACCTGGCGCTGCGGGCCGAGCTCGAGGCCCGCACCGCGGAGCCGGGAGGCGTGGCGGCCGCGTACGCCGAGCTCCGGCGTCGGGATCCCGACGCCGCGGCCCGCATCGACCCGCACAACGCCCGGCGCATCGTGCGGGCCCTCGA
>CAZJSY010000382.1:0-2740 GCA_964548555.1 uncultured Burkholderiales bacterium
GCGTCACCGACGCGGAGACGGTCGACATCGTGCGGATGGCGCTCGTCGGCAAGGTCAACCGTGAGGTCGTCGCCGGTGTGAACCGGCACGGGTCGTACGCGGTCGGCCTGTCGGGAGAGGACGCCGGCCTGCTTACCGCGGTGGCCCGCGACGAACGACTCGGGTTCGTGGGCGACGTCGGCAACGTCGACCCCTCGATCGTGCAACGGCTGGTGCGCGAAGAGCTCATCCCGGTGATCGCGACGGTAGGGGTCGACGAGTCGGGTCAGCCCTACAACGTCAATGCGGATGCAGTTGCGGGCGCGATAGCGGAGGCCGTCGGCGCCGTGAAGCTCGTCTATCTGACCAACGTCGCCGGGATCTATACCGCGTATCCCGAGGAGTCCTCGCTCGTCTCCCATCTCGACGTCGCGGAGCTCGAACGCCTTCGCGGCACGGGAACCTTCGACGAGGGGATGATCCCGAAGGTCGATTCCTGCATCTCCGCGTTGAAGAACGGTGTCGCGAGTGCGCACATCCTCGACGGGCGGATGCCCCATGCGCTCTTGCTCGAATTCTTCACCCGGGAGGGTGTCGGCACGATGGTGACGCGGTGACGGTGAACCGACTCGACCGGGAGCAGATCGTCGCGCTCGATGCCCAGCACGTGATGGGGACGTACGCGCGCCTCCCCGTCGCGTTCGTCCGCGGCGACGGCACGATGCTCTACGACGTCGACGGCCGCGAATACCTCGACTTCCTCGGCGGACTCGCGGTCGTGTCGCTCGGGCACGCGAACCGAGAGATTGCGGCTGCCATCGCCGAGCAGGCCTCGACGCTGCTGCACGTGTCGAACCTTTACTACAACGCCCTGCAGCCGCAGGTGGCCGCGGCGCTCGACCGGCTGCTCGGCGGGGACGGTCGGGTGTTCTTCTCGAACTCCGGCGCCGAAGCAAACGAAGCCGCGATCAAGCTCGCCCGCCGTCACGGCCAGCTCCACGGTGGTCCCGAGCGCTTTCACGTCGTCTCGGCGTTCGGATCGTTCCACGGCCGTACGCTCACGACGCTCGCCGCGACCGGACAGCCACAGAAGCACGAGACGTTCCAGCCGTTGCCTCCCGGTTTCCGTTACGTGGGCTTTGCCGACGTCGACGCGCTCGCGGCCGCGCTCGACGAGCGGGTGTGCGCGGTGCTGCTCGAGCCGGTGCAGGGCGAAGGCGGCGTCAACCCCGCTCCTGCCGGCTATCTCGAGGCGGTCCGCCGTCTGTGTGACGAGCACGAGGCTCTGCTCGTCGTCGACGAGGTGCAGACGGGTCTCGCCCGCACCGGCCGCTGGTTCGGCTTCCAGCACGCCGAGGGTGTGCGTCCCGACATCGTCACGATGGCCAAGGCGCTCGGCAACGGTGTCCCCATCGGCGCGTGCTGGGCCCGGGCCGAGGTTGCCGCGTCGTTCCGACCCGGCGACCACGCCACGACGTTCGGCGGCCAGCCGCTCGCGGCCCGCGCCGCGCTCACGACGCTCCAGATCATGGAGCGGGAGGACGCGCCCGCGCTCGCGCAACGCGCGGGGGAGCGGCTCACGAAGAGTCTCCTCGCGTTGGCCAACGTCACCGAGGTGCGCGGTCTGGGTCTCCTGCTCGCAGCCCAACTCACTCCCGGCATCGACGCAGGTGTCGTGGCGCGCCGGTGCCTCGACGCGGGGCTCGTCGTCAATGCCGTGACGCCGCAGGCCCTGCGTTTCGCTCCGCCGTTGTTGGTTACCGACGACGAGATCGACCGTGCCGTCGCACTGCTCGAATCTGTGCTGGAGGAGGTGACCGCGGCGTGAGCGACTTCTTGGAAGTCGACGATCTGTCGCCGGCCCAGCTGACGCGCGTCCTCGACCGGGCCGAGGCGTGGAAGTCGGAGCCGGGTCGCGTCGACCGGGTGCTCGAGTGTCGGGGCGTTGCGTTGCTGTTCGAGAAGCCGTCCGCGCGAACTCGGTCGTCCACCGAGATGGCGGTGCTCGGCCTCGGCGGGCATCCCATCTACATCCGACCCGATGAGGTGGGCTTCGACGTCCGCGAGAGCGTGGAAGACATCGCGCAGACGCTCGCCTGCTACTGCTCGATCGTCGCGGCCCGGGTGTTCGATCATCGGACGCTGTACCGCATGGCGGACGCGGTGGACGTGCCCGTCGTGAACCTGCTCTCCGACCGTGGCCATCCGTGTCAGGCGGTCGCGGACCTGCTCACCCTGCGGGAGTGTCTCGGCTCGCTCGACGGTCGTCGTCTCGTGTTCGTCGGCGACGGCAACAACGTGGCCGCGTCGCTCGCGTTCGCCACCGCGCTCACCGGGATGGAGCTCGTCGTGGCGTCGCCGCCGGGCTACGAGCTCGACGACGAAGTCGTCGACCGGGCCCGCAACGCGGGTGGAGTGGTCGAGATCGTGAACGACCCGTTCGACGCAGTGAAGAACGCCGACGCGGTCTACACCGACGTGTGGACGTCGATGGGCGACGAGGACCAGGCCGATGTCCGTCGGGAGGCGTTCGCTGCGTACCAGGTGAACGCGCAACTGATGGCTGCCTCCGGAAACGACCCGTTGTTCATGCACTGCCTTCCCGCGCACCGGGGCGAAGAGGTCACGAGCGCCGTCCTCGACGGGCCGTCGTCGGTCGTCTGGCGGCAGGCGCGCAACCGTATGCACGCGGCCCGCGCCCTGCTACCCGAGCTGCTGGAAGACTGACGTGGCGACCCTCGGCAAGCCGCAACGCCAGCAC
>CAZJSY010000383.1:0-2737 GCA_964548555.1 uncultured Burkholderiales bacterium
AGCTCGCCGGCCGGCGCGAACACGACGGCGCGATCGCACCGCGCCGGTGGAAGGTCGGCGGCGTCGCCGACCCACGACGCACCGAGCTCACGCGCGAGCGCCTGGTGTGATGCGCCGCGTGTCATCACGACGACGTCGCAGCCCCAATGGTGCAACACCTGGATGGCCAGATGAGCCGACGCGCCGAAACCCATCAGCGCGACACGCTCACCCGGCTGCACCTCGGCACGGCGCAGCGCGCGGTATCCGATGACTCCCGCGCACAGCAACGGCGCGACATCGAGGTCTCCCATCGACTCGGGGAGCAGCACCGCGAAGTCCTCCGGCACGGTGACCGCATCGGCGTAGCCGCCGTCGACCGTCCAGCCGGTGAACAACGCGGCCGGGCAGAGGTTCTCTTCCCCGCGCCGGCAGTACTCGCATGTCGTATCGGTGCGGTGCAACCACGGCACGCCGACGCGTTGACCGATCGCGAGCCGCGTGCAGCGATCACCACGCGCGTCCACCCTTCCGACCACTTGATGACCCGGAATCACCGGGAGATGCGGAAGGTCGAGCTCGCCCGTGGTGACGTGGAGGTCGGTGCGACAACATGCGCACACATCGACCGCGATGCGCACCTCGTCGGGCCCCGGCTCGGGGTCGGGTCGCTCCTCGAGCCGCAGCGGCCGCGTCGAGATCGGGGCGGGCGCATGGAGGACCTGCGCGCGCATCGACGACCGCCGCGTGCGCGTTACGACACGACGAAGGTGGCGGAGCCGCGGATCGCGGTGCCACCGCCTTCGCGGTCGCATGTGAGCTCGACGTCGACCTTGCGCTCGCCGTCTTCCTCGTACCGCTTCACGACCTCGCCGGAGCACACGAGCGTGTCACCCGGCCACACCTGCTCACGGAACTGCACGGTGAACCGACGGACGTTCTCGGCGCCGAGCCAATCCGTGGCGAACGTCGCGAGGATGCCCGCCTGCAGCATGCCGACGGAGAACACCGTCGGGAACCCGGCCGACTTGGCGAACTCCTCGTCGTGGTGGATCGGGTTGAAGTCACCCGACGCGCCTTGGTAACGCACGAAGTCGGTGCGCGTGAGTGGGCCGAACGATCGCGACTCGGCCTTCGTGCCCTCTGCCAGGTCGTCCCGTGCGACGGCCATCTCAACCCTCCTTCTGCGGCGCGCGGCCGGTCTCGATAACGGTGGAGCGGGACTCGGCAACGAGGTTGCCCTGCTCGTCGCGGAACTCCTGCACCGACACGACGAACGTCATCGTGCCGCCGCGCTTGCCTTCCTTCTCGTAGATGTCCTCGATCCGCGGCGTGACCGTGAGCTTGGTGCCCGCGCGCGGCGGCGGTCCGTGGAAGACGAACTCCTGACCGCCGTGAAGGATGCGGCGCAGATCGAGACCGACCTTCGCGAACAGATTGCTACCCGGCGGCGCCCAGAACGTCGAGGACATGAGAAACGTCGGCTCCGAGACCGGTTCGGGATCGTCGAGATAGGCCGGGTTCTGTGACTTCGTCGCCCGCGCGAACTCCCGTATCTTGCTGCGGTCGACCACCATCTCGAAGGGCTCGTCGGTGCTTCCGATGGCTGCCTTGTCGGCCACTTCCACCTCCATCCATCCGTGTCGGGTGCGCGGCACTCTGTCACATGCGGCGAGGGGCTACTCCGCCTCGGGGCCCTCCTCGAGCAATCGCCGGAACGCGTCCTCGTCGAGGATGGTCGTACCGAGCTGCTCCGCCTTGGCCAGCTTCGACCCCGGGTTCTCCCCGACGACGACATAGCTGGTCTTCTTCGAGACGCTCGACGTCACCTTCCCGCCCCGTGCCGCAATCGCCGCCTCGGCCCCTTCGCGCGTGAACCCCTCGAGCCCGCCGGTCAGCACGAAGGTGCAACCAGCGAGGGTCGCGTCGCCCGCGCCGACGTCGGTCGGTGCGGGACCGGTGAGGTTCACACCGGCGCGCTTCAACTTGTCGACGACGCGCCGGTTGGGTGGGACTCCGAAGAAGCGCTTGACGCTCTGCGCGATGACACCGCCGACACCCTCGACCGCGGTGATCTCCTCCTCGGACGCGTGCTCGATGGCTTCGAGGCTCCCCAGATCGCGAGAGAGCGCGACCGCCGCGGTGGGCCCGACGTGTCGGATACCGAGGCCGACGACGACGCGCCACAACGGCTGCTGCTTGGAGCGCTCGATCGCGTCGACCAGGAGCTGAGCCGACCGCTGCCCGATGCGCTCGAGCGGGACGAGCCGATCGACCGTCAGGTCGTAGATGTCACCCGCGTCCTCGAGAAGGCCTGCGTCGACGAACTGGCGGACGCGTTCCTCACCCAGCCCTTCGATGTCCATCGCGCCACGGCTCGCGAAGTGCACGATCCGTTGGACGCGTTGCGCGGGGCAGTCGAAGTTGACGCAGTGGCGGTCGACTTCGCCTTCCAAGCGCACGAGGTCGGACCCGCACACCGGACAGTGCTTGGGGAACTTCCATGCCCTCGCACCCTTGGGCCGCTTGGCGAGGACCGGACCCACCACCTCGGGGATCACGTCGCCGGCCTTGCGCACGATCACGGTGTCTCCGACACGGACGTCCTTGCGCGCGACCTCGTCTTCGTTGTGCAGGGTCGCGAGCCCGACCGTCGACCCACCGACGAACACCGGCTCGAGCTGTGCGAACGGCGTTGCGCGGCCGGTGCGACCGATGCTCACCATGATGTTGCGCAGCAGGGTCGTCTTCTCTTCCG
>CAZJSY010000384.1:0-2725 GCA_964548555.1 uncultured Burkholderiales bacterium
GGTTGTCGATGCGCCGGCTCTCGTGGCGCTCCGTACCGAGCACGTAGAGCCCACCTGCCTCACGCACGCGGTCGCCTTCGACCGCGCACTGGTCGGCGAACTTCGTCAGCAGCTCCGCGTAGCGCTCGGGCGCGTCCTCGGGAGTGAGTCCTTCAGCAAGCAGCTCGTTGCGGGCGAGACCTTCGGGGTTGCCGCCGAGGAGGATGTCGACGCCGCGTCCGGCCATGTTGGTGGCCACCGTGACGGTGTACGGACGGCCCGCCTGGGTGACGATGTGCGCTTCACGCTCGTGCGCCTTCGCGTTGAGAACGGAGTGGGAGATCCCGCGCTTGTCGAGCAGTCGCGACAGCTTCTCGGATTTCTCGACCGAGATCGTGCCGACGAGGACCGGCTGGCCCCGTTCGTTGCGCTCGGCGATGTCGTCGGCGGCCGCGTTGAACTTGGCGTCCTCGGTCTTGTAGATCAGGTCCGCCTGGTCGGCGCGGATCATCGGCTTGTTGGTGGGAATCGACACGACCTCGAGGTCGTACGTGTGGGCGAACTCACCCGCCTCGGTGTTGGCCGTCCCCGTCATTCCCGAGAGCTTCTCGTAGAGCTTGAAGTAGTTCTGCAGCGTGACGGTCGCGAGGGTCTGGTTCTCCTCTTTGATCCGAACGCCTTCCTTGGCCTCGACCGCCTGGTGCAGGCCCTCGCTCCAGCGGCGGCCCTCGAGGATGCGTCCGGTGAACTCGTCGACGATCTTGACCTCGCCTTGCTGTACCACGTAGTCGACGTCGCGCTTGAACAGCTCCTTGGCCCGCAGCGCGGCCTGCAGCTGGTGCACGAAGTTCTGGTTGACGTGCTCGTAGAGGTTGTTGACGCCGAGCGCCTTCTCGACGCGCGCGACACCTTCCTCGGTGGGAACGACCGTGCGCTTCGCCTCGTCGACCTCGTAGTCGCGTTCGGCCTGCAGGGTCTTCACGACTCGGGCGAACTGGTAGTAGAGATCGTGAGCGTCGTCGGCGCGACCCGAGATGATGAGCGGTGTGCGCGCCTCGTCGATGAGGATCGAGTCGACCTCGTCGACGATGGCGAAGTAGTGGCCCCGCTGCACCTGGTCTTCGCGGGACTCGGCCATGTTGTCGCGCAGATAGTCGAAGCCGAACTCGTTGTTCGTGCCGTGCGTGATGTCGGCGGCGTACGCGGCGCGCTTCAGCGAGGGGTCGTCGATGTCGGGCAGCACGACCCCGACGTCGAGACCGAGGAACCGGTAGATGCGACCCATCCACTCGGCGTCGCGGCTGGCGAGATAGTCGTTCGTGGTGACGATGTGGACGCCTTGGCCCGCGAGCGCATTGAGATAGGCCGGCAGGGTCGCCACGAGGGTCTTGCCCTCACCTGTCTTCATCTCCGCGACCCAGCCGAAGTGCAAGGCCGCGCCGCCCATCACCTGCACGTCGAAATGACGCTGGCCGAGCACCCGGACACCGGCCTCCCGGACCGTCGCGAACGCCTCGGGCAGCACGTCGTCGAGGTCCTCACCACGCTCCAGGCGCGCGCGGAAGGCCGCCGTGAGCGCGCGCAGCTCCTCGTCGGAGCGTGCCTGCATCTCGGGCTCGAACGCGGCCACCTCGGGCACGATGCTCTGGAGGAGCTTGAGCTTGCGCCCTTCACCCGCGTGAAGAATCTTCTGGAACAAACCCATGAGGAATCGATTGTACCGGCGTACCCTGCTCGTCTCGGTCGCTCCACTCGCCGCAGGGCGCCGGCCTCACCTGCTGCCGCCCGCGCCGTTCGCTCCCTGGCGAGTGACCTCGTCCTGCGTCGCTCCGGTCACCGCGCTGCGGGCATGGGGCTCAGGTCGTTCCTAGCCGACCGCTTCGATCATTCCCAGGTCGCCGTCCTTCCGGCGGTAGATGACGGCCGCCTGGCCGGTCTCGGCATTGGTGAAGAAATAGAAGGCGTGGCCGAGCAGATCCATCTGGAGCGCGGCCTCGTCGGGGGCCATCGGCTTGATCGTGAACTGCTTGCTCTTCACGATGCGCGCCGCGGAGTCCTCCGCCTCCTCGCCCTCTCCGTCGCCGTCGATCGAGAGCTCCTCGTCGACGACGGCGGTCGCGCCGGCACCGGCCCGGCGTCGCCGCGGGTGCGAGCGGTGCACCCGCTTGTCCTTCAGCCGGCCGACCTGGTGCTCCACCTTGTCGATCACGAGATCGAGGGCCGCCACGTGCTCACTTGCAGCCGCGTGCGCCTTCACGAAATGGCGCTTCAGGTGAACGGTGACCTCACAGCACCGTGGTTGCGCGACCCGAGGGTTGCGCATCTCGCTGTAGTCGACCTCGACGCGCCCGATGTCGGCCGCGAGCCGGGTGAGCTTCCGGAGCTTCTCCTCCGTGAGCCGCTTCACCTCGGCACTGATGCTGCAGTTCTTGCCCCGCACGACGATGTCCATCCGCACCCCCGGACGCCCGAAGCGGGTCGGTTGCTCACGAGCGGACGGACCCTGGCGCTCCGCCGCAAGGAGCACCCCGGAGTATACGAACCGCATCCCGGGGCCGTTCACGGCGCCGGGCGAGTCCACCGCCCGGCGCGGTCCGGCTCCCTACGGGTCGTTGCGGCGGGTTGGGAGATAGGGCCGATCGGTCACGAAGAACGCCGCCAAGACTTCGGCGACGTCGTCGCGCGGCGGCTCGTACGTGCCCGAGCGGATCTGCTCGCGCAGCTGCCGGAGCCGCTCGGACCGGCG
>CAZJSY010000385.1:0-2724 GCA_964548555.1 uncultured Burkholderiales bacterium
CCGCGCGCAGCGGTGAGGATCTGCGCCTCGTCGGTGAGATGCATCGCGATCGCACCCACCGACGCTCCGAGCCGGAGGTCGAGCGCATCATCATCGGCGTGCACAGCGGCGAGCTCGAGCTGCGCGATCCGCTCACGCACGAAGAGGACAGGATCGGCGAGCGTCATCGGATCGACGATCGTGACTCCGGCCGGAACGAGCACGGCCCATCGCATCGAGAGCCCGTGCAGGGCGCGGAACAAGAACGCGGCGAGCGGGATTCCGACGATGGTCGCCACGAGCCCGCCGACCACACGCCCCGAGGCGAGGAGCAGCGGGCCGGTCGCGATCCCCGCCGCCACCAGGAACGCGGCGAGCGGGGCGGCGCCGACCGCGAGCGCGGGTGGGACCTTCAGCGGGAACCGCAGCTCGTCGCCGTACGCGACACCCTCGGCCGAGGCCCGACCGAACTCGGGACGCGTGACGAGGAACCCGGCGACGGCCGCCGAAACGATCGCGACGATCACGGGTGTCGTGGGTGCGGCCCACGCCGTGGCGACGGCAACGCCGATGAACGCCGGCGCGACGACACGGGACACCGTGAGGCCGATGGGGCGGGGTGCCAGCAGAGCCACGAGCACCGCGGCCCACGCGACCCAGAGCAGGACCTCGGCAAGGATGCGCGGCCCGGCGGCCCAGCCCTTCGTCGCATCCGCGACCGCGGGACCGGCCGTCACCGGCAGCACGATCCAGACGAAGCGCAGTGCCCACACGGTCGACCTGGATCGACGAGGCGCAGCGGAACGCGACAGTCCAACCTCCGGCACGACGAGAGCTTCGAGGACGGCGGCTCCGGGGACCTGAGGCGTCGTCAGCAACTCGTCGGAGACGACGCACCCGAGCACGCGCCGGGGACGAACTCAGGATCAGCGAGAGGCCGTCCATATACTACGGCTCCCATGTCTGGGCTCCCCCAACGCGACTCACTGGTGGCGGGTCTGGCGACCGGCATCGGAAGCCTTCCCCACCGCGACGCCGCGGCTGCCGCGTCGCTCGTCCTCGAACGCCATCCCGCGCTGCCCGCGGTACCCGAGCTTCCACGGCGCTCGCCGCTCGAGGGAATGATCGCCCGGTCGGTGCGCTCGCTCCCCGAGGTGCGCGTGGCACCCGACGGCACGGTGTGCATCGACGAGTCGGTCGGCGAGGCGCCGGTGCAGCCGGTCGTCGACGAGGTCGCCCACGGTGGTCTCCTCGCGTTCCTCGACGCCGCCGCTCGGGCGCCCGAACCGCCCCGCCGGGTGAAGATCCAAACTGCGGGGCCGCTCACGATCGGCGTCGCGCTGCAGCGTGCGGGCATGCCCGTTCCGCGCGCGTTCCGGCGCGCGGGAGCGCTCGTGCGCGCGTGGGCGGTGGCCCTGGAGGAGGTCGTCGCCGAGCGCCTGCCGCAGTCGATGCCCGTCCTCTTCCTCGACGAGCCCGCGCTCGTGCTGTGGCGGCGGGGTCGCGGACCGCTCGAGCACGAGGCCGCCGTCGATCTCCTCTCCGGCGCGCTCGCCGCGCCGGCGTGTGTCACCGGCGTGCACGCGTGCGGCGACGCGGATTTGCGGCTCGCCTTCGAGGCCGGTCCCCGCATCCTCGGGGTCGAGGTCTCCCAAGCCCTCGTGGAGCACGCGTCCACCATCGCGCGACACCTGGACGCGAACGGATGGATGGCCTGGGGTGCGGTGCCGACGAGTCGACCGGTCGGACAGTCGTACGAAGGGCCCTGGCGGGAGCTCGTCACCGTGTGGTGCGAGCTGACCCGCCGGGGCTGCGATCCCGTGGCGCTGCGCACCCAGGCTCTCGTCACGCCGGCCTGCGGCCTCGCCGCGCACGATGAGGGCCAGGCCGAGCACCTCCTCGCCCTCGCCCGATCGATGGCCCACCGGGTGCACGATCAGGCGCTGGCGGCCCGCCTCACCGTAGGAGCCTGACACCGTTCGCACACGCGGCGCCGTACCTGTCAGACACCCTCGGTAGCGTGGAGACATGGCGACCCAGCGGACGAAGCTGCGCCATGGAGCGGCGAGCGTCTGCGGGCCGGGTGTCCCGGCCCGCAGCGAGCGCGACCGTCGACACAGGCGGACGCCCGGGAGGGCGCAGTCCGAGGGAGCCGTGTGATGGCACGGGCTTCCGACGCGCCTGACGACGCCGCGGCACGTGCCGACGAGCTGCGTCGGGAGATCGAGCACCACTCGCGGCGCTACTACGCCGAGGACGATCCCGAGATTGCCGACGCCGAGTTCGACGAGCTCGTGCGTGAGCTCGTCGAGCTCGAGTCGCGCTACCCGTCGCTCGTCACCCCTGATTCGCCGACGCAGCGGCCCGGCAGCGGTGCGACCGCGGCGTTCTCGCCGGTGCAGCACCTCGTGCCGATGCTGTCGCTCGACAACGCGTTCAGCCTCGAAGACCTGCTCGCGTGGGGCAAGCGCATCGAGCGGCAGATCCCGGGTTCCATCGCCTTCGTGTGCGAACCCAAGATGGACGGGCTCGCGATCTCGCTGCTCTACGAGCAGGGCCGGCTGACGCGCGCGGCAACACGTGGCGACGGGGTCGTCGGTGAAGACGTCACCGCGAACGTCCGGACGATCCGCAGTGTGCCCGAGCAGCTCTCCGGCAAGAACGTGCCGCGGACGCTCGAGGTGCGTGGAGAGATCTTCATGCCCGTCGCGAGCTTCGAAGAGCTCAACCGCCGGCAAGGCGAGG
>CAZJSY010000386.1:0-2723 GCA_964548555.1 uncultured Burkholderiales bacterium
CACTTCTTCATGGCTCCCTCCGCTCCCGCTCGAGACGGCTTCGCCGTGCGGAGCTTCGCTCCGTCCGCACTTCTTCATGGCTCCCTCCGCTCCCGCTCGAGACGGCTTCGCCGTGCGGAGCTCCGCTCCGTCCGCACGTACTCATGGGGGCTTCAGTCGTTCTTTCCCAAGACGGAAAGGTCGTCGTAGCGCTGGTGCAGGTACGGCACGAGGTTCTCGCGCGGCACCGTTGCGATGATGCGGCCCACCTGCGTGCTGGCCCGTTCCGTCCAGTTGATGTCGACGACGCGCCGCACCACGAGATCAGCGATGGGGTCGAGTGGCGAGTCCTTCAGGATGAGCTCACCGTCGATCCCCTCGTGGACGCGCGCCTTTTCGACCTTCTCGCCGTAGACGAGGAGCGGGTCCTGGTCGACCTCACCGGGGGTCTCCGCGGAAGGGGAGACCTTGAACCAGAAATCGGTCTTGCGCTTCTCGTAGGGCTCGCGTTGCTCGCTGATGCGACCGTGGATCTCGCACACCGTGAAGCCCATGCGGGCGATGCGCCCGTTGACGCGGTCGCCGTCGCGCGTCGCGGTGACGTCAGCGATCTTCTTGGGCTCGCCGTACGTGTCGCGCCCACCGATGACCGACTGCTCCGTCGTCATCGGCATGAAGAGTGGGTATTCACCGACGACGTCACCGTGACGCGCCTGCACACCGAACCACCCGGCACCGAACGGGGCAAGCCCCCGCATCTCGACCACGGTGATGGTCAACCGTGCGAGCGGCTCGGGGCCCGGCTCGAGCGGGAGCGGCAGCACGGCCGTGATCAGCTCGGGGTCGGTCTCGTACACCGCGGTGACGGCGTGAGACCAGATCTCCGCGCTCGTGGCTTCGTGCTCGCGGCTTCGCTGCTCCCGCTTCGCGCCGTACCGGATCTGTGCCATCGATCTCCCCCCTTGCTCGTGAACCGACCATAGGCCCGGTGGCGTGGCGACCGCACGAAATGGCGCGCGCGTTCATCCACGGCGTTCGCCATTGCGAACTACATGCGATGAGCGACGTCGCCGTCGTCGCTGCGGCCGCCTTGGGCGTGGGCCTGCCATTCGCGCTGGTGCTGCTCGTGCCCATGGAGGCCGGCGTGCCGATACCCATACCGGACGACGTCGTGATGCTGCTCGTAGGGGAGCGGGTCGCGGCGGGCGCGCTCGCCTGGTGGGTCGGCGTGCTCGCACTCGAAGCCGTGGCGGTGGCGGGGACCATCCTGCTGTTCGTCGCCGCGCGGGCGGTCGGTTCGGCAGTCGTGCAGACCCTCGGCAGACGCGTCGGTGTCGCCGAGGAACGCTTCGCGCGCGTGGCTGCCTTCGTGGAACGCCGCGGTCTCGTTGCCCTCGCCGTCGGCCGCGCGACACCGGGGCTGCGGACCATGACCGGCCTCGCCGCAGGGAGCTCCGGGGTACGTCCCCGGCGTGCACTTCCCGCACTGCTTCTCGGCGCGACGGTCTTCGCGCAGTTGCATCTCGTGCTCGGAATCGCCCTGGGGCCCGTGGCGCGTGATCTCTTCGACCGCGCGAAGGGACCGGCCGTGTTGCTCGGCGTCGCTCTCCTCGCTGCAGCGGGCGCCTACTGGTTCCTGCGCCGCGGCCGGCGTGCGGGAGGCGAGGCGTGGTGCGAGGCGGCCTGTCCGGCGTGCCTCGCGTTGGGACTCGTCGGCGATGCGGTGGTCGATGCAGACACTCGGAGGGCGCGCGGCGGGTCGCCCGGCGTCGCGGCGACGTCCTAACCGACGAACCATGGCTTCTTCACGGCGCGTGGTAGCGGTGCCGACCGCAGCCGTCGTGCCATCACGAAGCGTGAGAGTTTGTGAACGTTCGCGGCGCCCCGGGAACGTCACGACGTCCGGTCGTAGACTCCGCGCCCGATGGCCAGGGTCGTGGCGGTGGCCAACCAGAAGGGCGGGGTCGCGAAGACCACGACCGTCCACAGCATCGGGGCCGCGCTGGTCGAGCGCAGCGCGCGCGTGCTGCTCGTCGACCTCGATCCGCAGGCCTGCCTGACCTACTCCGTGGGGCTGGACCCCGAAGCGTTGGAGCCCTCGCTGCACGACGTGCTGATCGGGCGCAACAAGGTTGCGGACGTGCTCGTGCGCGCGCGTGGCGGGTTCGACGTCGTGCCGGCAACGATTGATCTCGCGGGGTCGGAAGTGCACCTGCTTTCGCGTACCGGACGCGAGTACGCGCTGCGGCGTGGGCTCGAGCCCCTGGAGAGCGACTACGACGTCGTGCTCATCGACTGCCCGCCGTCGTTGGGTGTGCTGACGATCAACGGTCTGACCGCGGCCGGCGAGGTCTTGATACCGCTGCAGTGCGAGACGCTCAGCCATCGCGGCGTCGGCCAGCTGCTCGAAACGGTCGACGACGTCCGCACGTTCACACGGCCGGATCTTCAGGTACGCGGCATCGTCGCGACGATGTTCGACGGCCGCACCCGTCACGGACGCGAGGTGCTCGCCGACGTGACGCAGCGGTACGGCCTTCCGGTGCTCGAGCCGCCGGTGCCGAAGTCGATCCGGTTCGCCGAGGCGCCCGGGCGCGGTGCGTCGATTCTCGAGCACGCGGGCTCGTCGCCCGGAGCGGCCGCCTACCGCGCGATCGCCGCGCAGTTGTTGGAGGGACCCACATGACGCCACGTCGCGACCCGAAGGGCAAGCGCGCCCTCTTCACGGTCACGGAGGGTGCGGT
>CAZJSY010000387.1:0-2686 GCA_964548555.1 uncultured Burkholderiales bacterium
TGGCGTCGGCGAACTCCGCGACGACGTCGTCGGTGCGCACGATGCAGACGTGCGAGGCCGGCACGAGACTCGTCGCGCGTGGTGATCCGGGTCCCGCGACGACCGCGAGGGTGCCCGTCGCCGCCACCGCGACGGCACAGCCGGTGATGCCGGCACCGGCGTCGGGCAGCAGGCCGTGCCAGTCGGGGTCGTCGGGGTGCAGAAGCCGCGCTCCGAGCGCGCCGAGGCGTGAGTCGAGCTCGAGGGCGGCGACGGTGGTGTCGCGTGAGGGCAACGCGATCGGACGCCCGGCGGCGCGCGCGATCGCGACCTCGACGACCTCCGCGGCAGCGCGGTCGAGCGGCAACGGCCCTACGACGGTGCAGCGGTTGACCGTCAGCACCTCCCGAAGGCGGGCGATCTCGGCCGTCGGTGTGCTCACCAACGTTCGTCGCCGCGCTCGCGGGCCGCCCACCGGTCCCGGAACGACCGGGAAGCGGGCAGCGGCAGGTCCCGGGTGCGGGTCCACCCGGCCAGCCCGGGGACGGCACGCGCCCATCGCCGCCCCGGTCGCAGCGCGCGTCCCGCGACGCGCGCCGCCGAGGTGCTGACCCGGTATCCCGTGGGCGCGGCCCAGACCCGGGCCCACAGCCCGAAGCCCAGCGAGCGTGCCGAGGGCCGGCGCGGTGGGGGAGTCGTGAGCGGTGCGCCTGCGCCCGACCACGGAAAGCCCTCGCCCGGGAGCCGGCGCACGGTGCCGCATCGGCCGGTCGCCGCGGTCGCCGGCGCGGCGACCTCGAGAGCGGGCGACGTCCGGGGCGCGGCGGCGAACCCGCCCGTGCGGCGCAGGTCGGCGCGGAGCCTGACCAGCAGATCGGCGAGCGGGATCTCGACCGGACACGCCTCCGTGCACGCGCCGCACAGCGTCGACGCGCCGGGAAGGTCGCGGCCGTGCGCGCCTTCGCTGAGGAGCGGAGTGAGGATCTTGCCCATCGGACCGCTGTAGACCGCGTCGTAGGCGTGCCCCGACACGCGGCGGTACACGGGGCACACGTTGAGACACGCACCACAGCGGATGCACGCCAGCATCTCCTCGTACGCTGTGCCGAGCAGTGAGCGACGGTGGTTGTCGAGCAGCACGACGTGCAGCCGCTCGGGACCGTCGACCTCGCCGGCGCGACGCGGCCCCGTGATCATGGACAGGTAGTTGGTGAGACGCTGCCCGGTCGCCGACATGGTGAGCAAGGGCAGCAACGTCGCGACGTCCGCGAAGCGCGGGACGACCTTCTCGACAGGCACGACGGCAACGTGCACTCGGGGCAGCGTGGTGCACAGGCGGCCGTTGCCTTCGTTGGTGACGAGAACGATCGTGCCGGTGTCGGCCGCGAGGAAGTTCGCCCCGGTGACACCCATGTCGCCGGCGAGGAATTCGGAGCGCAGACGTAGCCGTGCCCACTGCGTGATCGCCTCTCGGTCTTCCGGGATGGCATCACCCGATGCCGACACCAACACGTCGCGGATCTGACCCAGGGTCTTGTGGATCGCGGGCGTGATCATGTGCGAGGGCCGCTCGCCGGCGAGCTGCACGATGTACTCACCGAGGTCGGTCTCGATGCTGCGGATCCCGGCCGCCTCGAACGCGTGGTTGAGCTCGATCTCCTCGGTGGCCATCGACTTCGACTTGACGACCGTCCGCACGCCTTCCGAGCGCGCGATCCCCACGATGATGCGACGGGCGTCGGCCGCTTCCGCGGCGTGGTGCACGGTGACTCCGATGTCCTCGAGCGTCAACGTCGCGCGACGCAACCAGCCGTCGAGATCGGCGAGGACCTCACGACGGATCGCCGCGGCTCGGTCCTTCAGGTCGCTGTGGTCACGTGCGACGTCGCGCGCCGTGAACAGACGCTGCCCGAGGTTCTCCAACGCACGTTGCAGCACGGGATCGGCGATCGCGTGGCGGGCCCGTTCCTCGAAGGTACGCCCGGGCGTCACGATGTTCGTTCGCACTTGCGCTCCGAGGTTCACGTCGTCGGGTCGCGTGCTCATGGGCGAGCGTGACGACGGGTGGGAAGTCCGGACGCGAGCAGCACCGCGTAGTGCACCGGTTCAGGCCCGACACCGGTCCGCCTGCGCCGTCCTTCGAGATGCGAGAGGCACGCTCCGTCGCCGCTCACCAGGTAGTCGACTCCCGTTCCCGCGGCGTGGGCCAGCTTGTCGTCGGCGAGCGGCGTCGACACCGCGCCGTGCTTCACCGCGAAGGTCCCACCGAAACCGCAACAGGTCTCGGGCTCGACCATCTCGACGACGGTCGCCCCGGCGGCCTCGAGGAGCCGGCGCGGCGCGTCTTTCACTCCGAGGTTGCGCAGCCCGTGACACGCGTCGTGCACGGTGACGGACGCGTCGACGCGCGATCCGAGATCGACACGGCCGAGAACGTCCACGAGGTACTGCCCGAGCTCGTAGGTCTTGCGCGCGATCGCTGCCGCCCGCCCACGATCCTCGGGGGCGACGAGGCGGTCGTACCAATGGTGGACCATCGCCGCGCACGAGCCCGACGGCACGACGATCGCGTCGGCGTGCTCGAAGGTCTCGAGGAGATGGCGAGCCAGGACCGCGGCGGCCTGCGGCTCGCCGGCACTCAGTGCCGGCTGACCGCAGCACGACTGCGCGGCCGGGAACTCGACCGTGCAGCCCGCGGCCTCCAGCA
>CAZJSY010000388.1:0-2666 GCA_964548555.1 uncultured Burkholderiales bacterium
GCGACAGCGGACGCCACTAGTCCCACCAGAGATCGTGGTCGAGGACTCCGCGGGCAACGAGGCCGAGCTGCACCTGACTCGTGCCCTCGACGATCGTCAACTGCTTCGCGTCGCGGTAGTAGAGCTCGAGCGGGTGGTCCTTCATGTAACCGGCCGCTCCGAGCATCTGGAGCGCCTCACCGGACACCTTCACCGCGACCTCGGTGGCGTAGTACTTCGCCATCGACAGGAACGGGACGTGCTCCTTCGTGAACAGTCCGGCGTCGGCCATCCGCGCCGCGCGGTAGGTGAGCAGTCGGGCAGCTTCGATCTCGGTTGCGAGATCGGCGATCTTCCATTGAATGCCCTGGAAGTCGGCGATGGTGCGCTCGAACGCGCGGCGCTCCTTCACGTACTCGACCGCGTACATCAGCGCTCCCTCGGCGAGGCCGATGCCGCGTGCCGCCACGATCGGACGCATGGAGTTCAGACCGAGCATCGCCAGACGGAACCCACCGACCTCCCCGATCACGTTCTCGGCGGGGACGCGAACGTCGTCGAGGATGAGCTCGCCCGTGTCGACCCCTCGCACGCCCATCTTCCGGTCGACGCGCCCCATCGACACGCCCGGCCACGACCGCTCGACGACGAACGCGCTGACGGAATCGTGCGCGCGCGAATCGACCGGTCCGGTCTTCGCGAACACGGTGAACCAGTCGGCCTGACGGACGCCCGACATCCAGCACTTCGTCCCCGACAGCACCCAGTCGTCACCGTCGCGACGCGCTCGGGTGCGCATCCCCATCACGTCGCTGCCGGCTTGCGGCTCGGACAACCCGAAGGCGGCACGCGCTTCTCCGGTGGCGATCGGCCGCACGTAGCGCTCGTTCTGCTGCGGCGATCCGGCGATCATGACCGGACCCGTGGGAAGACGCGTGAGCAGCAGCATCAACGCGGCGGCGTTGGAGTACTTCGCAACCTCCTCGATCGCGAGCGCAAGGCCCATGATCCCCGCGCCCGATCCCCCGTACTCCTCGGGAATACAGAGACCTGTCAGGCCCGCGTCGACGAAGACGTCGAAAAGGTCCTGCGGGTACTCCTCGGTCTCGTCGATCTCCCGTGCCCGGGGCGCGACCTTTTCCTGGGCAAGCTTGCGCGCCGTGGCCTGGAGCTCGGCGAGCTCCGGGGAGAGGTCGAAATCCACAGCACGAAAGGTTACCGGCCGGGCTCTGTGGAGCCTGGATCACCCAGCGCGCGGGGCCGGCCCTCGTGACGGCCGTGGTTGCGCGGCAGAACGCGCGGTTATGCGCTTCTCCGTCGCTGGCGCAGCACTCGACGCCGCTCGCGCTCGGTCAGCCCTCCCCAGACACCCAGCTTCTCGCGCACGAGCAGCGCGTACTCGAGACATGGCTCACGCACCGGGCACGCGGCGCAGATCGCCTTCGCCTCGTCGGCGTCGTCGTCCGACTCCGGATGAAACACCGCGGGGTCGATTCCGCGGCAGCCCGCCGCCTGCTGCCACAACGTGTTGGAACGCTCAACAATGGTCAACACCGAGCACGAACCCCCTCGGCCGTCCAGTCCCTGACCCCTAACGTCGGTCGTTATTCCCGAGGGCTGAAGGGAAAGAACTGCAGGTCGAGCTGTTCAGGCGCGCGAAAGGACATTCCGTCCCGGCTCGTAAGATCGGCCGTCGTGCACGGCGTACACGACCCGCAGCGAACCCGGGGCGAAGTTCACGCAGCGCGACGGCTCACACCGCTCCTGCTGGCGGTCATCGCGACGGTTCCCGGCATCGCGTTGCGGCTCGCCGGCACCGAACTCGAGCCGGCCGTGGCGGCACTGTGCTTCGGGCTGGGAGTGATCGGTGCCGCGTTCCTCCTCGCATGGGGAGCGGAGGCTCTGCAGGTCGACGTTTCTCAAGGACTGTCGCTGGCGTTGCTCGCGCTGATCGCGGTCCTGCCCGAGTACGTCGTCGACTTCGTGTTCACGTGGAAGGCAGGCCACGACCCCAAGCAGTTCGCGCCGCTTGCCCTCGCGAACATGACGGGCGGCAACCGGTTGCTGATCGGCGTCGGCTGGTCGCTCGTGGTGTTGCTCGCCGCATGGAAGCTCAAGCGCACCGGGCAGCAGGCCGGTTACCACGGCGAGATCGACACCGACGTGTCCCTCGACCGTTCCCACTCGATCGAGATCGCGTTCCTCATCGTGGCGACGGCGTACTCGCTCACGTTGCCTCTCAAGCGAACACTCAACCTCTTCGATGCGGTCGTGCTCGTCACGTTGTTCGGGCTCTACTTGTCGCGCATCGTGCGCGCACCTGCGGAGGAGCCGGACCTCGTCGGGCCTGCGCTGGTCATCGGCGAGCTTCCGACGGCGCGCCGGCGCGTGGTGCTCGCGGTCACGCTGTCGTTCGCTGCCGCGGTGATCTTCGCCTGCGCGGAGCCGTTCGCCGACTCACTGGTGCACACCGGACAACGGTTCGGGATCAGCACCTTCGTGCTCGTGCAGTGGCTCGCCCCGCTCGCGTCCGAGTCACCCGAGCTCGTCGTCGCGGGTGTCTTCGCCTGGCGGCTCAACACGAACGGGGCGCTCGGTGCTCTGGTGTCGTCGAAGGTCAACCAGTGGACGTTGCTCGTCGGCTCGCTGCCGATCGTGTTCGCGGTGTCGGCCGCCGGTCTGCACGG
>CAZJSY010000389.1:0-2661 GCA_964548555.1 uncultured Burkholderiales bacterium
TGGATCTGGTGCGGGAACGCGTTGATCAGGGCGACGATCGCGAACCCGATCGCGGCCGTGCTGAGCAACGACATCAGACCCTTGGCCGTACCGGGGCGCAACGCTGCGATCAGCATCACGATCCCGAACGCCAGCTCGATCATCCCCAGAATCGGCGTGTGGTGCCACCGCCAGACGTACGCAGTCGGGGTGGTGACGTGGTTCACGTCGAAGCCCGTGTGCGACAGCGCGAACGCGCCGAGCACGGTGTATCCCGCACCGATCAGAGCCGCCACCATCTGCGCCGGGCTCCAGCGCACCACGTGTCGGACGGGTCTCTCGGCGACAACGTCGTCGCCGTAGCCATTCGCATGCATTGCGGTCACCTCCGTTTCCGCAGGTCGTAGGCCTGATACCCACATCGGGCCGGTTTTGATTCCTGCTCCGGGCAGGTTCTGCGCCCCAGCTCGAAAGTTGAGTATTTCGGAATAGGCTTGTTTCGTATTAGGTTGCCCCGGTACGTGGCGATGGAGGACGGGATGGACTCGGCAGCGGTGCACGGCAGGCGGTGGTGGGCCCTCGCCGTGATGTGCGTGAGCCTTCTCGTCATCACGCTCGACAACACGATCCTCAACGTCGCGCTGCCAGCGCTCGTCCGCGACCTGCACGCGTCCACCAGCCAACTGCAGTGGATCGTCGACGGCTACACGCTCGTGTTCGCCGGGCTGCTGCTCACCGCGGGGAGTCTCGGCGACCGGTTCGGACGCAAGGGAGCGCTCGGTATCGGGCTCGGGATCTTCTGCTTCGGCTCGATCCTGTCCGCGTTCGCCGGATCCGCGACGGTGCTCGTGTTCACGCGCGCGGTGATGGGAATCGGCGCTGCGCTGATCATGCCGGCGACGCTGTCGCTCCTCACGAACGTCTTCACCGACCCTCGCGAACGCGGCCGCGCGATCGGCGTGTGGGCCGCAGTCGCCGGCGGTGGTGGCGCGCTGGGTCCGGTCATCGGCGGGTTCCTCCTCCAGCACTTCTGGTGGGGCTCGGTCTTCCTGATCAACGTCCCGGTCTCGATCGGCGCGTTGATCGCCGGTCGCTACGTACTGCCGCCGTCGCGTGATCCGTCCGCGCCACGCCTCGATCCGATCGGCGCGCTCCTCTCGGTCGGGGGGCTCGTCGCGATGCTGTGGGCGATCATCGAAGCGCCGAGCAAGGGATGGGCCGACAGCTCCGTCCTCACCGGTTTCGTGATCGGCGTGGTCGTGCTCGCGAGCTTCGTGATCTGGGAGCTCCGGAGCCGCCACCCGATGCTCGACGTGCGGTTCTTCGAGAACCGTCGATTCACGGCGGCGAACGCCGCGATCACCATGGTGTTCTTCGGCATGTTCGGGTCGATGTTCCTCACGACCCAGTACCTGCAGACGGTCCTCGGCTTCTCGCCGTTCCAGGCCGGACTCCGGCTGTTGCCGATGTCCGCGGTCATGTTCGTCGCTGCGCCAGTCGCGCCGCGGCTCGTCGAGCGGGTCGGCACGAAGCTCGTCGTCGGTACGGGCATGCTCATCACGACCGGCGGTCTCGTCTTCACGTCGACGGTCCCCGTCACTCACGGCTTCACGCACCTGCTGATCGGTCTCGGGATCGTGTCGCTCGGCATGGGTCTTGCGATGGCGCCGGCAACGGAGTCGATCATGGGCTCGCTCCCACCGTCGAAGGCCGGCGTCGGCTCCGCGATGAACGACACCACGCGACAGGTCGGGGCAGCACTGGGCGTCGCCGTGATCGGCTCGGTGTTCGCGACGTCGTATCGACCCGGCGTCGCCTCGCGCCTTGCCGCGTTGCACGCCCCGCCGCAGATCGTCAGCGTCGCGCGCGACTCGGTGGGCGGCGCGGTGCAGGCCGCGGCACACCTGCCGGGAGCGCTCGGACAATCGGTCGCGCTCGCCGCGCGTCAGGAGTTCGTGTCGGGGCTCTCGCTCGCGTTCCTCGTCGCGGCGGCGGTCGTCGGCTTCGCGGCCGTGGTCGTGTTCGCGTTCCTCCCCGCGCGTGCGCGTGACGCCCGTGCAACGGTCGCCGGACCGCTCGACGGTCTCGCATCGGCAACGTTCGCGGAGGCCGAAGGTGTGCTCGAGGCCGACGAGGCGGGCGCGGCATGAGCTCGACCAAGGCAGGACCCGGACGCCACCGCAGTGCCGCGGCCGACGCGGCGATCCTCGACGCAACGCTGCAGCTGTTGCGCGAGCGCGGCTACGAGGCGCTCACCGTCGCGGCAGTGATCGAACGCGCCGGCGTCTCCTCGGCCACGCTCTATCGGCGCTGGCCGACGAAGCACGAGTTGGTGGCCGCCGCGATCGCTTCTCTCGCGCCGGAAGCCGTCTCCATCGACACCGGCTCGCTGGAAGGCGACCTCACCGCGTTCGTCCGCCACCTCGCTCGCTCCATCACCGCGCGGGGCAACATCGGCGATCTCTTGCAGAGCGGCAAGCGGGACCCGGATCTGGTGGACGCCATCCGCGCCAAGCTCCTGACGCCGCGTCTCCGCGCGCTCGCCGAGATCCTCGACCGAGCGGTCGCGCGCGGTGAGCTGCCCTCCGCGCCGACCCCGGAGGCGTTTTCGACGTTCGTCGCCGGGCCGCTGCACTACCGCAGCTTCGTGCTCGACGAACCGCTGACGCAGGCCTTCCAGCG
>CAZJSY010000390.1:0-2637 GCA_964548555.1 uncultured Burkholderiales bacterium
GTGGGCGATACTGGTTTCGAACCAGTGACCTCTGCCGTGTGAAGGCAGCGCTCTCCCGCTGAGCTAATCGCCCGCTGGTGGTGAGGCTACCGGACGGCACTTGCGTAGGTCGGCCTCACACCTTCGGCGGACGGTGTGTCATTGGACGGTTGCACCGTCGGGTGCGGCGGTAGCCTTCGGCCCCGAAAGGAGGCCGATGCCGAGCTTCGACGACGTTGCGACCGGCCTGGAGATGCCGCTGGTCGAGGCGATGGAGAGCCAGCGGGCCATCAGGCGTCTGCGCGCCGAACCCGTCGACGACGCCACCGTGCTGCGCTGCATCGAGCTCGCGATGAAGGCGCCCACGGCCGGCAACCGGCAGTCGTGGGAGTGGATCGTCGTGCGTGATCCCGACGTGAAGCACCAGCTCGCCCGGCTCAACCGCCAGGCCTGGTCGGTCTCGAAGCGGTTCGGCCGCCGTCAGCCCCATCCGCTGAGCGAGGACCGGATGCGGGACGCGATCCAGTGGCAGGCGGACCACTTCGAGGAGACCCCGGTCATCGTGGTGGCATGCCTGCGCGGCAGCCGCCCCTACCTGCCGGTCGCCCGGGCCGCGTTCTACGGCTCGATCTATCCCGCAGTGCAGAACCTGCTGCTCGCGGCGAGGGCCCTGGGCCTCGGGGCCACCCTCAGCACACTTCCACTGTGGTCGACCGGCCTCGTCCGCCGGACGCTCGGACTGCCCCGTTGGGTGACGCCGTGCGCGGTCGTACCGCTCGGCTGGCCGCAGGGCGGGTACGGCCCGACCTCGCGGCGACCCGCGGCCGAGGTCGTCCACCTCGACCGGTTCGGCAACCGGCCCTTTGCCGGCGCGCCCGGCGCGTCGAGGCCGGCGGCGGATCGCCCGGATCGCCTGTCGAGCGCCCGGTAAATCCCGGTTCAGTCGCGCATGGAGGCCCCGTGTTGCGGCATCATGGAGGTTCACTTCGAACGTCGAGGTAGGTGACGACGTGCCCAGAAAAGGACGAGCACGGCGCTTTCGCGAGGCTCGCGAGCTCAAGCAGGGCTACGACGACGGTCTCTTCCGTGAGGGCAGCGGGACCCTCGCCGACCTGGAGGACGACCAGGCTCCGCGCTACCTCGACGAGGACGACGACGACCTCGACAAGGAGCCGGAGCCCTGGGACCCCGACGCTCTGCGCGAACGGGGTCGCGGCCGCGACTGACCACTCGAGAACAGGCATCTCGGGGTCATCCCGACAGCGTCCGCAGCGTCCCGACGTGCCGCGGGGTGCCTCGCGGCCTCAGGTGGTCCGGGGGTCGGGGGCGTCCGGATCGAGCCCGTAGCGGCGGATCGCCTTCTCCACGACCTCGCCGCTGATCTGCCCCTTGATCGCGAGCCCGTCGAGCGTGGCGACGACGATGTGGGCCGGGTCGACCTCGAAGTGTTGCCGGAGCGCGTCCCTGGTGTCGGAGAATCCGAAGCCGTCGGTGCCGAGGCTGACGAAGGGGTCGGGCACGAACCGGGCGACCTGGTCGGGGACCGCCTTCATGAAGTCGGTCACCGCCACGATCGGGCCGCTCGAGCCCGCGAGCTGTTCCGTGACATAGGGCATGCGGGGAGGCTCCGTCGGGTGGAGCCGGTTCCAGCGTTCGGCAGACAGGGCGTCCTCACGGAGCAGCTTGTAGCTGGTCGCGCTCCACACGTCGGCGGCGACGTCGTGCTCCTCGAGCAGCATCCGTTGCGCCTCGAGCACCTGGTTCAGCATCGTGCCGCTCCCGAGCAACGTGGCCCGCAACTCGCGCTCCTCGGGTGACGGGCGGTAGCGGTAGAGGCCGCGCACGATGCCGTCCTCGACGCCTTCCGGCATCGGGGGCATCGGGTAGTTCTCGTTGTAGAGCGTGAGGTAGTAGAAGCAATCCTCGGGCTCCGGGCCGTACATCCGCTTGATGCCGTCGCGGACGATGACGGCCATCTCGTACGCGAACGCCGGATCGTACGCACGGCAGTTCGGAACTGCGGTCGCGAGCACGTGGCTGTGGCCGTCGGCATGCTGCAGACCTTCACCCGTGAGCGTGGTGCGGCCCGCGGTCGCGCCGAGCATGAAGCCTCGGCCGCGCTGGTCACCGAAGCTCCAGATCAGGTCGCCCACACGCTGGAACCCGAACATCGAATAGAAGATGAAGAACGGGACGATCCGCTGGCCCCATGTCGCATACGACGTACCCGCAGCCGTGAACGACGCCATCGCCCCCGCTTCGGTGATCCCCTCTTCGAGGATGCGGCCCTTGCGCGACTCGCGGTAGCTCAGGAGCAGGCCGGCGTCGACGGGTTCGTAGAGCTGGCCCAGCGGCGCGTAGATCTGCATGTCGCGGAACAGCGCGTCGAGACCGAACGTGCGCGCCTCGTCGGGAACGATCGGCACCACGCGCGCGCCGATCTCCGGATCCTGCATGAGTTTGCGCGCCAGGCGAGCGAACGCCGTGGTGGTCGACGCCTGCACCTTCTCACCGGTACCGGCCATCAGATCGGCGTACGCGTCGTCGGCGGGCAGCGGAAGCGGCTTCGACCGGTCGACGCGATGGGGCAGGAAGCCGTCCAGAGCGCGCCGGCGCTCCATCATGTACTCGTACTCGGGCGAGTCGGTACCCGGGTGG
>CAZJSY010000391.1:0-103 GCA_964548555.1 uncultured Burkholderiales bacterium
CCGTCGTGCAGTTCCGTGACGCCGGCGAGAAGCGGCTCCTGCTCGCGTGGGCGCCACTGCGAAAGCTGTCGGCGTAACAGCACGACGGCCCCACATGTGCGCT
>CAZJSY010000391.1:203-2635 GCA_964548555.1 uncultured Burkholderiales bacterium
ACGAGGTCGACCCTGGGCGGACGCCCGGGAGGGTCGGCCGAGGGAGCCGTGCGATGTGCGCTACGAGGTCGACCCTGGGCGGACGCCCGGGAGGGTCGGCCGAGGGAGCCGTGCGATAGGGGGTTGCGTGCTGCATCTCGACCAGGCCGAGATGGTGCTGCGGGTGTTGCTCGCGGTCGTGCTCGGTGGCGCGATCGGCATCGAGCGCGAGATCGACGCACAGCCTGCCGGCTTTCGTACGCACGTCGTGCTGTGTCTCGGTGCCGCGTTGTTCGGACTGATCTCGATCCACGCGTTCGCGCCGTACACCGCGTCACGCAACAGCACCAACGTGCAGATCGACCCGACACGCGTCGCGTCACAGGTCGTTGTCGGCGTCGGATTCCTCGGCGGCGGTGCGATCCTCAAGCAGGGTGCATCGGTGCGCGGCCTCACGACCGCCGCCTCGATGTGGGTCACGGCCGCAATCGGCCTCGCGGTCGGTGTCGGTTACTACTGGGGCGCGGTCGCGGTCACGGTCGCCACACTCGTGTCGCTGGTGCTGTTCCGCAGCGTGCGGCGGTGGGTGCGCCACCGCTTCGCCCGGCGCTCCGAGGTCGTGTCGTTCCGTTTGCGTCCGGGTGGCGAACCGGGGCCGTTCGTCGAAGCGCTGCGGTCGATGCCGAGCGTCCAGATCCGGAGCCTGCAGATCGAGCACGATGCCGACACCGGTCAATGCGAGGTGACCGCGGCTCTGAAGACGGGCGTGCGCGTCGACCTGGACCGGTTCCTCGTGCAACTTGCAGAGAGGCCCGAGGTCGACGCCCTCTTGCTCGAAGAGCGCTAGCCGACGGGTGGCGGGAGCAGCGTGCGCACGTCGACGAGCACCGCACCCTTCGCCGCTCCGGCGCCGGGGACGGTATACGGGTAGCGCGGGAGTTGCTCGCTCGTGAGCCGGTTGCCGTCGCAGTCGACGAAGCGGTTCAAGGACCCGCGCCACCGCACGGTGCAGCTGGAGCGGTTCCAGGTGTGCGCAGCCGCAGCGACGAGGTGGTCCTGCTCGAGTGTGAAGAAGATCCCGCGGTATCCGCCGTACGGATCGGCGTAGTACACCGGGCCGCCCGTCTTCACGTCGTTGCGGATCGAGTTCTCCAGACCTGCCGCAAAGGGCCTCGGTGTGCGCGGCGCATTGCCCTGGCCGGTCGCCCGGAGGATCAGGACGGCGGCGCCGAGGCCGAGCACGACCACGACGAAAGCCGCCGCGAGGAGCGGCTTGACATCGCTTCGCCGGGTCGACGTGGTCGATGTGGCCATTCAGCTGCTCCGGAGCCACGCGCGGGTGGCCTCGTCGAATCGGGCGCGTCCGTCGCCGGGGTTGGCCGTCGCGAGCGCGTGCTCCACGATCGCGCAGACGGCGTCACCGCTCGCATCGGCCGCGACGATCCCGTCGGCGACGTGCAGCTCGACCAAGTCGGGGGCGGTCAGACGCAGCCGCGCGGCGAGCTCCGGAGCCTGAGCCGGGTCGCGCTCGAGGATCGCGGCGGCACCTTCGGGCGCGATCACCGAGAAGATTGCATCCTCGAGCATGTAGACGCGATCGGTGGCGGCGAAGGCGAGCGCCCCACCGCTGCCGCCCTCCCCCACGATCACGCTCACGGTCGGCGCAGGGTGGGCGGAGAGGGCCGCGAGGGTGCGCGCGATCTCGCCCGCCAGCCCGCCGTGGTCCGACGCCTCCGCCGGGTCCGCTCCCGGGGTGTCGACGAAGGTCACGACGGGCAGAGCGAGCCGGGCCGCGAATGCGAGCAACCGCCGGGCGGTGCGATACCCGGCTGGACGGGGCCGGCCGTCGCCCGCATGACGGTCCAGGGCCAGAAAGGCGACGGACGTGCCGGCGGTCGTCGTTCCGATCCCGGCCAGCACGACGTCGTCGGTGCCGCCGGCGCGGTCGCCGCGCAGCTGCACCCGCGACGGCACGACCCGATCGAGCCATTCGCGACCCGACGGTCGCTGCGGCGCCCGCACCGCGGTGACCGCCTGCCACGGGTCGGGAACGTGGTCGCGAAGCGCGGGCGCCGGCGGTGGCCCCTCCGGGAGCACCCGCCGGCCGCTCGAGCGCGTCGTCGCGAGCAACCGCGCGAGTTGGGCGTGCGCCTCCTCGGGGCCGAGCACGGCGTCGACGAGGCCCGCGGCGCCCGCACCCTCGGCCCGGTGGGAGTCGCTCGGGGGCGCCTCGCCGGTGACGACCTCCACGACCCGCGGCCCGGCGAAGCCGATGAACGCGTCGGGCTCGGCCCACAGCACATCGGCCAACGACCCGAACGACGCGTAGACGCCGCCGGTCGTCGGTGACCGGAGGTACCCGACCTGCAGCAGCCCGGCGTCGGCGTGCCGGCGGGCGGCGTCGGCGGTGCGGGCCATCTGGACGAGCGACAGCATGCCCTCCTGCATGCGGG